>DATGEP010000080.1:0-22977 GCA_035310125.1 Ktedonobacterales bacterium
CCCCAGCGCGAGATGTTCGGTCTGCCGCGCCTGCGGGAGCTGTTGCAGCGGCACGCCGATGGCACGCCTCCGATTGTGTTCTTGCTGCATGCGCTGGCGGAGTTCACCGGTGCTGGCTGGGAACAGGAGGACGACATCACGCTGGTCGCCGTGCAGCGTGCGCCTCACGACGACCTGCCTGGCAGCACAAGTACACACTCCTCCGGCGCAACCGACGACGCTACTCCCTGGCGTACGCTGGATGCGTGGACGCTGGCCAGCGAGCGGGGTAATGAACGGCAGGCCATCGCCCGCGTCGCGCAAGCCGTGCGCTCGCTCCCACTCTCCCCGAAGCGACTAGAACAGCTCAAGACGGCGGTTGGCGAGGCGACGATGAATGCGATGGAGCATGGCAACGGCTACCAGCCGGAGCGTCCCGTTGCGCTGGAGGTGCGGGCCGTCCCCACCGCCGTTGCGGTGCGCATCACCGACCAGGGCGGTCAGGTGGCCATTCCCACTCCGGAGGCGCCAGAACTGGGAGCCAAGCTGGCCGGGCTACAATCGCCGCGTGGCTGGGGGCTATTCCTCATCAAGGAGCTGGTGGATGAGCTGCGGGAGAGCGGGGACGCCACGCATCATACCGTCGAGTTGATCATGAACCTGGATGATACCGGCACTGAACCTTCAATGGAGCAGTCAGGGAGTTAGGGCGGGCCAGAGGCCAACGTGCCGATGCCGCCACCCATAGCTACTTTTCTCCGCCTCCAGCCCTCCTCATGTTCCGTCTCCAGACCGATGGAAAAAGCCGCCGCTCCGAGCATACTTGGCGTGTCAGCATTCAGAAGCGTAAGCACACCCAGGTACACCCAGGAAAAGGCGGCACATCCATGGAGAACACCACAGTCCAGACGCACATGTCTTCTCCGACGCAGCACATAGACCATGCGGCGCTCGAAGCGCACGGCATTACCAAGAGCCTGCCGCTGGGCCACGAGCGCATCAGTATCCTCAAGGGCATCACGCTGCGGATCGAGCACGGCGAATTTGTAGCCATCGTCGGCCCCTCCGGCTCTGGTAAGTCCACGCTACTCGGCATCATCGCTGGGCTGGACTCACCGACGACCGGACAAATGCTGGTAGATAACGTAGACATCACCAGGATGAGCGAGGCGAAGCTCGCAGCCGTACGCAACGCGAAGATCGGCATGGTCTTCCAGGCGTTCAACCTCATTCCGACACTTTCGGCGCAGGAGAACGTCGAAGTGCCGCTCTACGTCGGAAAGCACCCCGGCAAACCGTCGGTTCGCGCCAAAGAGTTGCTGACCCTGGTGGGATTGGGCCACCGGCTGACCAATCGCCCAAACCAGCTATCCGGCGGTGAGCAGCAGCGTGTCGCTGTGGCGCGGGCGCTGGCGACGAATCCCGCCATTGTCATCATGGATGAGCCAACCGGCAACCTGGATACGCAGAACGGCGAGAACGTGCTACGGATGATACGGGAGCTGCGCGAGGCTACTGGAACAACGTTTGTGATCGCGACGCACGACCCGAATGTGGCAGCCGCCGCCGATCGCGCCATCCGCATCGTGGATGGGCTGGTGGCATAGGTTTCGTTCCCGACCTCTTCTCTGCCCTCTCTCGCGAGGAAAAGGAATAAAGGAAAACGACGATGAAGATACGAATGTACTGGTCGTACGCAACACGGTCGCTAAAAAGCGGCGGGCAGCGTTCGATGCTTGCAATATTCTGCGTGGCGGTAGGTGTGCTAGCCATCGTCTCGTTGCAGCTCGTCACCAATGCGGTTATGTCCAGCTTCACCAGCAATGTGCGCCAGCTCAATGGCGGTGACGTGGCGGTCTCCTTCGATACGCCGCTCACCTCCGCTCAGGCGACCTACTTTGATCAGCTTCGCGCGGATGGCTCGATCACCGAGTACACCGCCAGCGCTCAGGTGGCAGCGCAAGTGCGTACGAGCAGCGCGGCGCTGAGAGTCACGCTGCGCGCCGTGGACCCGGCACGCTTCCCGTTGCCCGGCGGTCTGGTCTTCGGCACTCCCAGCGACGGCACCCTCGCTGCTCTGCTACAGGGCAATACGGTGGTCATCACAGCGTCGCAGGCGGCCACCTTTAACTTGCACGTCGGGGATACGTTCCGGTTCTCTACCTCTGACGGTCGTTCTGATGAGGTAACAGTCGGCGGCATCGTCCAGAGCACTGGCATGTTCCAGGGGCCGGAGACGCTGATGGCGTACAGCGCCTATGCAAGTCTGCCGAGCGCACTGAATCAGCCGGCGGGCTACAACGAGGTCTTCGCCGACGTAGCTGGCCACACCGATGCCAATGCGGCCACGGCAGAACACCTGATACGACGGCAATTCCCCCTCGCCGCGACGCAGACAGCCAAAGGGTTGCTCGCGTCGCAGCAAAGTAATGTCCAGATGATCCGCTACTTCCTGCAGATTGTCGGGCTGCTCGCACTGCTGATCGGCGGCGTTGGTATCGTCAACACCATCCAGGTGGCGCTACGGCGCCGTCGCGTCGAGATCGCCATGCTCAAGACTGTCGGGTACCGCCGAATAGACCTCTACGGTATGTTCGGCGTGGAGACCGGGCTGCTTGGGCTGCTCGGCGGCATCGTCGGAGCGCTGGCCGGTATTGCCGTGAGCTTCGGAGTGAGCGGTATACTGGCTCGCGCCTTGCAGGTCCATTTGCCCACGACGATTGATCCGCGCACGGTGCTCGCCGGCGTGGCGGTCGGTTTCTTCACCGCGCTGATCTTCGGGTTGCTGCCCATCGTGCAGGCCAGCGCTGTGCGTCCGCTCGTGGTATTGCGCGAGCTGCCCGAGCGCGTGGGCATCTCGACACGGCTGGCCTCACTCGTCCTTGCGGCGCTCGTAGCGGCGCTGTTCTTCACGCTCGCCGTCAGTATCCTGCAAAATCCACTCGTGGCGCTGGGGGCCGTTGGCGGCACGGCCATCGTACTGGCGCTGCTCAGTGTGCTGCTGGGCGTGATCGTGCTGATCATCAGCAAGCTCCCCGTGCCCGATGGGCTACGCTGGTGGCACGCGCCACTCGCCATCGTCGGGCTGCTGGCCGGTACGGCCCTGGCCAGGGTACAGCCAGCATTCGGCATTCTGCTGCTCGTGATCGTCGCGCTGGGCATCGTTGTGGTGCTACTGACTCGCCCAGCTAAGGCGAACACGCGACTCGCTCTGCGCAACATTGGACGGCGAAAAGCGCGCTCAGTGGCGACGCTGATCGCGCTGACCATCGGCATCTTCGCCATCGGACTGGTGCTCGTGCTCGGCCAGGACATCCACGGTGTGCTCGTGACTTACCTCGACAGCAGCAACGTCAACGTGGCCGTGATTGCCGGCGGCGCCGACCGTCCCGCCCTCGATCGCCAGCTCAGTCAAGTCGCTGGCCTCAAGAACGAGTCCGTCAACACTATCGCGCAGGTCGAGCCGGTTGCCATCAACGGACAGCCCATCAGCACGATTGTGGCGGCGGCGAGCGCCACCGGCAAGTACAACGCCAACGATGTATTGCGCCAGCTTGACGGCGTGCAGGGCTACGATCTGGCCGCTGGCCAGGCGCCCAACGCCACCCTCTTCAAGATCGTCCAGGGTGCTGGCGACAGCCACGTTGGACGTGGCCTCACGCGGGCCGACGCGAGTACGGGCAGCGCGCTCTTCCCGCTCGATGCGTCGCAGGCGCCACTGAGCCTCAAGCTCGGCGACGCGATCATCCTCACCAACCCCACGACGCACGCGCGGGCCACAATCACAGTAGCCGGCTTCTACCAGTATACCCTGGACTTTGAGCCGATCCAGCTCGACAGTGCGGTCGTCGCGACACTGACCCAAAACCAACCATCATACCTCTACATGGCCTACGTGGACCCCGCCATCGCGGACGCCACGCTCGCGCACATCCAGGCGGCGCTGCCCTCGGTGCAGACCTACAGTGTCGCCGATACATTTGCCCAGGTCACGGGCTATCTCGACAATCTGGTCATCGTACTGGTCACGATTGCCTCGCTGGCAATGCTGGCGGCGATCATCATCATCGCGAACGCCGTGGCGCTGGCGATGCTGGAGCGGCGGCGCGAGCTGGGCATCCTCAAGGCGGTCGGCCACACCAGCCGCGACGTGCTGAGTGAGGTGCTGGTCGAGAACGGCGTCATTGGCTTCACCGGCGGCGTGCTGGCGATGCTCCTGGTGGCGATCTCGACGCAGGCGCTTGGTAACCTGATCTTCAACGTCAGCTTCGCGACGCCAGTGGCCACCGTCCTGGGAATTGTTCCTGCCGCGGCGCTGATCTGCATGCTGGTAGCAGCGCTTGTGGCATGGCGGGCGACGCGCGTGCGCCCGCTCGAAGTGTTGCGCTACGAATGACCACGCGGCTGCCCCTTCGCGATGGCGTGGAGGGGCAGCCGTTCGGATGACCGCGCCGATAGGCGCTTTTCTCCGTCTCTGGTCCGTCTCACATACCTCCTCCAGACCGATGGCAAACACCCATGCGTCGGCCATACTATGTAGACCGGTGGCGTGGATTCCACCGTCTGGTCTTGAGAGGAGCATCACTCATGGCACAGCACGCAACAAAACCCGCGCAACTTCCAACTACCTCAGCTACCTTCCTGCGATATAGCGCCCTGGCTGGCATCATCGGTACGGTTCTTTTCGTGATCGTGTTGTTCATCGAGGGCGCCACTCGCCCCGGCTATAGTGCCTGGCGCAATTTTGGCAGTGAGCTCAGCCTGAGCAATCAGGGCTGGGAGCAGGTCAGCAACTTTTTCATGTGTGGGCTGCTCAGCATCTGGTTCGCGCTAGGGCTGCGGCGTATGCTGGCAACTGGCAAAGGCTCGCTCGCGGGGCCCGTGGCACTGGGAATCTTTGGGCTGGCTCTCATTGTGGCGGGAATCTTTGTTACTGACCCCGCGTTGGGCTACCCGCCAGGCTCGGGCGTTGGAAATGGCTTCCATAACGGAACGCTCCATGGTACGATACACGGTCTTGCGGGCCTGGTCTGTTTCGCCGCGTTGGCGGTCGCGTGCTTCGTGCTGGCGCGGCGCTTCGCGGGCGATCCGCGCTGGCGGGGCTGGACGGCTTATTCCACCATTTCGGGAGTGCTGGTGGCGCTGTCCTTTGTCATCAGTAGTGTGACATCGGTGCTCGATGAGCGAGGCGTCTGGCCGGGAGCACCGACGGGCTTCATCCAGCGTGTTGGCATCGTTGTGGGTTGGGCCTGGATTGCATTCCTGGCGGCGCGACTGTATCGCGCACCCTCCTCTGGCCTCGCGGCGGAAGCGCCAGCGCATGAGAAAGATCCAGAGCCTGTCAACCCCCCCGTATGAGCCCAGTCCTTGCATGCGGAAGCTGGCCCCGGATGGCAGCCAGCTTCCGGTCATCCAGGCGGTTGCAACCGCCAGCGCGCCAGATGACCGTGCGCAGACGTGATACAGTGGCGTTATCCTGACGACGCTCACAGGGGATTGTCACGACGTTCCGCATTGGAGAAACCGATGAGCCGCCTGCCCAAACGCTTCCGCCGGCTGCGCTGGCGCTTCGCCGCGTCATACATGCTGGTCACGGTGCTGAGCGTGCTCACGATCCCAATCCTGTACTTCGCCGCCAGCTATCTCTTCGCAATCCGCTCGCCCGACCTGCCGCGCCAGATGGCGGCGGCGCTTGAGAATGTCACAGCACAGACGCTGCCGTATCTGGATCGAGTGCCGGTGGACCGTTCCGACTTACAGAATTGGCTGACGGACTTCAACAGCAATGGCCGCGTGCAGGGCGCGGGCAGCGCTGCTGACCTGTGGATGAGCGGGCCACCTTATGGCACCTCGCACATGGCCGTGGTGGACGCTTCGGGGCAAGTGATCGCTGCGTCGTCACCAGGCGCTCTTCCCGCCGGAACGCCGCTGATCGCGACGCTGACGGCGCCGCAGCAGCGTGTGGTGCGCGCCGCGCTCGCGGGCGACGACCGCGCAAGCGATCTAGCAACGCCGGAGGTGAACGGTCGCGCTGAAATCGCTGTGCCAATCAAGATTCCCGGCCAGGTGATCGGGGCGCTGGTGCTCGATATGGATGTGGCGGGTACGCAGTCCAGCTTCCTACCGCGAGCAATTACTAGCCTGCTAGGGTTCATCGTGACCGTGACCCTCGCCACCGGACTCATCGGACTGCTGTTTGGCTTTCTCATCTCGCGCGGCCTCACCCGGCGTTTGAGACGCATCACGCTGGCCGCCGACGCCTGGAGCCGCGGTGACTTCGATGTCTCGGCGCGGGATCCGTCCGAGGATGAGCTAGGACAGCTTGCTCGCGATCTGAACCGCATGGCCGAGCAGATTCAAGCCTTGCTCGCCACTCGTCAAGAGCTGGCAGTCGTAGACGAGCGCAACCGGCTCGCTCGCGACCTCCATGATTCGGTGAAACAGCAGGTATTCGCCGCTTCGATGCAGGTGGCGGCGGCGCGGGCGCTCGTACGGCGCGATCCAGACGCGGCGGAGGCACACCTGGCCGATGTGGAGCGCATGGTGGGAGACGCGCAGCGTGAGCTGACGGCGCTGATATTGGAGCTGCGCCCGGTGGCGCTGGCGAACAAGGGGCTGGCGCCCGCGCTGCGCGAGTACTGTGACGAGTGGGCGCGGCGGACGGGCATCACCGTGGAGGTACGGGTGCGAGGCGAGCGGTCCGCGCCGCTGGATGTTGAGCAGGTGCTCTTTCGTGTGGCGCAGGAGGCGCTGGCAAATGTCGCGAAACATAGCGGAGCGACGAGCGCCGAGGTATACCTGAGCTGGGAGCCGTCGGCGCTGCTGCTCTCAATCACTGATAACGGCTCCGGGTTCGATGCGATTGCCGCGGACGGCAAGGGTGTTGGGCTCTCCAGCATGCGGGAGCGTATTGACGCCGTCGGCGGCGCGCTCACCATCGGCGGTATCGCCAGAGGGTCTGGAACGCGCATAGAGGCGTGCGTTCCGCTGGTGACGCCGCCCGCTCTCGCCGCCGGAAGCGCCACGAAAGCGAGCGACGCGGCACGCGCGTAGAGAGGCAATCGGTATGTCAGGCGTAGGCAGCGAGACGATCACGGTCATGATTGTGGACGACCACGCGCTTGTGCGTCAGGGCGTGCGAGCGTTTTTGGAGGTGCAGCCGGACATCACCGTGCTAGCAGATGTCGGGTCGGGAGCGGAGGCGGTTCGGCTGGCGGCGGACCTGGTGCCGGATGTCGTACTGATGGATCTGGTGATGCCAGAGATGGATGGCGTAGAAACGACGCGCCAGGTGAAGCGTGCCAGCCCCCGATCGCAGGTGATAGTCCTTACCTCATACCACCAGGATGAGCACATCTTCCCGGCCATCCGCGCAGGCGCGCTCTCCTATCTCCTGAAAGATGTGGACTCACAGGAGCTGGCGAGCGCGGTGCGCAAGGCGGCGAAAGGCGAGGCGGTGCTGCATCCGCGGGTGGCGGCGCGAGTGGTGCAGGAGCTACATGGGGCGACGCAATCCACGCTCAACCCGTTCATAGAGCTGAGCGAGCGCGAGCTGGAGGTGTTGAAGCTCATCGCGGATGGGGCGAGCAACTCCGAGATAGCCGAGCGACTGGTCATCAGCGAGAAGACGGTCAAGAGCCACGTGAGCAACATTCTGAGCAAGCTGCACGTGCTCGACCGGACGCAGGCCGCCGTCTATGCCTGGCGTGAGGGGGTCGTGCGGCGGGATTAATCTTCCAGCAGGCCGCGGCGCATTGCGTATTTGACAAGCTCGGCACGGCTGTGCAGGTTGAGCTTGTCCATGATGTGCGTTCGATGCGTATCAACCGTCTTGGGGCTGATGAACAGTCGCTCGGCTATCTGATTGTTGGTATAGCCTTCGGCCACCAACTTCAGGATTTCGCGCTCGCGGTCCGTCAACGTGGCGTAGCTGTCGCGTTCCTCGCCGGTATGCACACGCTGCAAGTAGTCGCTCACCATCATAGACTGCGCCGAAGGCGAGAGGTAGAAGCGCCCTGATGAGACGACGCGGATCGCCGAGATGAGGTCGGTATCTGCCGCTTCCTTGAGCATATAGCCCGATGCGCCTGCCCGCAGCATCTGGAAGAGGTACTCTTCGTTCTCGTGCATTGTGAGCACAAGCACGCGCACCTCCGGCAGCAGCTTCTTCACCTGGCGGGTGGCTTCGATGCCATTACATTCGGGCATGGTGATATCCATGACGATGACATCTGGCACCAGCCGCAGCGCCTCTGCTACCGCCTGTTTGCCGTCGCTCGCCTCTCCTATCACCTCGATATCCGGCGTGGCGTTCAGCATCATGCGCAGTCCGGCGCGCAGAATGGTGTGGTCGTCGGCTACGATCACGTGAATCTTCTGCTGTTCTCCGGCTGGGCGGATCGGCGCGTCAGTTGCCGTATTGGCGCGAATGAGATCGAGAAACTCGTTGTTCATCTCAATGTGTGATTTCATGCTGGCAGCGCCCGTTCCTCACCGCGTGACGGCTGCGCAACCGGCACACTCACATCAATCAGGCAACCCTGTCCCGCCTCAGAGAGAATACGCACAGTGCCGTTGAGCAAGGTGGCACGCTCTGTCATTCCGGCTAAGCCGAGGCCGCGATCTTGCCAGGGTGTCTTGAGTACCGTGTGCGCATCGAAGCCGCGCCCGTCGTCGCGCACGAGCGCTCGCACATTCTCGCCGTCTTCGCTCATCGTCACCCATACTTTGCGCGCATGCGCATGTTTGGCGGTATTCGTCAGCGACTCCTGCACAATGCGATAGAGCGCTGTCTCGATCTCCGGCAAGAGCCGCTCTTTGAGGCCGCTGGCGCTGAACTCGACTTCGATGCCGCACTTCTGCTGATATTCTTTGACGTACCACCGCAACGCCGGCAGCAGACCAAGATCGTCCAGCGCGCTTGGGCGTAGATCAATGCTGAGATTGCGCACGGCTCGCAACGTCTGATGCGCTAGCGCCCGTGTCTCCGCGATCCGCTGCCGCGCTTCGGACGTCGTCACTGTCTCCTCCAGCAGCGCCAGGCTAATCAGCAGTGAGGTAAGCACCTGACTCGTTTCGTCGTGAAGCTCGCGCGCGATACGTTTGCGCTCTTGCTCCTGCGCGTGCAAGATCTGGCTCGCGCGGGACTTCGCCAGGTCGTCCAGCGCTTTGAGCATCGTGTTGAACGCGATGGCGAGCTGATCGGCGTCGGGGTCCTGGCCCGTCACCGGCGCCTGGAGCTCCATGTCTCCCGCTTGCACCAGCGTCATCGTCTCGCGCAGCCGTGTCAGCGGGTGGAGCGCCAGCTTGAGCAGCACGAAGTTGATGATGACGCTGATGGTGAGGCCGGCGACTACGAAGCCGACGAGCACAATGGGCCGGCTGTCACCCTGCAGCCGCGTCGCGAGATAGGTTCCTAGCGTCGCTCCGATCAGGATGACGAAACTGTTGGCAACCAGCACCTTGTAGAGCACCGGCAGCGCCAGTAGCGTGCTTACGCCTGGCGCCCGCAACAGCGCCCGCTCGCGCGCTGTTGGTGATGAAATGGCGACGTTCTTCTGCATTAGCGGGCCGCTCCTGTCTGGTCTCTCGCATTGTATCCCCCGCTCTAGCGTCTGTCAAAAAGACGCTCCCCACGAAACATTCACAGGGACGGCTCGCTCTCATAGCTGTTCCACCTGAGCGTGGGGCACTCACCTCCTGGAGGGTTCATGCGTTTCCGCTTCCTCTACAAAGCGGTCATTCTGGTCGTTGTCGTCGTCCCACTGCTTGCTACGGCTTTCGCCATACGGCTTCTCTGGGCACGTGCGGTCTCCTGGTCCGATTTGATCTTGCTCGCCGTCATGTATTCCGCCGTCGCCCTTGGAGTCACTGTTGGCTACCATCGCATGCTGACGCACCGGAGTTTCCGGCCCCACCCGGTGGTGAAGCTGGTGTTACTGGTGCTCGGCTCGATGTCGCTCGAAGGCTCCGCGCTTCAGTGGGCTTCCACACATACCAAGCATCATGCCGAGTCTGATAAGGAAGGCGACCCACACAGTCCCGTGGAAGGCTTTTTCCATGCCCATCTTGGCTGGATCTTCAAAGATCGCGAGGCAGACCCG
Source organism: Ktedonobacterales bacterium (assembly GCA_035310125.1). Lineage (GTDB taxonomy): Bacteria > Chloroflexota > Ktedonobacteria > Ktedonobacterales > JADMIN01 > DATGEP01. The sequence goes on from DATGEP010000080.1 coordinate 10,083, forward strand.
CAAATCTACGGGCGCCATCTCCTGAAAGATCCTATTGTGATGTTCGTGAGCCGTACCTTCCTGCTGTGGGTGGTGCTTTCGCTGGCGATCCCCTTTGCCGCGGGCGGGCTGATCGGCGGCTGGCATGGCGCCTGGACTGGCCTGCTCTGGGGCGGACTCGTGCGCATTTTCCTGAACCATCACGTCACGTGGAGCGTCAACTCGGTCTGCCACACGCTGGGCAAGCGCGAATTCGAGACGACTGACCGCAGCCGCAACGAATGGGTGGTTGGACTGCTGGCTTTCGGCGAGGGCTGGCACAACAATCACCATGCGTTCCCCCGGTCCGCTTTTCACGGTCTCCATTGGTGGCAGTTCGACCTCTCCGGCTATCTCATCTGGACGCTGGAGCGCCTGGGCCTCGCGCACGACGTGTATCGTGTGCCAGCCGCAATGAAGGCGCGCCGCGCGCTGCGCAATCGTGTCATGGTCGCTCCGGCTGTGGCGGTTGTGCAGAGCGCTGACGTGGCACGCGACATGGAGGAAGTTGTCGCGTAACGGTTGCCGTTTTTGCCGCGATTCGGGGAACCTCACCCCGGCCCCTCTCCAGCGAGGAGGGGGGTGACGCGGCAGCTACCGATTCTGCTGGGATGCGAGATTGGCAATTGCCGGATGGTGCCGGTGCGAGCGGCCGGCAAAGGATGGTTTTGCTCAGGGACGGGCGTGAGCCTGCGCCGGGGTTCACCAGGATGGGGATGGGGCGTGTGGCGCGAGGCTGCGCCTTTGACAGCAGAGTATGTTACGCTATAGCCTGGCACGACGACGTGCGCTGATGAGGAGGCTATATGTCAGGTTTCGTTCCCGCTGAAAACGACTGGTACGCGACAGTTCGCGACTATACCCTGCGGCTCGTCCACGTTCGTGGCATCAGCCCCGCTCTTGAGGAACAGCGCGTCGCTGAAGAGGCGCTGCGCATCTTGCGCGAGGACGGGCTGGACACCCTCTACACCGAGAGCGGGCTGGACCCCATCGAGGGTGACCTCTATGGCCGGCACAACGCTTACGCGTTCCTGCGCGGCTCCAGCCAAAAAACCCTCGTACTGCTCGGCCACATAGACACGGTCGGAACTGAAGACTACGGGCCGCTCGAAGCCATCGCGCTCGATCCCCAAGCGCTAGCAGGGCGCCTGGACGAGCTGGCACGGCTCGCGCCGGAAATCGTGCCGGACCTTGAAGCGCATCCTGACGATTGGATGTTTGGTCGCGGCGCCATTGACATGAAGTGCGGCGTCGCGGCCAACCTCGCCATCATGCGCCGGTTGGCGCAGCAATCGCGGTCCGGGCCGCTCCCGCTTTCCATCGTCGTGCTCGCCACGCCCGACGAAGAGAACGAATCCGCTGGCGTGCTTCAGGGCGTCCGCTTTCTCCTGCGCCTGCGCGAGCGGTATGGCCTGGACTATCTCGGTGCCATCAACACCGACTATACGACCGCGCTGTATCCTGGCGACCCACACCGCTATATCTACACGGGATCCATCGGCAAGCTCCTGCCGAGTTTCCTGGTCGTTGGCCGCGAGTCACACGTGGGCGACCCCTTTGATGGCGCGGATGCGAACCTGCTCGCCGCCGAGCTGATTCGCGACCTGAGCATGTGTGACGACCTTTGCGATGAGTCCAACGGTCATCTCACGCCGCCGCCCGTCACGCTGCATGCCCGCGATCTCAAGACACACTACGATGTCCAGCTTCCCTTTCAGGCATATTTTTACCTCAACATCCTCACCTACAAATCCGATCCGGGCGAGCTGCTCACACGGCTGCGTCACCGGAGTGAGGCGGCGCTGGCGCGCGTGCTCCAGCGCATTGACGAGGCGCAGCGCCGTTGGCTGCTGGCAAATGGCGAGCGCGAGCGCGCCAGCAGCGTCTGTCCTCGCTCCGGCGCTGTCGTCACCTATGCGGATCTGTATACTGACACGTGCCAGCGGTTGGGAGAAGACCGGGTTCGCGACGAGCTACATACGGAATGGGATCGCTGGCCGGCTGATCAAGACAAGCGCGAGCGCGGCCTGCATCTGGCACGGCGCCTCTGGGCGCTCAGTGGACGGCAGGGGCCTGCCGTCGTTCTTTTCTATTCGCCACCCTATTACCCGCAGGTTTCCACGAGCGTCTCTTCCCTGCGCACCGCCGTGCGCGCGGTCGCCACTGCCCATCCAGAGCTGCAGCTCGTGGAGGATGAGTATTTCCCGTTCCTCTCCGACATGAGCTATCTCCGGTTGGACGCGGAAACGGATACCGCCGCCCTCGTCGCCAATATGCCCGTCTGGCTGACGGATGATGCCGCTCAGCGCCCAGGTGCATACGCCCTGCCGCTGGACGAGATCCGCCGGCTCAACCTGCCCGTCGTCAACCTGGGGCCGTATGGCAAGGGAGCGCACCAGCGCGGTGAGCGTGCGCTCATGTCATACTCCTTCGGCGTGCTTCCGGGCCTGCTCTACGAGACCATCGAGCAGCTAACCGCTCTCGCCACCTGAGCCTCAGCAGGCGGCCAGATGTGCTTCCGCGCACTGCACGCCGTCTACGCCCACGATCGCTCCATGCGGCGTGCCCGCCGGTAGACGCAGCTCGTCGCCCGCTGAGAGTTCCAGGGCGGCGCCGGTCGCGGGCAGCGTGAAGCGGATCGAGCCACTCAGACAGACGAGATGCTTGTCGTAGCTGTGGCTATGCGGCGCGTAGGTGTCGCCAGGCGCGTTGCTCCAGGTGGTATAGCGCTGGCCCGTCGCGCGCAGTCTCGTCAGGAGCACGTCGGGATTGGGCGGCGTGGAGTCCGCCCAGCGGGTGATGGTGGTCGGCATCGGTGGGTCACCTCATCACAATTGATAACTGCGTTCGCGTTCCATGAGCGCAGGCTCAGCCTGCCCTATCGTAGCGCACGATGCCTCAAGATATCTCACATTGTGCGGAGCAGTTTGACAAGATACGCTCGCGGGGGTTGACATAGCAGTACGTCCATGCTAGACTGAAGGTACTCCCACGGGAGATTGTTAAGGCTGCTAGGGCCTGACTCCACTGTGGAACTAAGGGAAAGGAGACTGGACCGATGTTCCCAATGAAGAAGCCGATACGCCTGCTAGGAATGGTGTTCCAAATCGACTAGTGGGGCCCGTAGAGCCGGGCCTGCAGGGTGCGCCGGAGTCAGAGTCAAAACTTTACATCCCCGCTCGCGATTGAAATAATCCAGCGTGGTATGACGAAAATAGTTCGGAAGTTGACTCCGTACCAATCGGCGCACCCGTCGGACTTGCGAGGCGTGCTGCTAAACGTCTCCCCTACCACTTCGGCGGGGGTCCGCCCTACAACCATTTCCGCGTGCCACGGTTAGGTATGTAATCGAAGGACTGGTCGACGCGGGCCAGTCCTTTCGTTTTGTCTGTCGCGCCGTCTGCCCCCTCGCCTACTCGTCCTCCAGACTCAGCATCGCCATGAACGCCTCCTGCGGGATCTCCACGTTGCCCACCCGCTTCATGCGCCGCTTCCCCTCTTTCTGCTTCTCCAGCAGCTTGCGCTTGCGCGTCACGTCACCGCCGTAGCACTTTGCCAGCACGTTCTTGCGCATCGCCCGCACCGTCTCGCGGGCCACGATACGGCTACCGATGGCTGCCTGAATGGGCACCTCGAAGAGCTGCCGGGGGATCAGCTCTTTCAGCCGGTCCGTCAGCATGCGCCCCAGCTGCGGCGCCTTGTCGCGGTGCGTGATGAGCGAGAGCGCGTCCACCGGCGCGCCATTGACCAGCACGTCCAGCTTGACGAGGTCCGCTGTCTCGTACGCCGCGAACGAATAGTCCAGCGAGGCGTAGCCCTGCGTCCGCGACTTGAGCTGGTCATAGAAGTCCACGATCAGCTCGCCCAGCGGCATACGGTATGTCAAGTGGACGCGATCTTCCTCGATGTATTGCAGATTCTTAAAGACACCGCGCCGCGTCGTCACCAGATCCATGATCGTGCCAATATAGCGCGCGGGCGTGAAGATCGAGATGTCCATCACTGGCTCTTCGATCCGCTCGTACTCGTTTGGCGGCGGCAGCTCGGCGGGATTGTGGACGAAGAGCTCCTCGCCGTCGGTCTTGATGACGCGATACTCCACGCTCGGCGCCGTCATCAGGATGTCCAGATTGTACTCGCGCTCCAGCCGCTCCTGGATGATCTCCATGTGCAACAGACCCAGGAAGCCGCAGCGGAACCCAAACCCCAGCGCCACGGAATTCTCCGGCTCGTAAACCAGCGAAGCGTCGTTCAGCTTCAGGCGGTCCAGGGCGTCGCGCAGCAGCGGGTAGTCGTCGCCGTCCACCGGAAACACGCCAGCGAAGACCATCGGCTTGGCGGGGCGATATCCCGCCAGCGGCTCCGTCGCGGGCGCGCCCGCCAGCGTGATCGTATCGCCCACCTGGCAGTCTTTGACGTTCTTGAAGCCAGTGGCCACGTAGCCGACCTCGCCGGCCGCCAGCGAGTCGGTGGCGACGAGAGTAGGGCTGAAATAGCCGACTTCCAGCACCTCTGTCCGGCTGTCGGTCTGCATCATCACCATGCGCTCGTTGCGGCTGAGCGCGCCATCCATGACACGCACATAGGCAATCACGCCCTTGTAGGCATCGTATTTGGAGTCAAAGACCAGCGCGCGCAATGGCTGGTGCAGCGCACCATGAGGGGGCGGCACGCGCTTTACGACGGCTTCCAATACGTCTCGCGTACCGATGCCCTCTTTCGCCGACGCCAGCACCACGTCATCGGCCTCAATCCCGATGACCTCCTCGATCTCGCGGGAGACCTTCTCCGGGTCGGCGCTGGCGAGATCAATCTTGTTGACGACGGGGATAAGGCTCAGATCCGCTTCGAGCGCCAGGTACAGGTTGGCGAGCGTCTGCGCCTCGATGCCCTGCGTCGCGTCCACGACGAGGAGCGCGCCTTCACACGCCGCCAGACTGCGCGAAACCTCGTAGCTGAAGTCTACGTGTCCGGGGGTATCAATCAGGTTCAGCTCATATTCCTCGCCGTCCTGCGCGGTGTAGCGCATGCGCACGGCCTGGGCTTTGATGGTGATCCCTTTCTCGCGCTCCAGATCCATCTGGTCGAGTACCTGCTCGGACATCTCGCGCTTGGAGATGGTGCCGGTGTACTCCAGCAGGCGGTCAGCGAGGGTGGATTTGCCGTGATCTATATGCGCGATGATACAGAAGTTGCGAATGTGTTGCTGATCCATTCCCCTCATCCCTCAATTAATCCGCCGCCCAAGACCTCATCACCGGTCGAGCCGCCATAAAAGACCGCCGCCTGCCCCGGCGTGATCGCCCGCTGCGGGCGCTCCAGCCGCACCTCCGCGCGTCCCTCTGGCAGCGGCGTCACCACGCCCGCAACGGGCGTTGCCTTGTAGCGCACCTTGACCTGCGCCGCGAACGGCTCCGCGCGCGGGTGGCCTGAGGGATAGGTCGTCTGCCAGACCGTAAACGTGTCGCGCTCCAGCGCCGCCGCCGACCCAACCACTAGCGCGTTGCGTGTGGCGTCGAGCTTGAGCACATGCAGAGGCGTCTGGCTTGCTACACCCAGCCCTTTGCGCTGCCCCACCGTGTAGTACGCCAGCCCCTGATGCTCGCCTACCTGTGCGCCGCTCGTATCTAGAATTGGACCCGGCTGAGGCGCGGCGCGACCCGTCTTCTCGGCATAGCGGCGCACGAAGCCGCGATAGTCGTTGGCCGCGACGAAACAAATCTCCTGACTCTCCGCCTTGCTCGCGACCGGCAATCCGCGCGCGGCGGCCATCGCCCGCACTTCTGGCTTGGTGAATGCACCCAGCGGGAAGAGCGCGTGCCGAAGCTGCTGTTGCGTGAGAACGTGCAGCACGTAAGATTGGTCCTTCTCGTCGCTCGCGCCCATACGCAGCCGGCGTAGACCCGTCGCGGGATCATCATCCACACGCACGTAGTGGCCTGTCGCGAGGTAGTCCGCGCCCAGGGCCAGGGCGCGCTCCAACAGCAGGGTGAAGCGAATGTAGCGGTTGCACCGCAGGCAGGGATTGGGGGTACGCCCGGCGACGTACTCATCATAGAAGTAGTCTACGATGGTCTCCTGGAATGGCTGCTCGACGTTGACGACGTAGAATGGGATGTCGAGCTGCGCCGCCACACGGCGCGCATCGGCCATAGACTCCAGCGAGCAGCACTTGTTCTCCACCGTCGGAGCGCCGTCTTCGTTCTCGTCGCTGGCCGGCTCGGACCAGAGCCGCAGCATGATGCCCACGACATCGTAGCCCTGTTCTTTGAGGAGCGCCGCCGCCACGGAGCTATCCACGCCGCCACTCATGCCGACTACCACGCGCGTCATCGTTGTTGCCTGTCCAATCCGTATTCGTAAAGGATGCCATCGCGGTATTATACGCCGACGCACGAGTGTATCTCAAACATGCGACGATCGGCGCTGCGCACGTCCTGGCCCGCCAGGAATATGTCGTGTCCGCCACGAGCTGCATAGGAGCATTCGCTCTACGAGCACACCAGCGGTGATGATGTGGCTGCTCACCGGTGGCCAGGAGTGGGCTTCGAGTGACGTCCTCCGAGTGATACCAATGATGCCCGGAAATCTGCCTGGACGGCACGCCAGTCCATGTGACATGTTATTGCAGGTGGCCTCCTACGAGCACGACGACACGTGCCAACCCGGCGTCAGCGCTCCGCGTACATCGCACCCTGCACCGTGGCGTCCGCTTTTTCGCCTCACGCGCTTCGGGGCGCGCACGGAGGCGCATCCGCTGTTGCACGCTGCATTCCACGAGCCAACCACACCAAATCAGGAGATGGACACATGGCTGAAGACAACTTTATGCTCACCACGTTCTACACGCAGTGGAAAGAGTACCAGGAGCACATCAAAGAGGCGGTCGCGCCGCTCACCGCCGACCAGCTCGCGCTACGCGCCGCGCCGGACCTGCGCTCCATCGGCGAAAATGCCGAGCACATCATCGGCTGCCGTGTCGGCTGGTTCACGTACACCCTGGGCGAGGACGGCGGCGAGTTCGTGAAGGCGTGGGAGAAGGAGGAGCCCGCCCGATCGGCCGCCGAGCTGGCGCAGGGCCTCGACGCCACCTGGCAATTGATGGCCGGTTGTCTGACCCGCTGGAGTCCCGCCGACATGCACCAGACCTTCCCCGACGACTGGGACGGCAAGATCGTCCACGTGTCGCGTGCCTGGGTGGTCTGGCACGTGCTCGAACACGACCTGCATCACGGCGGCGAGATCTCGCTCACCCTCGGCATGCACGGGCTGAAATCGGGATTCACGAGCTGAGAGTGTACCGGGGCGTGCAGGCGCGTCGGGCGACGTCAATGCCGTACGCCTGCGCTACGGCACGCTGGCGCCCTGGTTGCTGGATGGGATGCTGGCGTAGCCCGTCAGCTCGACGTAACCCTCGCCAGCAACCGGCGCCCCCGATGCGTCGCCCGTGATAGAGACAGCGCCCTCCCAATACGCGACGCCAGTGGAGGCAGCCGTCACCAGCTCCTGATCGCGCAAGAGCGGCATAATCTGGAGCATCACCTGCTCCGAGGCAAGCGTCACCTGCCAGCCAGAGGGATAGATACCGCCGGTGTGGGGACTGGTCCACGAGCCGAGCGCGCGAATCGAGATGTCGGCGGCGTGAATCGCGCGAGCGGTGCCGTCCGGCGCGACGGCGGTGCCGAAGACGGCGATGGGGCGGCGCTGTGTGTCGCGAATGATGTAGAGCATGTATTCCGTATTGTTGGCGAGCTGGAGACTATACCAGTCCCAGCCGGAGCCTGCCAGCGAGACAAAGTTGCCCCATTGGTGATCCATCCATGCCTGGCCAGTCACGGAGATGGGCAGCCCGCCGTCGGTTATCGTGCCAGAGACGCGCATCAGCGGGCGCGAATAGTAGTACGAGAAGCCAGCAGGCCCGTAGGAGATCAGGCCGTCGCCGTTGTGCAGCGCGGCGGGCTTGGCGCCAGTGAGGCGCAGATCAATCGCGTATCCCGGCATCGTCGCGGCCAGCGTGTCGTGGCCGCCGAGTCCCCGCGCAGACCACCCTCCCAGGGAGACGTTGAAGCCCTGCGTGCTGCCGGCTGGCGGGATCACGCTTGCCGGCTCAAGTCCGGCCCGCTGGTCATAGTGAAACTGGCCGTGTGTGATGTCGCTGACGGCGAAGTGCGCGGCGTAAAACGGCGAGAACTGCCCGCGCAGCGTCTGGAAGAAGACTAGCTCGAAGCCGTAGGTACGGGCATGGCCCTGCGCGTCCGTACCGTGCAGGTGCCCGGTGTAGTACCACCACTCCATAAGATCATGGTGCGGCGCCTCGTCCTGGGGGAACCGCACCGGCGGCAGCGGCGCCACAGTAGGTGACGCGCTCACGGCGGGCAGATGTCCCGTGGTGGCGATCGTGCCGGGGAGGCCGCAGCCAGCGAACAGCAGCGCCAGGGCGCCGACAACCCCCAGAGCGAGCGAGAGACGGCGGGTGCGGTTCATGAGGCGCCTCCTCCTACCGGTAGGATGGTGTCAGGCTCGCCAGTGCCGTCCGCAGCGGGAGCGACTGGCGTCTCGGCATGCTGATAGACGACGCCCGGCAGCAGGCGCTTGAACGGCCACGGCCACCACCAGTTGATGGTGCCCAGCAGCCGCATTGTCGCCGGGACGAGCAGGCCGCGTACCAATGTGGCGTCCAGCAGCACCGCCAGCGCCATGCCAACGCCGAGCGCTTTCACGATCACCATGTCAGCGGAGGCGAAAGAGAGGCTGACGAGAATGACGATAGCGGCTGCGCTGGTGATGATGCCCCCGCTGCGCTCCAGCCCGACCGCGACACTATACGTGTTGTCGGCGGTGCGCTCGTAGGCTTCGCGGATACGCGAGAGCAGGAACACCTCGTAATCCATTGAAAGGCCGAAGAGCGCGCAGAACATGAGAATGGGCGTGGACGCCTCCACGAAGCCGAGCGGGGTGAAGTGCAGCACGCCGCTGAGATGCCCCTCCTGGAAGATGAACGCCAGGGCGCCGTAGCTCGCCAGGATAGAGAGTAGGTTCATCAAAATCGCCTTGAGCGGCAGCACCAGCGAGCGGAACAGCAGCATCAAAACGATATAGGTGATGATCGCGACCACGAGCAGAGCCAGCGGAAAGGCGTTGTACAGCGTGTTGACGTAGTCAATAATGCCTGCCGTGCCCCCATCCACAAGGACATGGAAACCGCCCGGCGGAGGCGTGTTGCGGATCGCCTGCACCAGTGCCTCCGAGCGGGGGTCCAGCATGCCGTATTTACTCGTCACCTGCACCATTGTGATGCGCGTGCCGCAGGCGGCGGCGTCTGCCGTGGGGGTAGCGGCGAGCCGGGCGATATCAGGGCAGGCGAGCGCTTGCAGCGACGCCGTAATGTAGGGGTCGGTGATGGCGCCGGGATGACTATACATCAGCTCATACTGCGCCAGCGCGAGCCGCCGGTCCAGCGAGACGATGCTCGTGACACCGCCGACGCGCGGATCGGCGGAGAGTGAGCGCACGTAGGTATTCAGCGCGGCAAGATTGGCCGGCGCGAGCGGGCTGCCTGGCGTCTGGACGGCGAGCAGAATAGGCGAGGTGGCGCTGGCGTCGAACCGCGTTTGCAGCAGATCATAGGCGGCGCGCGACTTGACGCTGGCCGGAAGAATCGAGGCATCTGGCGCGGCCAGCCGCACACCGAGATACGGCACACCGAGGAGCAGCAGGAACGCCAGCACCGGCACGAGGGTCAGGATAGGGTGGCGCATCACACGAACGGCCAGCCCGTGCCAGAACCCAATGGTCTCGCCCGCTGGCACATCCCGACTCTGCCGCCTGCCGAACCGGGGCAGCCGCACCGGCAGCGCGTTGACGCGCGTGCCCAGCATGCCGAGCAGTGCGGGCAGGAGTGTGACGGCGGCCAGAATCGAGAGCAAGACGGTGAACATCCCGCCGATGCCGACTGAGCGCAGCATATTGAGTGGGAAGATCACCAGCCCCAACAGCCCGATGGAAACGGCCAGTCCAGAGAAGAAGACCGCGCGCCCGGCCGTGTTCATTGTCCGCGCAACGGCATCTTCAACGCCATGCCCGGCCGTCAGCTCCTCGCGGAAGCGACTGACCATGAACAGCGAATAGTCCACGCCGAGACCGAGGCCAAAGAGGGTGGTGATGTTAAGGGCGAAGATTGAGACGGTGGTGATATGCGCGAGCAAGAAAAGCAGCGCCAGTGAGACGACGACACTGCATCCACCGACGGCGGCGGGGAGCCCGGCGGCGATCACCGAGCGAAAGACCAGCAGCAGCGCGAGCGCCGCGAAAGGAAACGCAATCTCTTCGGCGCGGCGCAGGTCGGCCTCGCTGACGGCCTGGATATCGGCGTAGAAGACAGGGCCGCCGCCAACGGTCATTTGGAGATCGGGCGGTGGCGCAAGGCGGGCGCGCAGGGCCGGCAACACCTTCGGCGCGGCGTCGGCGCTGTCCTTGAGGAAGACGACGGTGTAGGCGGCGTGCTGATCGCGGGCGATCTGCGCGGGATTTGCCGAGAATGGCACGATCCGGCTGACCCGATCCCAGCCTTGCAGCCGCGCGACGGCCTGGGTAGACTCGCCAATGAAGCGCGGATCATCCGCCGTGAGGGTGTTGCTGGAGAAGATGACGAGGACGCTGGTGAAGTTGGTGTGCAACCCCTGTTGCAGCGCGTCCACGGCCTGCTGCGATTGCATGTCGGCGCTGGAGAATCCGCCGGGGCTGAGCGCTTCGGCGGCGCGCGGTGCGAATGGCAGCGCGGCGAGCACAACGACAGCCCAGCAGGCCAGGATGAGATAGCGGTTGCGGACCATCACGCGGCCCAGACGCTGGAACATGGGATGCTCCGTAACTCTAAAATATCGGTGGTGGCATCGCGTCTCCGCGCTCCCTGTGGTATTCTACAGCGCACTATATATTTCGCGGCCAGTTGTGGGCGGGCCCGCCTGCGCGGTCGCGGTGAGGAGAGCGCAAGCGTGTCTGAGCGGTCGTATGTGGTCACGGTGAACCGTCAGGCGTACCACGAGTATTTCGTGGACGAGACCTTCGAGGCGGGCATTGCGCTGACCGGGACGGAGGTAAAGTCTATCCGCGAGGGGAAGGTGAACCTGCGTGGGGCCTATGCGCGGATCAGGGACGGCGAAATCTGGTTGGAGGGCGTGCATATCGCCATCTATGAGCAGGGCACCTACATGAACCACGACCCCCTCCGCCCGCGTAAGCTGCTGATGCACCGGCGCGAGATCAACCGGCTCGTGGGGAAGATCCAAACGAAGGGACTGACATTGGTGCCGCTCAAGCTCTATTTCAAAGAAAACCGGGCAAAGGTGGAGCTGGGGCTGTGTCGCGGCAAGAAGCTCTACGACAAGCGCGAGGCCATCAAGGAGCGCGAGTCGCAGCGTGAGCTGGCACGCGTGAACAAGATGCGCTCGCGGTAACGCGCGATTCCTCCGGCCAGCGCCACGATATGGTACAATAATGAGTGTCTCAAGCGCGTTCCACCCCGCGGTGGTCCACCATTGAGGCAAATAAACGGGGATGTCGGGTTTCGACAGGCAAGAGAAGGGGACGTTTGCAGGCCGAGGTGCCGGTCAGCACATCTCGTTAAACAACCGGCAAAACTATAGCTGCCAACAATCGGCCAGCTCTCGCTCTCGCTGCTTAAAAACCAGTGAAGCGCGTCCGTCCGACCTTCGCCTGACGGGTCGGGTACGGGCGTCACACAGTCGGGCTTTGATGCCGGGGACCGCCCGCTAACCGGCATCGAGCGCTAGCGGGCCGGCTTCCGGGAACCCCGCCGATGGGGGTCTCGGAGGCATCAAGCAAAACGTCGGATACGCCTGTAGCATATCGTCTTCGTCACTTGTTTGGACGGGGAGTTCGACTCTCCCCCATCTCCACCAGCAAAGCCCAGAGTTCAAGCGCTCTGGGCTTTTGTTTTGGCTGGCCTGACCACAATTTTGACCATAATTGGGGGTCAGTCCGCACGGTCGGGCAGCCGCGGCACCTCCCCGATCACGCCCTCCATCGCCGCCATCGCGCTCTGCTGCATATGCGGCAGGACGTGGGCGTAGATGCGCAGCGTAATGCCGACATCGGTGTGGCTGAGCATCTCGGAGACGACCTTGACGTTGACGTCGGCGCTGAGCAGCAGTGTCGCGGCCGTGTGGCGGAAATCATGCAGCCGGATGCTGCGCGGCAGCCCCGCCGCCACCAGGTGCTGCTTGAACGAGCGCTTGGCCAAATTGTCGGGAATCATCACGCCGCCGTAGCGGTTGGGAAAGACCGATCGAGGCTGGCGTCGTAGGCGTCGTAGGCGTCGCCGAGGCGCTGGCGCTGGTCTAGTTGTAGTTGGCGCTGCCAGTGCTGCCTCAGCCGCTCGAAACACGCGTCCGATGCGACGTATCCGCCCACGGGATGCGCGACGAGATGTAGCTCATCAGGATACATTCGGAACATGAAAGGAGGCTTTGATGCTCTGTCGCGCTCTGCCCTATCCGTATGGCGAGGCCGAACTACTCCACCTCCCCGGCATACTCCTGATCCAGAAAAGGCGAGCCGGCGCGGGCGCACGTGTGCCCGGAAGCCGCGCGGGCTATCTGCTCCCGGTTCGGCGAGCGACCCTACGCCGAGCGCATCGAGCAAGCGCTCGCGGCGCTCACTGCCCTGCCGTTATGCGGGCGGCGCCATCGTGAGCAGATTCGCCACCCCTCCCGAGCCTCCTTTGTTGCCCGCTTGACATAGTGAACGCTTGCGGAATACACTGAGAGGGTATCGTGGCTTTGATCGGGAAGAGTACGCGGAAACCAGCCGGCAGAGACGGGGCGCCTTGTGGTGCGAGCGCTCCGCAGTGATGGTC
>DATGEP010000081.1:0-2532 GCA_035310125.1 Ktedonobacterales bacterium
TACTGGCCTTCATTTGCTTCCAGGCGGCGCGGCAACATCGAGTGGCCGCATCGGCAGGTCGCCGGGATGTCCAATCACACTACCTCGACCTGCCGGTTCAGCCACGTCGCGCCCTTCAGCCCTATCAGTCTTATCAGCCCCATCAGACCATGTAGGGCACATCCGAGCTGCTGGTTGGGTACGCATAGGGCATGTTCTTGAGCGCCTGGGCTGGCAAACCGGCGCGCATCGCCAGTCCGAACAGGTTGATAATCTCGTCGGCATGGGAGCCGAGCAGATGAGCGCCTAGAATGCGTTCGGTGCCCTCCTCGACCAACACCTTGAAGCCGGTGTGGGTCAGGCCCAGACGGCGTGAGGAGTACCACCCACTCGTGTCCTCGCGATGCACCTGGAAGCGCAGCCCTTGCTCGCGTGCATCGCCTTCCAACAGGCCGACCCGGGCGAGCGGCGGGATCGTGTAGACGACGGTGGGCGTGCCGGTGTAGGTGGGCGTTTGCGTGTTAACGTGCAGGAGATTCTGCGCGACGATGCCGCCCTCTAGGCCGGCGATCGGGGTGAGCGGCAGGGAGCCGCTGTCGGCCGCGTCGCCGGCGGCGTAGACTGCCGGATTGGAAACGCTTTGGAGATATTCGTTGACGCGGATACCGCGCCGCCGGTCGAAGGCGATATCCGCCCGTTCGAGCGCCAGGTCGCCGATCTCGGGGACGCGTCCGGCTCCATGAACCACCATGTCGGCTTCGATCTCATCCGACTCCGCACTGGCCTCCGGACCCTGCGCGCTCCCCCCTGCCGCGTGCGTCCGTACGACGAGCTGGTCGCCTAAACGCTCGACACCCTCTACCGCAGTCCCTAGCCGGAGGTCAACACCCAAGGCACGTACTGATGCGACGAGTTGGTCCACCAGATCCGGGTCGAAGCCACGCAATGGGCGCGTACCGCGATGGACGAGATGCACTTGAACGCCGGCACGTGCTGCAAGGGAGGCGAATTCGAAGGAGATATAGCCGCCGCCAACAAAGACGATGCGCCGCGGCAGCTCCGCCAGATTGAGGAACTGCTCGCTCGTGGTCAGCAGCTCCTCGCCAGGGATGCCCAGGTGTTCCGGCTCCGCACCCGTCGCAATCACGACGTGCCGGCCGATCAACTCCTCGGTTTCCTGGCCAGTGCCTACACCGGCGATACGTATGCTCGTTGGACCGGTAAATTGGGCGACGCCGTGATACCGCTGGATGCCGGCGGCAGCGAAGCCTGCCTCGTTCTGCTCCGGGGCGGGATCCGTGAAGGTGCGCTTGAACCGCTGGAGGTCGGGCCAGGCGATATGCAGATCAGACGCGACGATGCCCTTGCCGTGCAATCGCCGGCTCGATGCGAGCGCGTCGCTCACGCCGACCAGCACCTTCTTCGGGTCGCAACCGCGCAACTGGCAGGTGCCGCCATAGGGACGGCAGTCTATGATCGCAACGCTCCACCCCGCCTCACGGCAGGGGTAGGCGACGCTCTGGGCGGCTGAGCCGGTTCCCAGCACAATGAGATCAACGGTAGTTGCCATACTCGATGTCATCTGCACATCCTTTCTCGTGCTACTCATCTCATGCTGCTCACAGTTCACTGTGCTGCTCTGTGCCTCTCAGGCAGTGCTTGCATGGTGCCGGTCCCGTTCGGTGGTCTCGCGGCTCACGGACTTGGAAGTGGAATGGGAAGCGTATGAGCAGCAAAACGCCGAGAACCACTGCGCCGACGAAGTAGAGGCTCGCCGCAGCAACAATCGCGCCTTCATAATTCGCCAGCCAGCCGCCGAGCGCACTTCCGCTGAGCAGGGCGACTGCGAAGGGTAGCGTCAGCGGCAGGTGACAGGGACAAGTGAGCAGTCCTGAGACCATCAAGACCCAGCCGCCGAATGTTCTACGCATCAATCGCCCTCCTGTACGTTCCGTCTGTGCTCCGCCGCATGCCCTGGTTTTCGTGAAATCGGCGCTCATGTGAGATCTCGTGCGAGACCCCTCGCCATACCGGCGGTGCAGCATATCGCTTGATCGTGCGAGCTTGCTCCCCGCTCGGTCGCACAGCAACTGAGCGTGCGCACGTCCTTCGTGAAGAAGATGGCGGCGATCTGGCGCAGCGTCGGTCGCGCGATTGGGCGGGCGCGCTCGGGGAAGACGAGCAGCACCGCGCGGTAAAACTGGTATTCTGCTCGTGGCAGCTGGACCGAGCGACAGACATTCACCAGGTCACTGGCGTCTGGGCTGCTCATGGCGTCATCCCCATTCGGGTTGTTCACTTCGGACATATCTGGATGTGCTGATATGTAGGCCGCGAAGCGCCATGAAGCGCTGGACTGTACTGGATTTCGCTAGCGTGGTCTAGCCAATCATGCCACAACTGGCGACGCCAGCCGCGTGGTCATGTACGAGCATACCTGCCAGGCCGAGGAGCTCACGCACGCGCGAGTCAGCAACGCGGTAGTATACCTGCTTGCCTTCGCGCCGCGACTGCACCAGGCCGCACCAGCGGAGACAGCCGAGGTGGGTGGAC
>DATGEP010000082.1:0-1054 GCA_035310125.1 Ktedonobacterales bacterium
TAAGGCATTTTCACATTTGATGTATCCGATACCCACAGTGACGGAAGAAGGCTTGGGCGTCGTGGGTTGTGATGGTGGCGATGGCTGTTTCCAGGGCCGGTTCGAGTTGGTCCAGTAGGCGCGCCTTGAAGCCGCGCAGCCATTGTTTGAGCTTGGACCAGGCTTGCTCGATGGGGTTGAAGTCGGGTGAGTAGGGCGGCAGATAGAGTAGCGATGCACCACGGCTTTCGATCAACTGGCGCACGCCGCGCACCTTGTGCGCTCCCAGGTTGTCGAGGATGACGAGATGGCCGGGTTCCAGGCGCGGGGCCAGCACTTGTTCCACGAAGGCGAGAAAGATATCACCGTCGGTGGGTGATTCAATGCTCATGCTGGCCAATACGCCGTCGATGGTCAGTGCCGCCAATACGGTCAGCGTCCTCCAGTGACCGGCAGGGACCGCCTCCCGCACCCGTTCTGAACGCGGTCCCCAGCCATAGCGGCGCGTCATCTCCGTGGTCACGCCGCTTTCATCGAGAAACACCAGACAGGCCGGATCGATCTCAGCGACCACTTCCCACCACGCCTGTCGCCGCCACAGGCTCTCACCGCTTTCCTGCTCCTGGGCGTGCAGTGTTTTTTTTATGCCGCAAGCCCAGGCCACGCAGCCAATACCACAGGCGCGACTGGCTGATCTCCACCTGATGGATCTTCCACAACTGCTGTTTCAACTCCGCCAAGGTCATGTCAGGCTGCCGGGCGACTGCGGCGCGCAGGTACTGCTTGATCTCTGCGGTCAGCCGCCCCGCAGGCCCGTGACGTAACTGGCCCGGCCGCTCCAGCCGCCCGCTCTGCAACTGCTGGCGGCGGATCTTCTTGGTGTATCCATAACTGACGCCAAACTGGCTCGCCAGTTCCTCCAAGCTCCCTCGCCCTGCGGCATAGGCTTTCAACAGCTTCGAACGCAGGTCGTCTGAATAGGCTTGTGGCATCTGTTGAGTTGCGGAGTCATCGCCAACTTCACACTACACCCGATTCGACTCCGCGGATATAACTATTAAGGAACCGCTCTAGC
>DATGEP010000083.1:0-3717 GCA_035310125.1 Ktedonobacterales bacterium
CAGGCGCCCCGGTGCCGCATGGATGCCGGCGGCTCTGTTCACCAAACTCATGTCCTCACTTGACCGCACGTGACCGTGGCGCTTCTCTGCTCCATGCGCTACGCTGTGCCTCATAGGCCACTCCGCGTAGCTTCCGGAAGGCAGCCACCATGAACCCCATCTCACGTGTCAGCCACAGCGGCAAAAACGGCAACCCCCATCCCCCCTTCTCCCAACCCCGCTGTCGAGACCATAGCCCCACCCACGCCTCCCTCTGTAGGGGCGTCCGGTGGACGCCCGCGCCACGGCCAAATTCTCAGATTCCGGCAGAATCGGCAACCGCCTCTGTGTCCGATTCTCAGATTCCGGCAGAATCGGCAACCGCCAACTCCTACACAGTGCGTATTCCGGCAGAATCGGCAACTGAATCTCAAATTCCGGCAGAATCGGCAACCGCGCCCCTGTCTCGTCAATCTCAGATTCCGGCAGAATCGGCAACATCCCTCCCTTTCTCAATGCCCTTTACCTTGACCATTCCGTGTATCTTCGTCAGCTCCGTGCGCTCTGTGCGCTCCGCGGTAAAACCCCGATTTCCGGCAGAATCGGCAACTGCCCACACCCCTCGCCCCGCAGGGAGAGGGGCAGGGGTGAGGGTCCATTTTCCGGCAGAAACGGCAACCGCGCACATCCCTCGCCCCGCAGGGAGAGGCTCTCGCCGCAGCGTCGCGTGCTCTCGCGCGGAGGCGGGACGAGGGGCAGGGGTGAGGTTCCCCTTCTACGCGCAAAGTCACATACGGACTTCGTGTGGCGCGCTATAATAGAAGATACCGACTTCGACGGCGAAGCTTCTGCTTCGTCCCGCCATCACTTCCCCCCGCGACCGGGAACGCCCCCGCGCCGCGCTTGTGGAAAGGCCACACTCGCCGATGAGTACCCCAACACTGCCACGAGGTCTGCCCGCCTCGGAGATCGAAGATAGTCCGGCCGGCGTCAACAACTTTACGCTCGTCGCCGCCACCGTCAACGGTTCGGGCAGCCAGACTGCCAACACTGTTCTCCTGCGCGCTCTCTTCAAGATGGGTATCCCCGTCAGCGGCAAGAACATCTTCCCTTCCAACATTCAAGGCTTGCCCACCTGGTTCAGCATTCGTCTCAGCAAAGACGGCTACATCGCCCGCCGCGAAACCGCCGAGATCGTCGTTGCCATGAACCGTAACACCGCCGCCGAAGACATCGCCGGCGTGCCCCCTGGTGGCGTCGTCATCTACCCCTCCGAATGGAAGCTGAGCGAAGACCGCACCGATATCATCTACTACTCTCTCCCTGTCCAGCAGTTCGCCAAAGACTCCGGCGCCAGCGCCGATATGCGCCCCTACGTCGCCAACATGGTCTACGTCGGCGCTCTTACTGAGCTGCTCGGCATTGATGTAGATGAGATCCAAAAAGCCATTAGCGATCACTTCCACGGCAAACAGAAGCCTATTGATCTCAACTTCGGCGTCGTCCAGGCCGCCATCGAGTACACCCGCCAGCACATCGAGAAACGCGACAGCTACCACGTCCAGCGCATGAGCGCCAACGACGGTAAGCTCATGATCAACGGCAATTCTGCCGCCGCCATGGGTGCCTGCTTCGGCGGCTTCACCGTCGCCGCGTGGTATCCCATCACCCCCTCCACCAGCCTGATTGACGCCCTCACTGACTACTCCAAGCGACTGCGCCGCGACCCCGAGACGAAGAGCCCAACCTACGCCATCGTTCAGGCCGAGGACGAAATCGCCGCCATCGGCATGGTTGTCGGCGCTGGCTGGGCTGGCGCTCGCGCCATGACCTCCACCTCCGGCCCTGGCATCTCCCTCATGACCGAATACGCTGGCTTCGCGTACTTCACCGAAGTTCCCGCCGTCATCTGGGACATCATGCGTATGGGACCCAGCACCGGCCTGCCTACCCGCACGAGCCAGGGCGACGTCCTCATGGCCTACTACCTCGGCCACGGCGACACCCGCCACGTCATTCTCTTCCCCAGCAACATGGAAGAGTGCTTCGAGGCCGGCTGGCACGCCTTCGACCTCGCCGAGCGGCTCCAGACCCCCATCTTCGTGCTCAGCGATCTCGATATCGGCATGAACCTCTGGATGACCGATGCGTTCACCTATCCCGACAAGCCGATGGATCGCGGCAAAGTCCTCAGCGCCGAAGACCTCCAGCGCCTCGGCAGATTCAATCGCTACGAAGACGTGGACGGCGACGGCATCCCCTACCGCACCATCCCCGGCACCGATCACCCCGCCGCCGCCTACTTCACGCGCGGCAGTGGCCACAACAAGTACGCCGCTTATACAGAGCGCTCCGACGAGTGGGAAGGCAACCTCGCCCGCCTTGCTCGCAAGTTCGACCATGCTCGTACCATCGTCCCGGCGCCCATCGTGGATGAGGTTGCCGGCGCCAAGATCGGCATCATCAGCTACGGCTCCAACGACCCCGGCGTCGTCGAGGCCCGCGACATGCTCGCCGCCAGAGGCA
This sequence comes from Ktedonobacterales bacterium, assembly GCA_035310125.1. Lineage (GTDB taxonomy): Bacteria > Chloroflexota > Ktedonobacteria > Ktedonobacterales > JADMIN01 > DATGEP01. The sequence continues at coordinate 2,506 of DATGEP010000083.1, forward strand.
TCAAGACCAGCTACTTGCGCCTTCGGGCGCTGCCCACCACCGCCGAGTTCCAGGACTTCGTGACAAAGTACGAGCGGATCTACGTTATCGAAAACAACTTCGACGGCCAGATGCACAAAATCCTACTGACCGAGGCGCCCCAGCACGCCACCAGCCTCATCTCCATCGCCAAGTGCGACGGCCTCCCGTTCACGGGCCGCTGGATCGCACGTTCCATCGCCCAACAGGAGGGTTAATCCCCTATGGCAATCCAAGAGCCGACGGCGGGCCTCAACCTGATCGGCCTCACCAAGAACGACTACAAGGGCAACCCTTCCACCCTGTGCAAGGGCTGCGGTCATGACTCTATCTCCGCCCGCATCATTACCGTCGCCTACGACCTCGGCCTCAAGCCGTCGCAGGTCATCAAGCTCAGCGGCATCGGCTGCTCCAGCAAAACTCCCGCATACTTCCTGAACCAGTCCCACGGCTTCAACGGCCTGCACGGCCGTATGCCCTCTATGGCCACCGGCGCCACGCTGGCCAACCACACGCTGACTGCCATCGGCATCAGCGGCGATGGCGACACCGGCAGCATCGGCATCGGCCAGTTCAAGCACATGGTGCGCCGCAACGTCCCCGTCGTCTATATCGTCGAGGATAACGGCGTCTATGGCCTCACCAAGGGCCAGTTCTCCGCCACCGCCGATGAGGGCCAGCAGCTCAAGTACGCCGGCCTCAACGAGCTGCCGCCGATTGATGTCTGCCTCGAAGCCCTCGTCGCGGACTGCGGCTTCGTCGCCCGCAGCTTCGCTGGCGACCCGCGCCAGGTAGAGGGCCTGCTCAAGGCCGCGCTCAGCCATCGCGGCACCGCCGTGCTCGACATCATCAGCCCCTGTGTCTCCTTTAATGACCACGAAGACTCCACCAAGAGCTACGCCTGGGGCAAGGCGCACGAAGAAGTCGTCTCAGACTTCAGCTACGTCCCCGTCCGCAGTGAGATCACCGTAGACTACGCAGAGGGCGCGACGGTGGATGTCGAGATGCACGACGGCGCGCACATTCTGCTCAAGAAGCTCGACAACAACTACGACCCCACCGACAAGTACGCCGCCATGCGCCTGCTCGAAGAGGCCCACCAGAAGCAGGAGTTCATCACTGGCCTGATCTACGTCAACGAGAGCCGCCCCTCCCTCCCCGAGCTGGAGCGCCTGCCGGATACTCCGCTGGTCC
>DATGEP010000084.1:0-47856 GCA_035310125.1 Ktedonobacterales bacterium
CGGCGGCGATCGAGATCGCCCAACACGCGGTACGCTTCGTTGAGCCGCTGCATGCGCTCAAGGCTACCGGAGCCCGCCACATCGGGGTGGTAGCGTCGCGCAAGCCGGCGATACGCTAAACGAATGGCAGCTTCGTCGGCTGCGGGAGGAACTTCCAGCAGGGCATAGTAATCGAGATCGTCGGCCATTTCCACTCCATGTCGTGCCGCAAACTCAACCATAGCTTGGCATATCCCATCGGTAGGTGGCTACCTATGGATACGCGCGGATGCGCCAGGAGTTGAAAGGAGCCTACTTATCGGGTCGCGACTCCTGTTTGATGTACTCAAATGGCGTGTGGCAGGCACGGCAGTAGTATTGCTTTGTGGAGAGCTGCGAGCCGAAGAGCGACATTGGCTCGGTGTCGCTCGATCGGCAGAACGGGCATGTAATAGCACGTTCCTGGGTGATGTCGCCTGCGTGATCTGGCGTGTGCATGGACGTAGATAGCGGCTGCTCGTGCTTATTCGTGGTCATACGGTCTCCCGCGCCAGGGCTGATAGATCGGCATGTGCCAGGCGGTACGTCGCGGCGTCCCAGCGATCCCACGGCAGCTGTTCGGTCAACACAAACTGGGCGCCCTTCTTGGCAGCACGAACCGGGAGATCGAGCTTTTCGGCGGTGAGGATGGGGCCAACTTTCGCCAGAAAGTGTGCGCGCAGGGTATCAGGTCCGGCATCGAGAATGCCATCACGGTGAAGCGGGTCTGTAGCGCCGGAAGGACCGAACCAGCAGAGCGTCTCCGCCCAATTGCGGCGTAGCGCATCCTCACAGGTCGCGCGTACGGCACCCCCCTCCCGTGCGAGCCGCCGCACCCAGGCATCGCCGTGGGTGGCGTGAAGCTGCTCCTCCTGAAGCACCTTGCGGCTGCGTCCGGCGAGCGGCTCGTAGGTGGAGGACTGCGCAGCCTCGAAGACGACGGTGAGCGCGTTGTCAGTCAGGAAGTTCGCCGCGACGAAGTCCATCCAATCGCTGAACGGCGTATCGAGCAGCGAGACACGCAGGAAGTTGGTACGAGTCTCCGGCTCGATCTCCGGTCCGGCGCCGGGCGCGAGCGTCTTGAGCAGGGGATAGAGGGCGCGGGCGTGGCCCAGCTCATCTTGCGCCATCGCGGCGGCGGCCACGGCGGACTCCAGCGTGGGGGCGCCACTGCACCATTCGGCATAGTTGCGGCCAAGGAAGTATTTGTTGTCGGCCAGCCGTGCGATGAGGCCGAAGAGGGCGTCATGGGTGGTAGGAGAAAAGGACTTTGCGGCCATCGCTACAGTCTCCTTGGTGCTCACGATGCGATAACCGTGCGCATGGTGTCGCGTGGAAAGACGACCATCTCGATCCAGGCGAACTCATCATAGATGCTGCGGGCGTAGACACAGGCCAGCTCTTCGTCGTCAGCCTCGACCGTGCCAATTTGGCGCAACGGATCTTCGTAGGCGCGGCGAGCCAGGACGAGCCAAACGCGGTCGGCCATGACGTGTGGATGCGCAAGTGGCGCGGTTGTGGCCGCCAGGGCTTCTGGAACGGTCTTGGGGTCATCCAGCGCATCGTACTCACTGATGTAGCTCATACCGATACCCCCAAAAGGAGCAGCGCATCGCGGCCATCATCGGTGAGGCGGGCCTTCGTCCAGACCGGCTCCCACACGACATCTATAACCACCGACTCGATGCCGGGCACACGAAGCAGCCGCCGGTGGATGTCGCTTTCGATCATCTCCGTGGCGGGGCAGCCCATCGCGGTGTAGGTGAGCTGGATGACAGCGGTGGCATCTTCGCGGCGGGCATCCACGATCATGCCCATGTCCACGAGTGAGATACCCATCTCGGGGTCTTCCACCTCGCGCAGCGCGTCCCAGAGCGGGTCGTGCGGGTAGCCGGGACAATCCGAGTGCCCACCGGACGCCCCTACGGCCTGTACCGAGTCACGCGTAGAGGGGGTCATCACGCCACCTCCAGCAGACGCGCAAGGCCGCGATTACCGCGCTGCACCTGCGCGACGAACTCGGCATTGCTGGGACCGCGCTGCTTCCAGCGCGTCATCACGGCGTCCCACGTAATGGCGCCGTCTTCGAGGAGCCACCGCTTATTCTTCTCATCGAAGGCGGCGGGGAAGGCACAATCAACGACCCACTTCTTTGTGCTCTCGTCGTAATGCGCGGGCACGTTGAAATTGAGCTCCTGGCAGAGCGGAACGGCGGTGCTCATCCACGTCTGGCGCAGCTCGTCGTTGCTCTTGCCCTTGAAGCCGAAGCCAAGCTGCTCGCCGTGTTTCTTGAGGTCGTCGGGCAGGCCAAACCACTCGACGGTGAGCAGGAACATCCAGTTGATAGCGTTCTGCAAACGTTCGTGCTCAGCGGGATCGGGGGCCAGCTTGCGCAGCCATTGCTCGCCATGACGCAGATGGAACGTTTCTTCCTTGTCCACCTTTGTCAGCGCCCGCTTCCAGGGGCCGAAGGTGGTGCTCGTGTAGATGTCGCCGAGGAGACAATAGCCGGCGCGGTCATAGAAGGCATTGGCCACGACCAGCTCATAGAAGCTGTCCAGCGGCACATCGAAGGCGTAGGGGTACTTCCATTTGACAGGATCGCGGCGGTAGATCAGCTCTTCGGTATCCACGCCGAGGTCGCGTAGCAGACGATAGGCGATATGGGCATGGCCAAGCTCGTCCTGCACGATGGCGATGGCCGAGCCGAAGGAGTTGATATTCGGCGCAAAGCGGGCCGCATGCAGGTAGGCGGGCGCGGAGATGAGCTCGGTATCAGCCGAGACGGTCAGAATGCGCTTGATGCCCTCTAGATAGGTAGGACTCATGTGCTCGACGCTCTCGACCAGCTTATGCGCACGAATGCGCTCCAGGACGGCGGTATCGGTCAGCGGCGCGTGCATATGCACTTCCCTCCTGGTACCTGGGATGGTGTGGATTGCCAGATGCTATCCAGATGCGGCAGAGACTGATATCTCTATTTGGATATATGCATCTTACCGTGCGGGATAGGGCATGTCAATGTCAAGGAAGGCGGAACCTGGCGGGCGTCCACCGGACGCCCCTACACTGCCACGCAAGCCGCGCTTGAATGGCGACGGATACACGCGGCGCGGATGGCGTCCACCGGGCGCCCCTAGGCGGCCACGAGAGCCCCGCCCGCAGCGGGCGGGGGGTCGGTGGATCATTTCGTTGGCGTCGGTGTGCCCGATTGCGGCGCGTTGATCCGCTGTTGGAGCGCGCGGAGGTAGGTTTCAGTACTCTGGATCTGGTTGTCCGTGTAGCTGGCGTAGGCGTTGAGGACGGTCGTGTCGGGCAGATTGGTGCGCCAGAGTGTGAGCAAGGCGTGGAGATTCGTAAGCCAGTCTACGGTGATGTTGACGCGGGTGAGATCGTCGTGTGCGGTCTGGACGGCGCTCGCAAGCACCGACAGGGCATCGCCCGCGACCGTCACAGCAAGCTGGGAGAGCGGGACGACAAGCTTATCGAACGCGAAGCGCTCGACACCGGCGATGTCTATTGCGGCTTCGATGCTGACGCCTTCGAGCTGCTTCAGCTCGTTCAGCACGGCCTGCCGGCCCGCCTCGATGCCTGACTGAAATGCCTGATCCAGCTCGGATTTGGTATACTCGCCGGCCTTCTGCAAGAGGCTCGGGCCGAACTCGACGGCGCCCGCGCAGACGGCGGCCGCCGCCACGACACCACCACCCGTGAGCAGCGCGCGCCGACGCAGGCGGTGGCGCCCACGCTTGCGCTCGGCTTGATCCAGCGCCCTGGCGAGGTCGTTGGGATTTACCTGTGCGGGCGCGGTCGTCGCTGGCACGTCAGACGGGACAGAATATGACTGCTGGGGGATCGGAGTGTTCTCAGGCGACATACTTCAACCTCGGCCTTCGTGTGTTGGGTGGCGTTCGACGCGAACGGGACACCCTGAGCCTGCCAGTACGTGAGACGAGTATACGTACCAGCAGGCACGCGCGTCAACAGGCGACGGCGTGCGCGCTGAGCGTGCGACCGCATGGCAACGGCAGCGGATGCCCAAAAGGTGCCTCACCCCCCGGCCCTCGCCCAGTGGGCGAGGGGAGATGGTGGTTGCCGATTCTGCCGGAATCTGAGATTCTTCGGCGGAGGTGCTTGCCGATTCTGCCGGAATCTGAACCTCATTCCCAGCCCCTCGCCCACCGGGAGAGGTGGTACGGGTCGGCGAAACGCCACCGATTCGATATGGCGGCGGAAAGCACAAAGGCGCCGCATCCACATACAGAGGAAGTGGCACCTTTTTCGGGCTGACCGAGAGATGTGGGCAAATAATACTGCGTCGCACCACATCGTTGTAGTTTGTCGCCCTGCCAAGCCACGAGTGCGCCACGGGAGCAAGGAACTATTTTAAAGGGTATGACCCAACGCCGTATGACACATGCGGCGTTCCAACGTCACACGCCAGGAGCAAGGAGTTTGCGGCACATCCCGCGAAAGCCTAATCGCATCATTACTCATAGGGAAGGGGTGGAGTGGCGAGACGGGAATGGAGGACTCCCGCGCTCGCACACACTGCATATTAGGTATACTGCTTGACAGAGGCGTTTGACTCACGAGTTTCGCGGAGGTGGTTCGTGTTTGATATCGAGACAATATCAGTCGCCGAGTCGGGAGCAACTAAGGCACTCGAACAGCGAGAAAAGGAACTAGCTGCCTTTTACGAGAGAGCCAAGCACGTCATGGAGTCGGTCTCACAGAACGAAGTGCCAGAAGGAGACACACTTCGGACTCATCAGGAGTCGGGAGATACCAGAAGGCAGCTCGCAACGGAATTGAACTCTCGCTATGGAGGCGCACTGGACGCTGCGGAGAGGGAGATCAGGCTGTTGACGACGCGGCGGGACCGACTGCATGTCCTTGAAGACTGGAGTAAGGAAGACCCCGACCTGATGCGGTCCATCGACGAGGTGATCGTCAACCAATTAAAGGCATCCAAGCGGAGGCAACGGCGGATCACCTTTGCGTTGGCAATCACATCTCTCATCGTCGGGTGGTTGCTCTCAGCTATCGCTCCCGTCACGGTCATTGCCCGGCTCGTCGGCCATTAGTCGCTGGAGACACAAACGTGACGAAAACTGAAACGGACGACCTGGTGGCCGCCCCGCACGCGTGGCGCGGCGCCGGTTCCGCACGCCGTCGGGGCCGTCGGCGTTGTAGCGACGGGTGATGGGGCCGATCCAATACGCGGAATAGCCCATCACGCCGCCAGCCAGCAGCCAGAGGAAGTGCCCTTGACTGCCCAGTGGCTGCGCTCGAACGGATCATCTGCGCGGCGGTAGCGGGCAGGGAGTTCGTCGTCAGTCAGGTGGGGTGCGCGCTGGATGTGTCGTGGCATGCCCCCCGTTCTACGGTCGCATGCTGCGACACGGTATTATATTGAGCTCCGACTTATTGCTTTTGATGGCGTAGACCATGTGTTCTAGGATGTCAAGAGAAGGCGAGACTTGCAGGAGACGCGAAGCAGGGAGGTACGTGGGATCAGTTTTTGGAAGGTGCCCCCTGTTCCATCACGATGTGCGGGCATCTCCTACAATCGAGGATGTAGCTGGCGTATTGACAACGATGGCAAAGGAGCGGCGTGCAGATGAAAATCAAGCGACTGGGGCGGACCGGGCTGAACGTGACGGAGGTCTGCCTCGGCACGATGACGTTCGGCAACCAGGCGGATGAGGAGACGGCGTTCGCGATCATGGATGTGGCGGATCGGGCGGGGGTAAGCTTCTTCGATACGGCGGATGCATACCCGCTTGGCGGCGATCTGGAGATGAACGGGCGGACGGAGGAGATTGTCGGCAGGTGGCTGCGCGAGCGCGGCGCCAGGGAACGCATCGTGCTGGCGACGAAGTGCCGCAACGCGATGGGGCCGGGACCGAATGACGCAGGGCTGAGCCGCAAGCACATTCTGGCGGCCTGCGAGGCGAGCCTGCGCCGGTTGGGAACCGATTACATTGATCTGTATCAGGTGCATTCGCCGGACCCGGAGACGCCCATCGAGGAGACGTTGCGGGCGCTGGACGATCTGGTGCGCGCGGGCAAGGTGCGCTATATCGGCTGCTCGAACTATCCGGCTTGGCGGCTGGCCGAGGCGCTGTGGACGAGCGATAAGCTGGGACTGGCGCGCTTCGATTGCGACCAGCCACGCTACAACCTTCTCTTCCGCATGATCGAGGATGAGATTCTGCCGCTCTGCCGGGCGCATGGCGTCGGCGTGATCGCGTACAATCCGCTGGCAGCGGGCATGCTGACAGGGCGCTATCAGAAGGGACAGGCGGTGCGGGAGGGGACGCGCTTCAGCTTGAAGCATAGCGGCGAGCTCTATCAGCAGCGATACTGGAATGAGACGATGATGGACGCTGCGCAACACCTCGGTGACTTTATGCGCAATCGTGGGAAGAGTCTGACGCATGCCGCGCTGGCATGGGTGCTGGCGCAGCCCGGCATCACCAGCGCGATTCTGGGCGCGAGCCGGCCCGAGCAGCTCGAAGATAGCCTACACGGTGTGGACGTGACGCTGGATGCGGAAGAGCTGGCTGCCTGTGATGATGTCTGGTACGAGCTGCCGCGCCAGCGCGATCCCGGCGTGGCGCGGCGGTAATCACACTGCCGGCGATGACGCTGTAGATCTCGGCCGATACCCGGTCGCCGGCAGGACAAGCTGACATCAGATGAGAACCTTCCGTGGTCGCTTGCCTGTTTGACAGGCTGCGTGTGCCTATCGAGCGGAAGGGAGGGGAGCCGTGTTTACACACGCGATGCGGTGGATGTACAGAGCGTATGCCTGGCTCGTCCTGGTGGCGGTGATCGTACAGTTCCTTCTCGCGATCACCACGCCAGGTAAGAATCCGCGCGGGCGCGGCAGCGAACCGTTCGCTCTGCGACGTCATGCAGGGCGTGCCCGCCCTGTTGCCCGGACCCCTCGCCCTTGTCGCGGACGAAGCGCAAAAAGTCTGCGTCGTGTACGATACCTGCTGCCAATCCCCACGGCGTGGCGATCATCGCGTCGCCCTGCCGGTGCTTGTGGTACTTGCGGTGCTTGCGGTGCTTGCTTGACAACAGCAGCCGATATGTTACGCTTGGGCAAGCGGACACTGCGGTGGCCATGCCTGCGTAGCGCTGCCGCGTAGTACCCATCGTACACAGTGCCGGTCAGGCAGGTGTTGGATCATGCGAACAGTCGCTCGTGAACGCACGAAAAGGGGTATCTATGGCTCGCAACAGGTGGTTCTGGACCGCCGGCATGGCGGTCGTTCTGTTGGCGCTGCTCGGGCTGACGCTGCACGCCGTGATGCCGGCCCGCGCCTCCAACAGCACCACCAGCTCACCCTACAGTAAGCCCCTCTGGTGGGCGAAATTCCAAACGGTCTCGGCCAACAGCTTCAAGCCACTGACCACTCCTGACACCACGCAGAGCGTCACGGTCGGGACCAACGTTGACGTCAGCAACGAACCCGGCCCGCAGAGCGAAACCTCGATCGCGATCAACCCCAACCATCCCGCTCAGATCGTCGGCGGCTCGAACGAGATCTTCCGCCTGCCGATGCGCGGTTACTTCTCAGGCGACAGCGGTGCCACCTGGGGTGGCGTCGATCTGCCGCTTCCCCCGCCACTGGTCAACAACGGCGCGGATTTCGGCTCGGACCCCGGTGTCGCCTGGGATACCCGCGGCAATGTCTTCTACTCCTACATCGTCGTCTTCTTCAGCAACGGCTTCAATCATGGCCTGGGCGTCGCCATCAACGGCACCGAGATGGCCGTGGCGCGCTCGTCCGACGGCGGGCGCACGTGGACCGCCACCTTCTTCGACCAGCAAACGGGACAGGGACAATTCGACGACAAACCCATGATCGCCGTGGACACAAATCCCAAAAGCCCGTTCCGTGATACGATCTACGTCGCTTGGGACAACTCGAACGGCAGCTCGTCGAGCGGCAACAACCTCCTGGTCAGCCATTCAACCGATGGCGGCGTGACGTTCTCGGCGCCGGTCATCGCCAGCGCTAGCGGCGGCGCGCCCAAGTCGGTCATCGGCGCGGATCCGTTCGTCGGGCCGGACGGCACGCTCTACGTCGCCTGGCATGACGTCCAGAACAACCTCATCGCCCAGAGCCGCTCCACCGACGGCGGCCAGACCTTCGGCCCCACCCGCACGGTCGCGCCCACGCAGGTCGCATTCGATGTCGGCATCCCTGCCATGAATACGCGCCGCGCACTGGTCTATCCTGCGTGCGGAGCTGATACCAGCACGAGCGCCAATCGCGGGACACTCTACTGCTCGTGGATGGATGAGACCGCGACGAACGGGACTGATATCTTCGTGGCCCACTCGACCGATGGCGGCGGCACCTGGAGCGCGCCGGTGCGCGCGAACGACGACCCGACGGGCGTGGCCAACGACCAGTTCAACCAGTGGCTCGCTGTGGACCCGGCCGATGGCACCGTTGACCTGAGCTGGAACGACACCCGCAACGACCCCACCCATGTGAGTACTGATATCTTCTACACGCGCTCGACCGACGGCGGCCAAACGTTCGCCAACAATGTACAGGTGACCACCGCGCCGACTAACGAGACGTGTTGTGGCGCCGACTTGGGCAACCAGTACGGCGACTATGAGGGCATCGCCGCCCTCGGCGGTGTTGTCCATCCGATCTGGACCGATCGGCGCACCAGCGTGACCGCGCTGGACGAGGAAGTCTTCACCGCCACAATCACGACGAAGTAGGAACCAGGCGGGTGGGCACTAGTACGCGGAGCGCCCATCTGCCGGTCCTTCGATGCCGATAGTACGCTTCCAGGCTTTACGCCGCTACCTGCTGCCTTGTATCTTGCGCCAGCCACCAGCGCGGTTGTTGGCGATAACAGCCTGAAAGAGGCCCAATAGCGCGCGCTCATTGAGAGCTTCGCCCTGACGAACCTGCATCGCCCGCGCGGTCACGTTGCCCTGCCCCTGGTTGATGATGCCCTCGGGATCGGGCGCGATAGGGTCGTAGATGAAGACGTTGACATGATCCTTGGCCGCCAGTAGCGCGCAAATGTTGCCATCGAGCGTAAAGTACGGCCGGTTCATACGTTTGATGATCTCGGTGACATCCGGGTCGGCGGCATGCACCAGGTCCCGCACGCGGCGGCAAATATCCTGCTGCCAGTCGGGTAGCGTATTGATGTATTGGTCTACGCGGGAATCGGTGTGGTATGTGCTCATGGGCCTATGGTATCACACCCCATTTTGTGCAGCCATGAACGCCATTCCGCGGCAGGCTCTTGACTCACGACAAGCGCGCGGAATGCTTCTACCTGAGGCAAACAGCGGCCACGAACGATCCTATTCACCAAGGTATGCGGCGCGGACCGCGGAGCTGTTGAGCAGATCAGCGCTCGGCCCAGTGACGACGATGCGGCCGTTCTCGATCACATAGCCACGGTCCGCGCGCTCGAGCGCAATCTGGACATCCTGCTCCACCAGCAGGAAACTCAGGTGCTGATCCCGGTGGATCGCATCTATCGCACCGAGGAGGTCATCCACCACTTTAGGCGCGAGGCCAAGTGAGAGCTCATCTATGAGCAGCAGGGCGGGGCGCGACATCAGGCCGCGACCAATGGCGCACATCTGCTGCTCGCCGCCCGACAGCGAGCCGGCAAGCTGGGTGCGCCGCTCACGCAGGACTGGCAGCAGCTGATAGACGCGCTCCAAATCCTCACCGATCGCGCGCGGAGATCCAGCCCGGCGGGTGTATGCCCCAAGCCGCAGATTCCCTTCGACGCTCAGAGCCGCGAACAAGCGGCGACCCTGCGGCACGTGCGCCAGACCATGCCCGACGATACGCTCCGCCGGCATGCGCTCGATGTGGCGTCCATCGAACACCGCCTCGCCCTTCCACGGTCGCAATAGACCGGAGATCGCCGCCAGAAGCGTAGACTTACCGGCGCCATTGGCCCCCACCAGAGCCACGACCTCGCCACGCCCGACCTCCAGCGACACATCCCACAAAACCTGAGTATCCCCATAACCGACATCTATGCCGCGCACCGCGAGCAATAAAGGGTCAGATTGATGAAGTTGCGCGGCCTCAGCATGTGAGACAGGCTGCGCCAAATTATTCGCATCGCCACTTGCGCTCATACCAGGCCCTCCTTCCAGGTGTCATCTGGCGTAGGAGGATCGAACGCGGCGCTCCCTGTCTCCGCGCCTCGCCGCGCCTGATCGGCGGCGCGTTGACGCGCATAGCGCTCGCCCAAGTACGCCTCGACGACTCGTGGATCAGAGAGTACGGCATCGGGAGCATCCTCAGCGATCTTGCGACCATGATGCAGAACGAGGATACGGTCAGAGACGCCGGTGATCGCACGCATCACATGCTCAACAACCAGGACGGTGACGCCTGACTGATTGATCTCGCGAATGAGCCCCACCGCCTCCCCAACTTCGCGCGGGGTCAATCCAGCCATGACTTCATCCAGCAGTAGAAGCTGCGGATTGGTGGCCAACGCACGAGCCATCTCCAGGCGCTTACGGTCGGCGACGGTAAGCTCGTCGCCTTTGAGGCGCGCCTTGTGCGCAAGCCCCACGCGCTCAAGGACCGCATCCGCTCGCCGCGCCGCCCGCGCCCTACTCCTCACACCGCCGCCGAAGAGAGCCCCTACGATAACGTTCTCGCGAATGTCGAGCTGTGCGAATGGCTGGGTGATCTGGAACGTGCGCGCGATGCCCAGGAGCGCACGCTGGTGAGGCGCGAGGCGAGTGATGTCGCGTCCCTGAAAGCGAATAGTTCCTGATGTGGGCGCGAGCGCTCCACCGATGAGACTGATCGCCGTGGACTTGCCGGCGCCGTTGGGGCCAATCATACCGAGCACCTCGCCGCTGCGCAGGCGAAAGCTGAGGTCCTCAACCGCGGGCAAACCACCGAAGCGCTTGGTGATGTGTTCCAGCTCCAACATGGGAGCCTGCGCCGGGTCCTGGGCATTAGATGCCGTTGGATAAGATGAAGCGTGTGACACGCCGCACTCCCTGTCTAACTCGCATAGGATAGCTCTGCTTGACACCCGCCGGAGCGCGTATCAGCTCCTGAACCAATCGGATGAGACCCTGTGGCAGGAAGATCGTCACGAGGATAATCAGCACACCGAGCAACGGTCCGTGGATGGCAGTGAACGAGATCGAGGTGTACTGGTCGAGGTATTCGATGATGATGGCCCCAAGTATCGGCCCGAGGATGGTGCCCGCACCTCCCAGAAAAGTCATGAGCACCATTGCCACTGAGATGCTTACATCGAAGGCGCCCCCCTCGCCGACAGGGTCGAATGAGAGCTGCCAGTAGGCGAATAGTCCGCCGGCAACCGCCGTCGGGAGCGCACTGAGCACGAAAGCGCCCACTTTGTACCAATACGTGGCGATGCCCAGTGCCTCGGCTGCCTGTTCGTTCTCGCGAATGGCCACCAGCGCGTAGCCAAAGCGGCTGCGGGTGAGCCAGGTGGTGCCGAGCAGGGTGAGTAGCGAAAGCACGAGAAAGCCGTAGAAGAACAGCGAATTGGTAAGCTCGAAGTTGAGGCCCGGCGGATTTAACGAGATCTCGCCCGCCGTGCCGCCAACATTCTTGGACTGGATAACCTGGCCCAGCGCTTCGGCGATGCCAAGCGTGGCAATGGCAAAGTAGTGTCCCCGCAGCCGCAGAACGGGCAACCCAAGCAAGAACGCGAAAAGCCCGGCGATGATCGGCGCCAGCACAAGACCCAGCAGGTATGGCATGTTCCGTTCAAGGACGAGCGACACCGTGTAGGCGCCAATGCCAAAGAAGGCCACATTGCCGAACGCGGCGTGGCCCGCGAAGCCACCAATAAAGTTCCAGCCTTGCGCCAGCACGCAGTACATGACGATGAAGGTCCACATACCCAGCGCCGATTGGTCACCTGTCAGGGGAATCAGGCCGATGACGGCCAGGATCACGATGCCCAGGCCCAGCGACCACCGCCAGTCTTTGCTCTCGCGCGGCGCCAGAGCGAGGGCGGCATCAGCTTCGATCTCGCGGTCGGGAGTCGGTTTAGCCACACGTTCTCCTCACGAGTAGAAGGGCTTGCCCAGCACCCCATAGGGCCGCAGGATCAGCACCAGGACGAGCACTACAAATGCGATGGCCGTATCCAGCCCAAAGCCGACGCCCGGGACGAGAGGCCCAAAGACTTCCGCGAACGCAAAGAGCAAGCCGCCGGCAAGAGCGCCCCACGGTGTGCCTAGCCCTCCAAGCGCCACGATAACGAACGCAAAGAGGGTGAACTGGCCACTAAAGATAGGGCTAAACTGCAAGGTCATGGCAAGCATGGCACCCGCCGCTCCCGCGAGCGCCGCCCCGATGCCGAATGTCAGCGCGTAGCTGTTGGCGACACTGATGCCCATGAGTCGCGCGGCGTCGCGGTCCATACCAACCGCCAGGATGGCGTTGCCAATGCGGGTGCGCGAGAGGAAGAGGCTCAACGCGGCTGTGAGCGCGACAGCAATCGCTCCCACAGCCAAATTGAGCAAGGGGATACGCGCTCCCAAGACTTCGAAGCCAGCGCTGGAGTATGGAGTGTTGATAGCCTTATACCCGGCGGTGAACAGGTCTTGTAGCACGTTCGAGATGAGCAGATCCAGGCCAAACGTGAGCATGAACGTCACCAGAAACGGCGCACGAATGACACGATTAATCATCACATATTGGATGGCGTAGCCGATGCAGAACAAGACGCCCATCGCGACAAGAATACCGACAAATGGATTGAGGTGTAAGACAGTGTACGACCAGTATGCGACATACGCGCCCAGGATCACTAGTGAGCCTTGCGCGAGATTGAGGATGTTCATGAGACCCCAGACCAGCGAAAAGCCGAGGCCAATCGCCGCATAGAAGCATCCGAGAAGGATCCAGTTGACGATGTCCTGTGCCATGTCAGCTCTCCCGCGAAGACGTGGTGTCATGTAGTGAGCGTCCGCCCTGGCGATGACGTAGCCACGAGACGGCAGGGCGTGCGCAAAGATCCGCCCCTGAGCCTGGGTTCTATGATACACCGGATACACGCGATAACAATGAATGACCCTAGCGCAGGCGTCTAGAGGTCAGGCCGGGAGGTAGTGAGATGCTGGTGGAGCGGGCAGGAATGCCCGCTCCACCCCACATCCCAAAAGGGACGACTAGCGCTGGCCAAACGGCGGTGTCGGGTACTGGAGCGTGGCGTTAGCAATGTCGGTCGGGAAGACCGTCAACACCTTCCCGCTCTGAATTTGGATGGTGGCCATGGGCTTGGTGTCGTTCTCGCCGTTGCCGCTGAACTTGATCTGGCCGTAGAACGTCGTGACGTTGAGGCTTGAGAGCGCATCGCGAACCTTATGAGGGTCAAGCGAGTTCGCGTTCTGGAGCGCGAACTGGTACGCGAGGCCACAGGCGGCGGACTCAGCGGCCTGGTACGACGGCTCAACGCCATACTTGGCCTTGTACATCTGCTCGAAATTCTGTGCGGTGCCGAAAAGGTCCGTGCCCTGGTACTTCACCTGGGGTGTCCACTGCGAGCTGCCAATGACATAGTTTGCATCGCCAGCCATGGTAGTAATGAAGTCGGGCAGGGCGGGGCCGACGGTAAATGCCCAGAGCTTGGGGTTGACGCCAAGCTGCTTTGCCTGCTTGAGCGTCGTGAGCGCTTCGTCCTCATGGCCAGAGCCCAGGATCATGTCGGGCACCCCACCGCTAGCAGAGGTTTTGATCTGCGTCAGGATGCCGCTTAGATCGGACGAGTTGGCTGGATACGATTGTGTATAGACGACATTCATGCCGCTACTGAGGGCGAGGGTCTTGGCCGCGGCGGCCACCTCGGTTGAGAATGCGTCGTTGGCGTTGATGATGGCGATGGTTTTAGGCGGCGTGGGGAGCGATAGGGCCGCTTTGACCATCGTGCCAGCGTATTCCGGAGACGGGCTGAGCACACCAAAGATGTACGGATTGCCCTTGGAGAAGATCGCCCGCGCCGCGCCGTTGCCCTCAACCATAGGAATCTGATACTGTTCGGCAATCACCTCGTCCGTCAGGGTTGCGGCAGACCCGTACGGCCCGAGGAGGAAGTTGACTTTATCGGCGGTAATGAGCTGTTTGGTGAGCTGTGCGCTCTTCTGGGCGCTGCTTCCGTCGTCGTAATATTTGATCTTGACTTGATAGCTCTTGCCGCCGATCGTGATGCCGCCATGCGTGTTGACCTCGTTGGCCCAGAGGCTGTACCCGTTGAGCGTATCCGTGCCCTCGTGAGAGAGGCTGCCCGTGAGCGAGAGTGGGGCGCCGAAGGTGATCGTGGTTGAGCCGCCGGAGCTCCCGCTGCTCCCGCCACAGGCAGCCAGAAGCCCCGGCAAGAGGAGCGCAAGCAGCGCCAGCACGGGCAATGGAGCGCGCCAGCGCCAGCCACTGTGTGCCGCCGACACAGAGATGCGTGTTTCGTCAAGCGACATTCTCAGCCGAGAGCCGAGACGGGATGTCGAGCCGTGTACGTACGCCATGAAACCCATGCCGAGTACCCCCTCTGCTGCCCTTGCCTCGCCAGTGCGCGCCATCGTTTCAGGTCTTCAGAATGCCTTTCTATAATGATGATAAGTCCTGGCCGCGCGCGTACCGAGCCGGCAAAGTTGCGTGAACACGTCCGCTTGCGCGGACTTCGCGCAAGCTACTAGCTTATCGTACACTACGTCACAGCCACGTTTCTTCTCTCATGATGCGACATATCCCATTGGGAAATATGTGTGCTGAGTGCCGGTGACCTTGCCACGCCGGAGTCCGAGAGGAGTGTATGCCACACCCGGAAGCGTATCCCCACCTGCGCGCGGCGCTCCGCGAGCTGTGCGCCCGGTTCCCAGTCGAATACTGGCGCGATCTGGATCAGCGCCGCGCGTACCCGGAAGACTTTGTCGCCGCGCTGACGGCGGCGGGCTACCTTGGCGCCTTGATCCCACGCGAATATGGCGGACAAGGCATCAGCCTCACCGAGGCGAGCGTCATCGTCGAAGAGATCAATCGCTCCGGTGGCAACGCGGGGCCCTACCACGCGCAAATGTATACGATGGGGACGATTCTGCGGCATGGGTCTCCTGCTCAGAAACGTGAATATCTTCCCGCGATAGCTCGCGGCGAGCTACGGCTCCAGGCATTCGGTGTCACCGAGCCGGATGCCGGCACGGATACCGCCAGCGTGACAACCACCGCCACGCGCGAAGGCGACCGCTACCGCATCAATGGCCGCAAGATCTATACGTCGCGCGTGCAGCACTCTGACCTGCTGCTGCTGCTCGTGCGCACCACGCCGCGCGAACACGTAAACAGACGCACCGATGGATTGTCAGTCTTGCTCGTTGATCTGCGCGAAGCCATCGGCCACGGCCTGACGGTAAAGCCCATCAACGTCATGCTCAACAATGAAACCAATGAGCTTCGCTTCGAAAACGTTGACGTTGCAGCGGAGAACCTGATCGGCGAGGAGGGCCAGGGATTCCGATACCTGCTGGATGGTCTCAACGCCGAGCGCATCCTTATCGCCGCCGAATGTAGCGGCGATGGTCGCTGGTTCGTGGATCAGGCGACGCGGCGCGCACGCGAGCGAGTGGTGTTTGGCCGCCCCATCGGCCAGAATCAAGGCGTCCAGTTTCCCATTGCACTGGCCCACGCACATGTCGAGGCGGCTGATCTCATGCGCTTCCGAGCGGCGACCTTGTTTGACGGCGGTGAGCCGTGTGGCGCTGAGGCGAACATGGCTAAGCTGCTGGCAGCCGACGCTTCCTGGGAGGCGGCGAATGTCGCTATGCAGACCTTTGGGGGGTATGGCCTGACGGTGGACTATGACATCGAGCGCAAGTTCCGCGAGACCCGGCTCTATCAGATCGCACCCATCTCGACCAATCTCATTCTCGCATACATCGCCGAGCACGAGCTTGGCCTGCCAAGGTCATACTGAATGTCGCCGATTGGATGAGCCTGTGTTGGCAACTACTGATGTCGGTGCGGGGAACTGAAGCAGCCGAGCTGGTGGGGCCGGTAATCCTGCCGGCCAGCGCGGACATTCCTGTCCGCGCCACCGTGAGCAGTCAATCGCGACCTCAGTATTTGGTGTCGCTTACATGCCCTGGCTCGGTTTGCACGCAGCTATTATCCGTTCTCATGCAGGGGGATTGGAAGCAAGGCGCAAATATGTTATGCTTGGCAGGTGAACGCCAGTACCCGTCAAAGTGCGGCGCTCCTAGCAGGCGACCGAAGGAACATGCTTGAGATTGATGTGTCGCCTGAGGTATTCGCGCGCAACACTCATACGAGTACAGTGTGGCGGAGCAGCGGACCGGTTCAGAGCCTGAAGGAGTCATCGATGCGTTACCGTTTCGTGTCTCGATTCCTCTCGTCCAGACCCGCACGTGCGGTCATCCCAGCGGCCATCTCTCTTCTTGTAGTGTGTGCATTCGCGGCGTCCGCTCTTGCCTCGATGAAACAAGGGCCAGTTGCGCCGGCTCCGCAGCCCGCGGCAAGCTCGCGCGGGGGAGCGAGCTTCGGCGACCGCGACGATTTGCCAGCCTCGGCATATCATCGGGTTGGCTCACTCGCATCGGGCACCTCCTCCGTAAGTGGCACCGTCACCGATGCTACTACTGGCCAGCCAGTGGCAAATGCTACTGTTGGCATTAGCCTCGGCACCAGCGGCTCCAGCGCTTCGTACGCAACCACCAGCAGCACCGGAGCGTATTCGTTCACCAGCATCGCTAGCGCCACGTATAACCTTTCGGCCTGGCGCTACGACCTCAGCACCGGCGCTACGGCGATGTATCGGGATAGTCAGAAGATGCAGGTGTCGGTTTCCGGATCGGCGACCGTCAACTTCGCGCTCAGCTCGCTGGCGGTTCCTAAATCACGAACGATCGGAGCAGGACAGGCGAAGAACTTCATCCTGGTTGACTTCGATGAGACCTACTACGAAGCCTGGTTCACTGACACCAGCTCGATGGTGAACAATTCGCCCTCGATCCACTCGATCGCGAACAACGGTGTCGTGGCGACGACGGACTATACACAGTACGGCTGGTCTCCAATAGATCATTATCAGCTCGCGGTTGGCGGTTTTCCCGCTTGGCGCACACCGGATGCTCCACCTGCCGTCTGGGGTGGATCGAGTAGCTTAGATACCAACATCTGGTACAACACGTCCGAGGTATTTGGACAGGAATCCATCTTCGACGTGGCCAAGAGTTATGGGATGAGCACCGCCGTGATCGGTGGCAACGACTATCCCACTGGCCACATCGCCAACAGCAACGTGGACTCCATCCAGCTGGGGTCAAACATCAGCGGCGTACCCACTGCATGGGTCACGGAAGTCGAGAACTTCTTGACGGCGCATGCTAGCAACCCCAACGGCTCACTGATCTACATGCCAGTGACCGAGGCCGAAGGCTCAACTCCTGAAAGCGTCAGCCCAGACTCGTCGAGCGGCTCGTATCAGCAAACCAGCTCATGGGATGATCAGGCGCTAGGGCAGCTACTGAGCTGGATGCAGTCGAACGGCTACATGACCAACTCCGACATCGCCGTCACCGCCGATGAGGCACAGAACGACCACACCAGCTACGACAACTTCTACGGGATGGGCACAACCGGGATGGGTACGACTCGCCACATTCCCTTCACCATGCGTGGCCCCAACGTCGTCACAGGTAACACCCAATATACGACGCAGATGGGAATTGACGACGAAGCGACGAACATGATGTACGCGCTGGGCCTGCCAGCGCCTGTTGACAGTCGAGGGCATGTAATCCCGGCATTCTTTACCACAACGAATCCAACCCCAACGCCGACACCGGCGAACACACCCACGCCAACACCAACTAGCACCCCAACGCCGACACCGACGAACACGCCAACACCCACCCCGGCGCCGTCAAACACTCCGACGCCGACTCCCGCGCCGACGAATACGCCAACACCGGCACCCACGCCAACGAATACGCCGGCACCCACGCCGACTCCTACGCCGGGCGGTGGCACGAATTTGATCGTGAACGGCGGATTCGAGAACGGCACCAGCCCGTGGGTGGAGTCGTCCAGCGGTGGCTATGAGCTGATCTCGACGGCGCGACCGCACACCGGCAATTACAGCGCCTATCTCTGCGGTTATAACTACTGCACCGATAGCATCAAACAGTCGGTGGCGATTCCGTCGAGCTATTCATCGCTGACGCTGACGTTCTGGTTCTACAGCGATACGCTTGAAACCTCGACAACGACGTGCTACGACTACTTCCACGCCAAGCTGCTCACGTCCAGCGGCAGCACGATCACAAACCTCATGACGAGCTGCAATATTGACGCGACTAACGGCTGGGTGAAGGAAACGTTTGACGTCAGCTCCACGCTGTCGTCGTACAAAGGGCAGACCGTGCAGGTCTACTTCGTCGGCACCAACGATTATGAGTACCCGACCGATTTCTTCGTGGATGACGTTGCGCTGACCAAACAATAGGTCATGCGACCTTCCAGGCGGGCGTGTCTTTGTGACGCGCCCGCTTCGTTGTCTATACCGTCTCGCCAGTGGCCACACTGCCATTGTCTATATGGAAGCTATGTGGCGCCCGCGCGGCCACACGCGGGTCGTGCGTGGCGACCACAAGCGTCATCGCGCCGCCGGCTTGTAGCTCCTGCAACAAATCCATGACGGCGAACCCCGTCTTGCTATCGAGGCTGCCGGTCGGCTCATCGGCTAGAAGTAGTCGTGGGTTGGCGATGAGCGCTCGCGCGATGGCGATGCGCTGCTGCTCCCCGCCAGAAAGTTCACCTGGCACATGCCTGGCGCGATGCTCCATCCGCACGCGAGCCAGCAGCATTGCCGCTCGTTCGCGCAGCGCGCGCGTGGGCTGGTACGGCAGGAGCGGAGCCATCACGTTTTCGAGGGCAGTGAGGCCGGGAAGTAGGTGAAACCTCTGGAAGATCAACCCAATGTGCTCGCGACGGAAAGCGGCGAGCGCGTTGCCGCGGAGCGACGCCGTATCTACACCGTCAACGATGATTCGCCCGGACGAGGGGTGATCGAGCGTCGCGATCAGGTGGAGCAGCGTAGACTTCCCAGAGCCGGATGGCCCCGTCACGGCGACGAAATCGCCCGCCGCGACCCGCAGCGATACGCCGCGCAACGCATCCACGCCGCTCGGATCATAGCGCCGATGTACCTCTTCGATGACAATCGTCGCCCCACATACCGCTTCTGAGGACATAGGCGCCGCCACGGCCTGCGTCTGTGCTTCGTCACCCAACAACCCCATACCTCACTCCTCAGTCAGAATACGCGCCACTGGCAGGCGCGATGCTTGAAATGCTGGATAACCGGCGCCCGCCGCGCAGAGCAGCGCACCGAGAGCCGGCGCGGCGAACCAACCTACGAAGAGCAGCGGTGACGCAGTATGATAGATGACCAGAAAGACTAGCTCGGCGAGTAGCATCCCACATGCTCCACCGAGCGCTCCTAGCGCCAGTCCTTCGCGAACGACCTGGACGGCAACGTCGCGGCCGGTCCAGCCGGTGGCTAACAGCACGCCGAACTCACGCCGCCGCTCGCGAATCGCCAGCAAGAGGATAAGTCCTGCCGTCAGCGCCGCACTGGCGCAGGTCAACAACGCAATTACAAGATGGATGGCGCTCAAACCGACCTGCACCTCTCGCCCTAGCAATGTCGCGTACAGGACACCATCGAGACCCCAGCGCACGAGCGCCAGCAAGAGCACCAGCCCGCATCCACCCGCCATAGCCGCCAGCACCAGCACCGCGCCGCCGCGCCGCCACCGGAGCTGCCGCCGCAGCAGCGCCCACCACCACGGTCCGTGCGTCCAGCTCCACCGGATGTTTCCGCCGTGCTTCGCGCTGGGTGCGAGGCCCAATCCTATCGTGACGGCCGCCACGGTCGTATAGAACACCGCGGCGAGCAACAGGAGTGCCAACACACCTTGCGGTGACACCGGCGGTGCGCCGAGGAATATGAGTATGGTGGAGAGAGCCCAGGCTGGCAATATCGCTAGCAGGCACGCCGCGGCTGCCTCCAGCGCGGATTCGAAAATGAGCCACCCATTCGACCAGCCCGTTTGCGCGAGCAGCAACACATCCCTCCGGCGACTGCTGGCGGCAAGCAGCGCTGCAGCCACCAACGCCAGACCAGCAACGCCTGCCGCCGCGAGCAGCAACAGCACATTCGCACCGTTGACACCGTGAGCGATGACGACGGCGGCGTGCGGCTGAATCCAGATTTCGGTGATCGTCCGCACGCGACCATCAGCGCCTGGCACGTGTACCAGCACGGGGCGACCAGACGCGCCGGCCAGCACATCCACGTGCAGTCCTGTCTGCGCTTCAATGGCCGCCGCCGCTTGTTGCAAAAGCGCTTCACTCCGCTCGCCAAATGCGCCCAATCCAGCGACGCGCACCCGCACCGCACTGACGCAACGTTCGCCGGTCAGCGCACAGGCCATGGGAAGTGTAGTAAAGAGCAGTGGGGGCCACGGAATTATGCTTTGCTGTGGCTCAAGGCCTGGCAACGTGCCCACCGGTTCCGGACGATACAGGCCCAGAGGCGCTGACTGTGGCGCCGGACCTCGCAGGCCAGGCAAACTCGCGGCATCGAACGTTGATAGGCTACCCGAAGCGCCGCTCAACGCGACCCAGGGTGATGACGCCTGGGGCAGCAGTGGCAGCCGCACGAGCGGGCCGCCAGCATCCGCGCCGACGCTTTCGAGCGCCAGCACCGGAGGCGCTCCATCGCTACCGCTCGCCGTCGAAACATCGTATGCCGCCCGCCCATACCGGGCCACCCCGCCACCCTGTAGCGGCGCGATTGCGGACAGCGCATCCGTCTCTCTCAGCTCGCGGGCAAGCAGCGACAACAGTCCGGCGGCGTCGAGCTGCTGCCGCGACACTGGCACCCACGCTGTGGAGGAGGCGAAATTCGCGGAGATATCGAGCGACGTAGAAAGATCAGCCGGGAGTGGCGCCCACTCCACCGTCAACGTTGCCGCGAGCGGCGCCCAGGGGTGCGTATCCATGAGCAGTGGTAACCCTGTGGCGGCGGCGCTGGCAGCGTTCGGCTGCCAGCTAAGACCAACAAGCTGCCGCTCCGCAACAGGATCTATGCCTGCCAACAGGACCGTGATCGTCCATGCCGCCGCCACCGTCGCCACGCCGGCAGCATTCAGTGGTATGTACGCCACTCCAGCGGCTGATCCCGCACCAGCGATGGCGATATATTGCGGCATTGGGAGTGCGACAAAAATCGTCTGTGATTGCGGAGACTGCACGGCATCTGTTAACTCGGTGGTCACACGATACAATCCGGGCTGGGTGAAGGTGACCGGGAGATAGGGATGGAGCCTCAGCCAGCCAACTATCGCTTCCGGCGCGGCAACGTCCACATGCTCGATGTGCGAAATCGTCGCGACCTGTGCCAGACTAATCCCTCCGTACGTCTGCTCCGGAGCGGACGGGTCAACCAGATGAAGCTGACGCTCGACGGGGCTAAGCGCATCCGGCGCGCGTACGAGCAAGTCATAGGCTGTGCGCCAAGAGCGGCTGATCTGCTGATCCGCGGTGAGAGTCGAGAGCTGCGTGTAACCAGCCAGCAGCGTCGTACTGATCGAGATGCAGCACAACCCCAGGCTGAGAGTGATCAGACGCTCTCGCTGCCCCAGTAGTGACCACCAGACGAAGCGTAGCAGCCCGCGCACATTTGCCCCCTCCGTTACGTTCCCAGCGGCGTGGGCGTCGGCTTGCCGAGCTCCTGCCGCTTTTCCTGAAGCGAGACCGGCGCTACGGTGAGCTTCGCGTACCGCGCGCCATCTACCGTGCCCTGCAACGCGAAATCACGCACCTGTCCCGGACCGACGTCTTCCGCCGTGCCGGTGGCCGAGCCCACCTGCTGCCCGCTCAGATCCAGCAAGGTCGCCTGAAGCGTTACGTCGAACGGAAACTGCATCGTGCTGGTGTTGGTCACATCTCCAAGCACCTGCGCCTGATTGCCCTCGATGAGGATGCGTGTGCTGATAATCTTAAAGTAGGTCAGACGGGTATCCACATGCTGCGACTGGCCGCCGCAGCCCCCGACGGCAAGTGATAGCATCAGCGCGAGCCAGCACAGATGGGCGCGACTCCGCCGCATCCTGTTACTGAGAACCGTTTTCATGCGTGAACTCCTACACCATCACGTCATCCATCAGGGACACGATGTGCTAAAGAGCGAGACGAGCGCGGGCACACGCGCGTTAGCAGGAGCAGGTAAACAGAGGGCGCGCAACGCAGTCGCCGCTACCACGAAGCTCAGGACCACCTGCGCTTCCACCTTGCCCGCCGCGACACCCGGCCCGGACAGCACGAGCGGTACGTGCAGGCTTGAGCCCAACCCGTCAGGCTCCATGCCATAGTAGTTGTCGGACGCGGTCTCATTGACCTGGGCCTCCGCCGCTGTCACCATGATATCTGTCGTGGTAAGCAGGCGCTGACTGGCGAGCCAATCGCGCAGCAGGCCCACCAGCTCATCATCCGCTCGCATGGCCTGTGCATAGGCGCCACCGGGAGCGTCGGGCGTCGCACCCGCAGCGGCCGCCGCGCCAAACGGCGGGTCCAGCTCGCCATAGAAGACAAAACCGTTGGGATTCGTCGCTATCGTCGTGATGAGGTGTTCGGCGCTGGCAAGCCACCCCGCGCTATCGAAGATGAGTCCTACTTGCACCGTCTGTACCCCCCGCGTGCTCACGTCGCTGAGTGGATAGTGCGGCCCACCAAGCGCTGCGGTACTCATGCCATAGCTCCCGGCAACATCGAAAAGGCTCTCCTGACCGAATGCTAGGGAGCCTGGCGGTGAGTTGTACCAGAAGGTTGTATCCATGCCGTCTGGTGTGCCCCAGGGCACCACATGCGGCCAGGGATCGAACGACCGCCACGCGGGATATGTCCCGCTGAGCAGCGCGTACTGATCGGTGGGATGCCAGCCATAGGGAGCCATTACATTCGCCGCTCGCGCGCCAGACGCCGCAAGCTGACGCATATTCTGCGCGTCCATAACCAGCGCCGGATCATCAAACCATGACTCGGCATAGATGCCGCTCAGATCCAGCATAATGAGATTTCGTGCGGCGCCAGCGGGGGGGCGGCGCGTACCGGGCGCGAGCGCCGCAACGAGCGCAAGACGAACCAGCGCCCGTTGCGGCAGCATCACACTCATCACAACCGCCTCCGGATACACTGGTTGCCCTGGCAGCGCGGCGTAGCGCGCGGCGGCGATATTATAGGCGCCGCCCGCGAGATGCGAAAACGAGAAGCCGCCGCTCGCCGCGGAGACGACACGCAGCGCGGGCGCGGTACGCTGGCCGGGCGCGGGGGGCAGTGTGACCCAGACCGAGGCACCACTGATACCTCTCCCGGTCTGGGCATCAACCACAACCCCGCTCAGGATGTAACCGCCATTCTTGAATACGTAGGCTGGTACCGCGCCGGTCGAGACGCTAAGGCCGTCTCCCGCATCATCCACATCGCCCAGCTTTGGGACGAATGTTGGCGTCGGGGTCGCCACGGCGGCTCGACGAGGCACCTCCGTTGGCGCGCGCGCGAGCAGCACCGCGACCACCCCAACGGCCAGCGCCACCGTGAGCAGCACCACGCCCCATTTCCGGCGGACCATGCGGGGCAGGCGCAATCCTTTAGTCGTTGCCCGTACCATTCACGTTCTCGCTCACCTTAGTGACAGCCACAGTCACTGTCGCCCATGACGGCTGCGTGACAGTGCCTTGCAGGGTATAGCTTACGGTCTGCCCGGCGGGAATATCCTCCGCTTTGCCGGTCGCCGTCCCGACGACATTCCCATTGGCATCTTTGAGCGTAGCTTGCAAGAAGATGTCGTGCCGCACTTTGTCAACATTCTTCACCTGCCCCGTCACCTCGATATTGGCGCCCGTGGTGATTTTGGCCGTCGGATCGCCGACAACCTGAGCCAATTTTACAAAAGGGTCAGCGGTCGCCGTGGCTCTAGTAGGTGTAACGGTGGCGTGCCCGGTGCCGCCAGATCCGCCACCGCTGGCACAGCCAGCAACGCTCACCAGCAGGAACATCGTGCCCAGCGCCAGAAGCCAGAGTAGTCCTACACCACGCAAAGACGCAGTCCATCGTTTGTGCTTCATCGCAACTCTCCTCGCGATACATGCAATCCACAAACTACCGCCCCTACCTGAGGGCAAAAAGACCATGATCACCGGCTGACCCCACAAAAAGCCCACCAGCGGCGAGCACGGGCGCCGCTCGCAGCTCACCAAGGTAGATCCGCCACTCCTGCGCGCCGGTCGCGCCGTTGAGCGCCACGAGATTGCCCCGCTGATCCGCGATATAGACCTCTGCGGCGGCGCCATTCGCCAACCGCACGATCGGCGTCACGACGATTGCACCCACACCGTGGTAGGTCCATTTGCGGGCACCGCTATGGGCGTCGAGCGCGAGCACATCACCGGCATAGTCGGCAAGAAAGAACGTATCGCCGCCGAGCGCCGACCCGGCGGACAGGCCAGCGCCAATCGTTCCCGCGCCAGGAATATCAACATGCCAGCGCGCGGTGCCGGTCTGGGCATCCATGACGTCGAGCTGCCCAGACCACGTCGCCACAGCGACCAGCCCCAGCTGGTCATCAAATACTGGTGCGCCCACCATCCGCGATTCAACCGTCTGCTCCCAGACCTTACGACCGGTCCGCAGACTCAGTGCGTTGAGCTCGGTGGAGGCTCCCAGCGCCACAAAGACGAGACCACCATCAGCGGAGGTGACGGCGGGCTGCCCCTGTGTCGGCCAGAAGTTCGCGAGCGCATCTTCCGACTTGAACTGCCAGTATTCGGCGCCCGTGCGGCGATCCAGACAGAGCAGAGTGTTCGCACCAGCTTCGACAAAGAGCAACGATCCATCGGCTAGGGGCGGCGCGCGAACGGGAGCGCGAGTATCTACCGTCCAGATGGGCCTGCCCGTCACCAGATCGAGCGCCTCCAAGCCATGATCCCGTGCGGCAACATACACGGTGCCATCCGCAACAGCGGGTGTACCGGCAACGAGCGTATCGCCGAGTGGTGCGCGCCAGCGGAGCGTGCCGGAACGCATATCCACGGCGTAGAGTGTACCGTCACCGCCGCTCACCAACGCTATCCCTGCGGCAACGACTGGCGACGCCAGCACTGGGCCAGGCGTCTGGAACAGCCAGCGCACCACGCCGTGCGGAGCACTGGCTGGCGATGCGTTGGTGTTTGCGCTATCGAAACCAGCGAGCGGCCAGGATTGCTCGGTACCGCTGATGTCGGCACCCGGCAATGGAGCGTCGCGATAGAGCACCTGCAATTGTGGCAGCACCGGCTCGCCACCGGCGAACTGCGGCGTCGGCGTCGGCTGTACGCTCGACGATTGCTGCCAGGGCGCCGCGCATCCCGTTACGGCCATCGC
Organism: Ktedonobacterales bacterium; assembly: GCA_035310125.1. Classification (GTDB taxonomy): domain Bacteria; phylum Chloroflexota; class Ktedonobacteria; order Ktedonobacterales; family JADMIN01; genus DATGEP01. The sequence goes on from DATGEP010000084.1 coordinate 25,542, forward strand.
GGCGAGAAGCAGCGCAAGCAGCGCCACCCGCATCTGGGAGTCGGCGCGATCAGGCCACCGCATAGATATCTCCCTGGACCGTTCCGGCGTAGAGATGGCCTGGTCCTAAGGCGAGATCTGCGCGAATATCGCCGAGCGGCACGTGCCACAGCGGAGTCCCGTTGGACGCGGAAAGCGCGTATAAGCTCTGACCGCCGCTTACATAGAGGGTGTCGCCAGCAAAAACCGGCACGCCAAGCACCGGCGAGGCGATACCGTGTGTCCAGCGCACGTGGCCAGTTGTGGCGTCGAGCGCGAGCACGTTGCCGCTATAGGTTCCGATGAAGATCAGGTCAGAGGTCGCGGCGGGCGATCCAGCGATACCGTCTGTTGGCGAGCCTTGAGCGAGCGCAGAGTTGACATCGTAGCGCCACAAGAGCGCGCCGCTCGAAGCATCCAGCGCCATCACCAGGCCGTTCCATGTACCAATGATGACCGATTGGCCCGTGACCAGTGGCGTAGAGATGAGCCGGACGCCAGCGTCATGCGACCAGATTTTGGCGCCGGTCTGGAGATTCAGCGCGTACACGACGGTCGTCGTACCCAGCGCGCAATAGACCGTATTCCCCTGGACCGTAGGCGCAGCCTGTGTGGGCCACCCGCTCGCGTTTTCGTGGAAATGCCATCGAATCGTGCCGCCGCGGGCGTCGAGCGCGAACGTAGTCGTGCGCGAGTTCACCAACAGCAAGCCGTCTGCGAAGATCGGTGCGGCCTGGATGACCTCGCCGAGATTCGCCGTCCAGAGCTGCTGCCCGGTCGTCCGGTCCAACGCAAAGATCCATGAGCGATTGGCCGCCACAAATACAACGCGTCCCACGACCACAGGGGTGGAATCGTCGAGAAATTGGCCGATATTGTGCCGCCAGATAACCGCGCCGGTGGTCGCGTCCAGCGCCAGCAGATTGCCGCCAGTTGAGCCAACGAAGAGCGTGCCATAGGCTAGCACAGGCGACGAGAAGATCGGTCCAACGCCGCCATAGTGCCAGGCAATTTGCCCCCGGAGCGCCGGTGTAGAGCGTAGCACTGGGTAGACGCCGCTGTGGGCATCATCATGCCCAAAGGTGGGCCAGCCACGCACGTCGAGCCCTGGAGCCAGCCAGGATGAATCAATGGTAAAGCGTGGCGGAGGAGGGGTAGTCGGGCCACCACATGCTGTAAGCACGAGGATTGCGATCCATACAAGACAGATACCGTGAGCAATGCGCCGGTATGTCGCGCTCATGAGTCCTCCACCTCGGGTGCATCTCTCGCGAGCCTATCAGTGGTCCTTACGGGCGGCATGCGCAGTATACCATACAGCGCGCCTGCTGACTATCATAAGCCATGAACGGTGTGAGGAGAGATCCGTGATCGCAAAGGATTCAGCACGGCGAGTTGTCGTTTACACCGCTAGCTGCACTCCCGTCAGCTCCTCGCTGACCTCCCAGAGTCGCCGCTGACTCTCCGTGTTGTACGACTCTTTGGAGGACCGCACTGGATGCTCCTTAGTGAAATACTGGCCAGTCACGCCTTCAACTGCCGGAGACGACGCGACATAGATTGCCGTTTTCGCGCCCTCCTCCGCGCTAACCATCATTGGCCGTGCCAGGGTCATTGCGACACTCAGCAGTGGCCCGTTGTGCGCGAAGCCTGACGCGACGACGCCTGGGTGGAAGGCGTTCGCCGTCACGCCTGTTCCCTCAAGCCGCCGCGCCAGCTCGTAGGTGAACATGATATTCGCCAGTTTTGACTGGCTATACGCGCTCCAGGCATTATAGAAGGAATGCTGGAAATTCGGGTCGTCGAACGCGATCTTCGCACCTGTATGCGCCACCGACGCCGTCGTCACGATGCGCGCCGGCACGCTCGCCTTCAGCCGGTCCAGCAGCAGATTCGTCAGAAGAAACGGCGCCAGGTGATTCAGCGCAAAGGTCATCTCATAGCCATCTACCGTCGTGTGCCGGGTGAGAAAGATCGCCCCCGCATTGTTCACCAGCACATCCAGCCGGGTGTGCCTTGCCTTCACCGCCTCCGCCAGCGCCCGCACCTGGGTCATCGAGGAGAGATCGGCCAGCAGCGAATCTACCGCTTCACTTCCTGTCTCCTGCCGGATTTGTGCGACGCACCGCGCCGTGCGATCGCGATTGCGTCCTACCACTGTCACCGTCGCGCCTCGCCGCGCCAGCTCCCGCGCCGTCACATACCCAATGCCCGATGTCGCGCCCGTCACCACACACACGCGCCCGTCCATTTGTCGCGATCCACTTACGCTCCCAACAGCCATCTCAGCTCAGCCTCCACTAAAAAGCTCACATCCGGCTCAAAGCGTACGTTCCGCTGACAACGAGATGCGAGCATGTCGCTCTACTCTTCCACAATCGTCACCACGTGTGTAATCCGTGCCGTCTTGCCGACTGTCGCGCCCACAGGACAATATCGCGTCTCGGAGAGTTCGACCGCCCGCCGCACCAGGTCGGGATTGAGGTTGTGTCCCGTCACCGTATGCTCCACCGTCACCGTCGTGTATACACGCGGATGCTCGTCCGCCTGTGTTCCACGCACCGCGACCTCATACGCGGTCACATCCTGCCGCATCTTGCGCAGCATCGCGATCACATCCATTCCGGTGCATCCGGCCAGCGCTACCAGCACCAACTCCATCGGGGATGGCCCGCTGTTTCCACCATCCCCCACATCCGGAGAATCCATCACCACGTGGTGTCCAGAGCCTGTCTCGGCCTCGAAACGCATACCGCCCGTGAATACCGCGCGCGCCGCTTTTTCGTTCGCCATGCTCATTGTTCCTTTCTATCCGAAGAATACCGGCTTGAGCGCTCTTCATGCTATACTAGTGTGAATCAGCCGCCGCGCTTACAGTGCGCACCCATCACGCAGCGCGCCCCACAGCGCGCGGGTCTCGCGGAGGTCCACCGCATGCGCCACCTTTTTCTGGTCCGCCACGCCGCCCCCACCATCATACCGGGCATGCCAGCCGCGCAATGGCCTCTCTCGGATGCGGGGCGCGCCGCCGCCGTGACCCTGGCGCGCCAGATCTCCGGCTCCGCCATCTCGTCCATCGTCTCCAGCCGCGAGCCCAAAGCCATCGAGACGGCAAACATCCTCGCAGCGTGGCTCCGCCTACCAGCCACTATGGACGGCGGCCTCAATGAGCATGACCGGACCACATCGCCCTATCTCGACCGCGACGAATTCGAAACCACAATAAGCCGCTTCTTCGATAACCAAAAAGAACTCATCTTCGGCGCCGAATCTGCTGCACAGGCTCTCAAACGCTTTACGTCGGCGGTGGAAGGCGTGGTGGCGCAATCCACGAATGGCAACGGCGACCTGCTCATCGTCACACATGGAACGGTGCTCACCCTTTTCGTTGCCGCTCACAATCCCATTGTGCCGCTCGCCTTCTGGCGTCAGCTCGCGCAGCCCGATCTCGTGACACTGCGCTTGCCAGACTTCAGACTCCTGACCGGCCCCAGCGTAGGCGCCAGTCCAGGCGCTCGCTCGCTTGAAAAGCCATCCTGTGGCATTTGACCACCCGCCGCATCCAACCCGCATACGCTAAGGAGCGTAATGTATTCAGATGAGGCGCGATATTTGCGATGATGAGGGGTCTATGCCACGGTCGCATACGAAATTTGTCTGCCAGCAGTGTGGATTTGAAAGCGCGAAGTGGATGGGTCGCTGTCCCGACTGTGGCGAATGGAACAGCCTCGTGGAGACAGTCATACCAGTTGCCCGTGCGACTACGGGTGGTCGCGCTCTAGCACCCGGTGGTCGCGTCCTGCCCGTGCCTCTACCCCAGGTTGAGGCGACGGGCCATCGCCGTTTGCTCACCGGATCGCCTGAGCTCGATCGCGTCCTCGGCGGAGGCATCGTCCCCGGCTCGCTCATTCTCCTGGGCGGCGAGCCAGGCATCGGCAAAAGCACCCTGGCGGCGTCGGTATCGGGAGACATCGCCGCCCGCGCTGGTGACGTGCTCTATATTTCCGCCGAAGAGTCCGCGCAGCAGGTGAAGCTCCGCGCCGATCGGTTGGGAATCACCACTGAACGGCTCCTACTGCTACCAGAAACCGACCTGGACGCCATCGTGGAGACAGCCGAGCATCTCAAGCCTGCCCTGCTCGTCGTGGACTCCATTCAGACCATCGCGTCGCCGCAAGTCTCCTCGGCTCCCGGCAGCATCAGTCAGGTTCGCGAATCGACCCTGCGTCTGATGCGTCTGGCGAAGGGCAGCTCCGTTCCGGTTCTCATCATCGGCCACGTCACCAAAGAAGGCACCGTTGCCGGCCCGCGCGCGCTGGAACATATCGTGGACGCGGTGCTATACCTTGAAGGTGAGCGCTACCACAGCTATCGCCTGCTGCGGGGAGCCAAGAACCGCTTCGGCGCCACCAACGAGGTCGGTGTCTTCGAGATGCGCGGCGAGGGTCTCCGGGATGTCGAGAACCCCTCCGCGATCTTCCTGACTGAGCATAGTAACTCCGCGACTGGCTCAGCCGTCATTGTCAGCATGGAAGGCACGCGCCCACTGCTCGTAGAAGTGCAGGCGCTCGTCTCCACAACAGCGTTTGGTATGCCCCGTTGCACCGCCAACGGACTGGATCACAACCGGATGCTGATGCTGCTGGCCGTGCTCACCAAACGTGTTGGGCTGGCGCTCAGTAACCAGGATGTGTACGTCAACGTAGTTGGCGGGTTCTCACTCGGCGAGCCCGCGGTAGATCTGGGGGTTGCCACCGCGGTAGCGTCCAGCTTTCGCGAGCGACGCATCCGGCCCGATACTGTCCTTGTCGGTGAAGTCGGCCTGGGCGGCGAGCTTCGCTCCGTTACCCGCGCCGACTCCCGCATTCGCGAGGCCGCTAAGCTCGGCTTCAGGCACTGTATTCTCCCGAAAGGCGGAAGCGGCTCCAACTCCGATAGTACTTCCAGCGGCGATATTGAGCGCATCCCCGTCGCCACGCTGGCGGAAGCTCTGGCGGTTGCTCTGGAGTAAATCGAGGCAAATGGTATTTCGGTTACGCTCGCTGGGTTGTATACTGTGTGTGGCAGTTTAGCTGTCGCCGCATGATGGCCCGCGAGGATGCGGAACGGCCACCCACGGGTCGTAACGCAAACAGGAGGTGTGCAGACGAGAGTATAGTTGCAACAGTTTGGTGGACGAAGCGAACGAGCGGTTTATCCCACGGACAATCCTCGGATTGATCAAGCGTTAGCCAATTGCACTTATCTGCGCCGCATATGCGACGCATCCGCGCTTCGTAATTCGTTCCACCGCCCTCGGCATCGGCGCATACCACACTGGGTGCGCTCCTATATGGCAGGCCATCCCGTCTGGTTGTGGCCTGATCGGAGGACGGTATGACAGGCAGAAAAGTTTCCCGCTTCGTCGGGCTGCTCATCGCGCTGGGTATCGGGTTGGCAGTGTTTTTCAACCTGAATGACACAGCCACCACAAAGAATACGCATTTCCCCGTTGAGGTCAACGCCAGCATCGCCGCCGCTATCTTCATCGCCGTACTGGCGCTCACCTTCTTCCTCATCCCTGTGCTTTACCGCTGGGCCCGCGAGCAGATTCGGCGCGCCGAGGTCAGCGACTTCATTGCCTCTACCATCGGTCTTATCGTCGGTTTGGGCATCGCCGCCCTGGGTTCGATTTTCCTGTCCCAAATTTCGTTTATGCACCTCGGCCAGTGGCTGCCGCTGCTGGATGCCATATTCTGGGCCTACGCGGGCATCGCGATAGCGGTGCTGCGTAAAGACGACTTCGCCCGCTTCTTTGGCGGTGCCTTCGCCGCTGGCCGCGCGCGCCGGCTCACTCTCCGCGAGGAGCGCGACGCCGACGAGCACGAGGAGCGCGAAGATCACGGCCGCCTGCGCGACCGCCTCGCTGGACGCAAGAATGGACGCGCAGGTGACCGTATTCTCGTGGATACCAGCGCCATCATAGATGGCCGCATCGCCGATATTAGCGAGACCGGATTCATCGTTGGCACGTTGGTTGTGGCGCGCTTCGTCCTCGAAGAGCTGCAACATATCGCCGATTCCGCCGACAGTATGCGCCGCCAGCGTGGCCGGCGCGGCCTGGAGATCTTGCAGCGGCTCCAGAAAGAACCTACCGTTTCGGTCGAGATCAGCGACGCCGATGCCGAATCGATTCACGAGGTGGACGCCAAGTTGGTCAAGCTGGCCCGGCAGTGGCACTGTCCCATCATCACCAACGACTTCAACCTCAATCGTGTCGCGGAGCTGCAAGGCGTCAAGGTGCTCAATATCAACGAGCTTGCCCATGCCGTCAAGCCCATCCTGCTGCCTGGCGAAGACATGTCTATCAAGATCATGCAAGACGGCAAAGAAGTTGGGCAGGGTGTTGGCTATCTCGACGACGGCACTATGATCGTCGTCGAAGGTGGCCGTTCCTACATGGGTAACACCGTGGATGTCACCGTGACCCGCGTGCTCCAGACTGTTGCCGGTCGCATGATTTTTGCGCATCCGAAGCAACAGGCTACCCGCGATGCGGCTCCAGCCCGGCGTACCGGCACCGCGTAGCCGGCGAACGATGGACATACGGCATTCCGTGGCCCCGGTGACCGCGCCCAATGACACGCGGCGTACCGGGGCCGTTTTACTCGCAATAAGCGGCAGCGGCGCCCTGGATTCTGGTGGATTCGACCCCTTCTGGGCGCCGTTCGCCGGTTTGCCGCTGCTCGCCCAGAGTGTTTCCATCTTTGAGCGCGCCCCAAACATTGCCGAGATCGTGCTAGTCGTCGCTCCTGACCGCCTGGCTGATGTCGCGGCGCTCGCCACCCAACAATCTTGGCGCCGCATTCGCGCCATTGCGACATCCAGCTCGTCGCGCCGCGCTGTGTACCGACTTGCCCTCGACACTCTTTCCCGCGATATCGCCTGGATAGTCATTCACGATGCCGCCCGCCCCCTCATTCAGCCTGGGATGATCGCCGACGGCCTCGCCGCCCTCAGTGCGTCCTCTCCTGAGTGCGCCGCCGCCGCCGCGTCTATTCCGGTTAATGAGACCCTCAAGCGTGTCGAGAACGGGCGTGTCGTAGAGACACCCACTCGCTCGCAGCTACGCCTGCTTCAGACGCCAGAAGTAGTCGTGCGAGCGGCGCTTGTTGCCGCCCTGGAAGATGCTCCCGCCGAGCTCGATCCACCGGACGCCGCGACCCTTGTCGTTGCCGCGAACTTCCGTGTCGCCCTCTTCCCTGGCTCGCCCGCGAACTTCCGTGTCGCTTCCGCTGCCGATCTCGCCCTCGCCGAAACTCTATTGGGTCAGCGCTAACTCGGCCCGAGTAGCGTATGGCGAATGAGCATGAGATTGGTCAGCGGCCCCAGGCCGCCCGGCACCGGCGTTACATAGCCCGCCGTCTCGCGTACTGCAGCGAATGCCACATCGCCTACCAGCTGCCCGCTCACGGTATTCATGCCCGCATCCAGCACCACCGCGCCCGGCTTTACCATCTCCGCTGTGACGTAGTTGGGCCGGCCAGTGCTGGCAAACAGGATGTCCGCACTTCGCGTGATCGCCGGCAGATCGGGTGTCTTGGAGTGGCAGATCGTCACCGTTGCATTCTCACGCAGAAACAGCAGTCCCGCTGGCTTCCCGCCTACATTGCTGCGTCCGACCATTACCGCATTCTGCCCTTGCAGCGGGATGTTCGCTGATCGCAACAGCTCCAGCGCCGCGTCAGCCGTGCTGGGCACGAAGCTGGGAAAGCCGAGGAGAAGCCGTCCGGCGTTGCGTGGCCCCAGACCGTCCACGTCTTTCTCCGGCGGGAGCACTTCCGTCACCAGCCGCTGCCGGATGTGCGACGGCAGTGGCAACAGCACGACCACGCCATCCACGTCCGTCCGTGCGCCCAGCGCCGCGACCTCGGCCCGCAGCGCCGTCTCCGCAATGGTTGCCGGGAATGAGCGCAGAACACAATCAAGCCCAATCAGGATACACGACCGCGTCACTTGCCCGGCATAGAGTATGGCGGTCGGATTGTCGCCCACACTTACCAGTGTCAGATTTGCAGGGCGACCCCGATCCGCAGCGCAGCGCTTTGCCTCGCCCATCAGCTGTTTGCGCAGGGCATCGGCCAGACTCCGACCATCCAGAATCGTCGCGCTCATGCACTATCCTTTTCTCTGATATACTGCCCTGCCACTATATCATGCGCCGTCGCCCAACCCGAAACGCGGTCAGGGAATCTCCACAAGACCAATCCGTGGACCAATCTCTCGCATCGGCTCTGTGATAGGCTCACCAGCAAGCGACGGCATCGAGCGGAATGAGGGTGCGCTGGCTCTTTTGCGTCGCCGACGGTCGTATAATCTTTCGGGAGGATGCGACGTATGGGCGATAGTGAACACGCCACTCGCTGGTCGAGCGATATCGCCGGGGAGACGATCTCGCAGGTGGTGCCGGCGACGCCGGCACTCCCGTCCACCGTGTTCGTCCGCGCCCGGCGGAATGCCATGCCGCTCGTGCCACGTCTTCCTGGGTCGAAGTACTACACGCTGCGCTACTTGCTCAACGCATTGCTGGCCTATGACGAGAGTGTCGTGCGGTTCCCCGCCCTCAGCGACGATACCGCCGTGCTGGTCGCGGCGATGCGCGCGCTGGGTGCCACCGCCCAGTGGGAGCGCGACACAGCAGACCCGTCGAGCTGGGCGCTGCGTGTGATGGGATGTGCCGGGAAGCCACGAAGCCCCGCATCTGGGGTGCTCTCGGTGGGCAACGCGGGCGCCGTGCTACGGTTACTGCTAGGAGTTGGTGCGCTTTTGCCGGAGGTCCGCTTCGAAACGGACCATCCGATGTCACTTGGCCGCCGGCCCAACGCCGATCTGCTCGCCGCGCTGGTATCGCTCGGCATCGAGGTCGAGGCACAAGGCACAGATGGATTGCTACCGATCACGTTGCGCGGCGGTCCTCCACATGGTGGCGCGGTTAGCATCTCCGGCGCCCGCAGCTCGCAATATCTCAGCGCCCTGCTCTATCTCGCGCCGATGCTCCAAGATGGGCTAGAAATCACGGTTCCCGACACGCTGCGCTCGGCTCCGCTTGTCCGCGCGACGCTGCGTGCGCTCGCCGCCGCCGGCATCCAATTTACGGTGGCAGGCAGTCTGCACCATTTCGACGTACCCGGCAGCCAAACGTACCGTGCCGGTACTTACGAGGTTCCCGCCGATGGCCCCTCTGCCGCCGCACTGATTGCGGCAGCCCTCACGCTGGGGGTGCCGCTGCGATTGGAGCGCCTGCCCGCCGCCGAGGACGATATACAAGCGCTGATAGCGGCGCTTGACGCCTTTGGCGCCCCGCTAAGTCAGCGCCCATCGCTCGCGAACGGCGGCGTGCTAGCACTCACGACGAGTCCATATATGCGTGGGGCCCGCGTGGATGGTGACGGTTGCATTGATAGTGTGCCGGTGCTCGCCGCCGCCGCATGCTTCGCCGAGGGAGAGACGCGCTTCGAGAACGTGGCGACGCTGCGACTGAAAGAGAGCGACCGCATCGAAGATCTCTGCGCCGAGCTGCGCCGAGCCGGCTGCGATGTAGACCCATTGCCGGATGTCATCGTCGTGCGAGGGCGGCCCGGAGGCATCGCGGGCGGCGTAACGGTGGACGGGCACGACGATCACCGGCTTGTGCAGGCGCTGGCCGTCGTCGCGCTGCGCAGTCGCGACGGCCTCACCATTACCGGCGCGGACGCTGTTGCCAAGAGCTATCCCTGGTTCTTCGAGGACTTGGAGCGGATGGGAGCCGAGGTCGTCGCGATGTAGGTGCCCAGACAGCACGAAGCCCCTCGTGGAGGTGCTTCTGCTTTCCCCGCTCCACGAAGGGCTTCCCGCTACGCGACCACGTCGAGGCTTCTACCCGGCCCACCAGGACCCCGCTCCACCACCTGCCGGAAGGATTACCTCGCCAACCCAGCCACCCCGATACCGCTTCCCGTGATCACCGAAACTAGTATATGCTGTATGCATGTCAGGTTCATGAATACGGGGCTTCGGACGATGACAGTGTTTTCATTTTGGATACCTCAGCCGTAGCCAATTGTGGCCAGTTGATGACATTTTATTCATCCAATCGCACGCAGCCACCCAAAAGGAGACTTCCATGTATGTCGAGCGGCTGCGCCTGACTGATTTCCGCAATTACGCCGAACTTGACCTGCCGCTGCCACGTGGCCTTGTCGTCTTCACGGGCAAAAACGCCCAGGGCAAGTCGAATCTGCTCGAAGCCGTCATGCTCATCGCCACCAGCCGGTCCTTCCGTACCAACACTGAGCGCGAAGCGGTGCGCTGGGGTGCGCCCGGCCACTTCGCACGAGTGGATGCAACGGTCGCCCGTCATAGCGGCGAAATGCACATCGAGGTCGTCATCGCCGATACCGGCTTGCCCGCCGGCGCGGACCGGGGGGCCACGCCGCAAGAATCCAACCTATCGCTTCCGCCCGCGCCGTTTCGCAAGCGTATCCGCATCAATGGCACGCCGCGCCGCGCGATGGATTTACTGGGACAGGTGACGGTTGTCGTCTTTGCGCCTACCGATCTCGATCTTGTGACCGGCTCACCCGCCGAGCGGCGGCGCTTCCTCGACATGACACTGTGCCAGGTGCGTCCCGCGTATTGCCGTGCCCTCAGCCAGTATCAGAAGATCCTCACCCAACGCGGCGCCTTGCTCCGGCGCATCCGCGAAGGCGAAGACAGCCCGCATGCGCTGGCCTACTGGGACGATCAGCTTGCCCGCCTCGCCGCGCCGATCTTCCGGGAGCGAGCCGCTTTCCTCGCCACCGCGGAAGCCACCGCTGCCCGCGTCTACGCCGCCCTCGCACACGATGTAGATGCGGGCGACGACGATGCGACTGGGGGTGGCAGCTCGACGGAAACTGAGGATTCCAGCCTTCGCCTCGTGTACCATCCCTCGTATGACGGCCCGCTGAATGAGGCAGACGACGCCATCGTAGCGGCGATTCAGGCGCGACTCACCGGACTGCGCCGCCGCGAAATCGCCCAGGGCGTCAACGTGCTGGGACCGCATCGCGACGACCTCGCATTCCTGGCTGGACGTGTAGATCTCTCCACATATGGCTCGCGGGGCCAGCAGCGTAGCGTCGCCCTCGCGCTTAAATTGGCCGAGCTGGAATACATCGAGCGCGAAACCGGCGATCAGCCGATTCTCCTGCTCGATGATGTACTCAGTGAGCTGGATGCGCAGCGTCGCGCCGATCTGCTGGCCGCCGTCCACGATCTCGACCAGGTGCTGCTGACCACCACAGACGCCGCTAGCGTGCCCGGAGACGCCCTCGCGCACGCCTCCATCTTCAGCGTCCGTGCCGGGCGCGTCGTGTTGACGACACCCGCGAGTGGTTGACACGCTCTTCTACACTTTCTCAGGGCACCATTGAATCGGGAGCGAAGGAAATATTCGATGCTAACACCCCAAGCGCAGGCGGATTCGACGAGTGGACCGCGTACGCTCTCAGGTAAAGTCGCAATCATCACCGGCGCGAGCCGGGGTATCGGGAGCGCGGCGGCGGCAGTGTTCGCGCGGGAGGGAGCGGCAGTTGTTCTGGCGGCACGGGATGTAACACGCCTGGATGCAAATGTCCGCGCCATCGAGGAGGCGCGCGGGCGGGCGCTGGCCGTACCCGTAGATGTCGCCGACGAAGCCAGTGTCGCAGCACTTTTCGTCCGCACCACTGAAACGTTCGGCGTGCCGGACATCCTCATCAATTCGGCGGGGGCGGTCGCCAGCGTGCCATTTGAGCGGATGGAAGTCTCTACCTGGGATCGCGTGCTCGGCGTCAACCTGCGCGGCACGTTCCTTTGCTGCCGCGCCGCGTTTCGCGCCATGATTCCGCATGGCGGAGGCGTCATCATTAACCTGTCTTCACTCTCCGGCGTGCGTGGTGTTGAGAAGTTCCCCGGCCTAAGCGCTTACAATACCTCTAAGTTTGGCGTCGCCGGATTGAGCGAAATCCTGGCAGTGGAGGGACGGCCTCACAACATTCGTGTGATCGCCGTCAGCCCTGGCGCTGTAGATACCGAGATGCTGCGTGCCGCTGCGCCGCACCTCAAGGCTGGAATGACGCCCGACGAGATGGCGCGCATTCTGCTTTTCCTCGCCGGTGCGGATGCTCGCCCGCTCGGCGGCACGAACCTCGAAATCTTCTCAAATGCGTAAAGTAGTTGCGCGAGCAGGAGCGGCGCATGGCCGAGAATGACCACTATCACCAACGTGAATCGAGCAATCCACACACTCAGCCCGATGCCGCGGGTGGAATTCCGCCAACAGTACGCACGACACGGCGCCAACTTCTGCGCACCGTGGGCATGGCGGGAGCCGGCACGGCAGCCGGACTCGCGCTCGGTCAGTGGCTGAGCGCCTGTGGCGATTCGTCCGCGCCGCACTCAGCCCTATCCGCGCCGCCAACACCCACCGCAACCGAGCAGACGCTCCCCACCGCGACACCCGACACGCGGCCAGCGACTCTCGCCATCACCGGCGATATCATGCTCGCCCGCTCGGTGGACACCAAGCTGCTCGCATCGTACGATCGTTTTCCTTTCAACTACACCGCGGATTACCTGCGCGGCTTCGACCTGACTGTTGGCAACCTCGAATGCGTCGTGTCATCACTCGGCACACCGCAGCCAAAGGAATTTACCTTCGAGGCAAACCCACGCGCGTTCGCACGCCTGTCGCTTGCTGGATACGATATTGTGTCGGTAGCCAACAATCATAGCGGGGACTACGGCAAGACAGCCTTTATGGACATGCTGGGGCATCTCGCGCAAATCGGTATCGCTCCACTCGGCGGCGGCGCGAATCTGGTGGCGGCGCACCAGCCGATCATTCGAACTATTCGGACGACATCCATAGGCTTCCTGGCCTACTGCGAGATCGGTCCTCTTGATTTCGCCGCTACCAGCAACACTTCAGGTCACGCCTGGCTCGATCCCGCTCTGATGCGCGCCGACATCCAGACGCTGCGACCACACGTGGACTTCATTATCATCTTCACGCATTGGGGTATCGAATACCAGCCGCAGGAGACGAGCCATCAGCAGTCGCTGGCACGCATGGCAATCGAAGCAGGCGCCGATCTCGTTGTCGGCGCGCACCCGCATATCATTCAGCCGTACGAGGTCTACAACGGCAAACTCATCGTCTATAGTCTCGGCAACTTCGTGTTCGACGAAATGTACGGCCAGGAAGCGCTTGGCAATGTTCTTACGTTGACGATCCAGAACTCTCATCTGGTCGCCTGGAAGCTGCGCGAGGCGCGAATTGGCGCCTACGGGCAGCCCGCATGGGTATAATCTGATGCGTATCGCGCTACTTGCTCCCCTTGTCTCACCGATTGCCCCGCCATTTCTCGGCGGGGCGCAGGCATTACTCTTTGACCTGGCCACTGGTCTGGCTGCTCGCGGCCATGCCGTCACCCTTTACGCGGCGGACGGGTCAGACGTACCTGGTGTTCGGATCGTGCCGCTCGGCATAGATGCCGCGACGCTGCGCCCAGCTATCTTCACGGCGTCCAAGCACGACGCGGCGGTTGATACGGATGCCGGAGACGAGAGCGGCGATGAGGAAGACGCCTTCGCCACGGATGAAGCCGTATTCCAGCCCTCCTATGCGTTTCTCCGCGTGTATCGCGCCATCGCCGCGCACGCGGACGAGCACGACCTGCTGCACGCGCATGCCTACGATCAGCCTGCCTTTGCGTTCGGCTCACTCCAGCCGCTACCCATCGTCCACACGCTCCATCTAGCCGCCGTAGATGGCCCCATTCGCGAGGCGCTGCACTTGCTGGCGCCACCTGGAGCATCCTCGCCCACCCGCCTCGTTACCGTTTCTCATGCCTGCGCTGCCACGTATGCGCCCTACTGCCGCATTGACGCAGTGATCTACAACGGCGTGGATGTGGCGCGGATTCCCTTTGGCGCCCAACCCGATTCCAACGGCTATCTGCTTTTTGCTGGGCGGATCGCACCGGAAAAAGGTGTCGCGGACGCCATTAGCATCGCCGAGCAATCAGGCCACCCCCTGCTACTTGCCGGCGGCATCTACGACCAGGCATATTTCGATTCCATCGTCGCGCCCCGACTGGCATACGGATCCTCCGCCGCGCGCTACCTTGGCGCCGTCTCGCGCGAGCGGCTCTGGGAGCTGATGGCGGGCGCGAGGGCAGTCCTCGCGCCCGCACAGTGGGAAGAACCGTTCAGCCTCGTCGCGTGCGAAGCCCAGGCTGCTGGGGCGCCGGTGATCGCCTATGCGCGTGGCGGCCTGCGCGAAGTCGTGGCAGACGGCGAAACAGGCTGGCTCATCACACCGGGAGATGTCGCCGCCGCCGTAGATGCTGTCGCGAGGATACACGCGCTCGACCGCGCCGACTGTCGCGAGCGGGTCATACGCACGTTCAGTCTGAATAGCATGCTCGACGCCTATGAAGCCTTCTATACCTCCATGCTACAGGGGCGCATGTGAGACGCACTATGCCATTGGACGGCCTCTTTGTGGCTTCCCCAACAGCGTCACGCCGTTGCCGGATCATGGCTTGTCCGTAAGTACCGGAAAGCTGAGAGCAGCCAATCGTGGGTGCTATAATCGCGCGCAGAGCGCAATCGCATCCGGCAACCAGCAGCGCCGCCCCGGCAACTGATCGGTTGCCTGGTCAGGCAGGAGGCCAGTCTATCATGTCCAACGCCAGCACGGATTCGGCTCGCGAGCGCGGACGACTTCTCGAAATGAACCACGTATCCCACGCGCATACAGCGCCAGCTCCCGCGCCCCGCAAACGCAGCCGGCGCGCGCCGGCTGTGCTTATCTCGCGCCGCCCGGCTACTGCCAGCATTGCCAGCACCTCTTCTACCGCGACTACCTGTACAGATGGTGCGCTCGCGTTGCTTGATCAGCCCCTGCCCGATGCCGCACTCACCCCAGTCACCACGCGCTGCCACATTCTCATTGTGGAAGATGATAGCCAGGTTGCCAGTGTCATCCGCGCGGGCCTTGAGCTTGAGGGCGAGACCGACTGGGTGGTGCAAAGCGCTGGTGAAGGGCTGGGCGCGCTGGAAATGGCCGGCGCTACTCCGCCGGATGTCGTCCTGCTGGATGTGCGACTGCCTGGCCTCGGCGGCGCCGAAGTTTACCGCCATCTGCGTGCCAACCAGAAGACGCGCGGCGCCCGAATCCTGTTCCTCTCCGCCGGAACCAGCTTCGATTTGCACCGGCTTGGCATCGAGGACGGCGTGCTGCTGCGCAAGCCCTTCGATGTGCGCGACCTCGTCAACCTCGTTCGCGCGTTGCTGCAAGGCTGATCCGCGACTCACGAGAACGTCTCGCGCCGCTGCTCACTCGCGCCGCCACTATCCTCGTCTTCCACCTGATTTCAAGCCCCCCGCCCTGAGTCATTCCGGCATGAGGCGGCAAGGCTGAAGGTATTGTGAGTGACAACATTCGCGGTGATGGGCGATAGGGTATCACGCTGATCGCAACCGCTCTCGGCTCTACCCGTATATCTGAAGAGCAGATCATGAGAGCAGATCGTGGAACGCGGCTGTCGCGGCGGTCTGCCAGGCAGCGCCATACAGCGGCGTTGTATACTTACGCTGTTACGTAAACTACTTCGGGCGCGTAGAGCGTGCGGGCGGCTCACCTGTTGATATTGGCATCCTCTGTGCGTTACTTACCTGTCAGCGCAGGCGCCCAGCAAGTACCGTTGCGTGGCTCACAACGCACTGCCGCGCGCATGCTTACGTATGCCTGGATGGAGGCTACTCGTGCTACCGCAACCAGATCGCCGCAACCAAGCTCCAGGAGGCCCCCAGGGCATCGGCCCCAACGGGCAGAATCCTCAGCAGAGCTTCTGGCGGCGTAATCTCATTTGGATCATTTTGTTGATCCTCATACCCTGGGTTATCTTCTTCGCCTGGCAGCCAGGCTCCAACACAAACAATGCCGAACCCGTCAGCTACTCGCAGTTCATCACTGAAGTGGATGCGGGCAACGTCACGTCCGTTACCATCACTGACAACTCCGTCACTGGCGAGTTCAAGGCGTCGGTGCATTCGGATGTCGCCAGCCAGACGAGTACCCACTTTACCACGACGATACCGAATCTGAACAGCGAGCGGACTATTCCGACTCTCATCGAGCATAACGTCAAAGTCGTCGCTCAGACCAACAACAATAGCTTCTGGACGAGTCTGCTGTTCACCTGGGTACCTATCCTGCTCATTATCGCCCTCTTCATCTGGTTCAGCCGCCGGGCGGCCTCCGCGCAAGGGGGAATCTTCAGTTTCGGCCAGAGCCGCGCGAAGATGTACATCGGCGGCAAGACGCGCACGACCTTCAACGATGTCGCGGGGGTGGATGAAGCGAAGGCCGACCTCGAAGAGGTCGTGGACTTCTTGAAGAATCCGAGCCGCTACTCGCGCCTGGGCGGCAAGCTTCCCAAGGGCGTCCTGCTTGTCGGGCCTCCGGGCACTGGCAAGACGCTGCTTGCCAAAGCCGTCGCCGGTGAAGCTGATGTACCGTTCTTCTCGATGTCTGGCTCGGAGTTCGTCGAAATGCTCGTCGGCGTCGGCGCCAGCCGTGTGCGCGACCTCTTCGATCGCGCCAAGAAGACCGCTCCATGCATCATCTTCATTGACGAGCTGGATGCTGTCGGTCGCCAGCGCGGCGCCGGCCTTGGCGGAGGCAACGACGAGCGTGAGCAGACACTGAACCAGATTCTCGTCGAGATGGATGGTTTCGATTCACGCCAGACCGTCATTGTCCTGGCCTCTACTAACCGCCCGGACGTGCTCGATCCCGCGCTGCTTCGCCCCGGCCGCTTCGACCGGCAGGTCGTCGTAGACCGTCCAGACCGCCCTGGCCGCGAAGCCATCTTTACTGTGCATACGCGTGGCATGCCGCTCGCCCCGGATGTCAGCCTTGAGGTGCTGGCGCGCGCCACGCCGGGGATGGTCGGCGCGGACATCGCCAATATCTGCAACGAGGCGGCACTGCTCGGTTCGCGGCGCAATGAGACCCTTATCACGATGAAGGATTTCGAGGATTCGATTGACCGTGTCATGATGGGTGCGCAACGGCCGCTCCTGCTCTCGCCTGGGGAGCGCGAAATCATCGCCTACCATGAAGGCGGACATGCGCTGGTCGCGCTGCTCACTCCTGGTTCCGACCCGGTGCGTAAAGTAACCATTGTGCCGCGCGGGCAGGCCCTCGGTGTCACTCAGATTATGCCGCTCGACGATCGCCACAACTATCCGCGAGGCTATCTGCTGACCCGCATTGCCGTCGGTCTCGGTGGACGCATCGCGGAGCAGGTGGCCATCGGAGAGATTACTACCGGCGCCGAGAACGACTTGCAGAACGTAACGGGGCTGGCGCGCGAGATGGTCACGCGGTGGGGCATGAGCAAGCGGGTCGGCACCGTGTTCCTCGGCAAAGAACGGGAGGTCTTCCTGGGTCGTGAGATGAGCATGGGCTCCCAGCGCGACTACTCCGATGAGACGGCCGCCGCGATTGACGACGAGGTGCGGCGCATTATCTCCGAGCGATTTACCTACGTCGAGGCGCTGCTCTCCAAATACCGGCCGCTGCTGGACGAAATCGCCCGGCGTCTGTTGGAGCAAGAGGTCTTAGAAGAAGCTGAGCTGCGGTCCATTGTAGCGAGTGTGCCCGCAGGCGAGGTGCTCGATTTGGCTGAGCACGTCAGCCCAGCCAGCTCTGGCGAGATGTTCCCAATGCGTCCCGACGAGGCGAAGGCACACCCGTCGAAGAATGACGGCCAAGTCGCCGCGGGTGAGTCGCCAAACAGCTACGAGCCGGGGCAGCGTTCGTGGGATATCATCCCCAAGCCGGACGGTAACCCATCCCCCGCCACCTCATAGGTCGCATATGCACCCTGAGCCTGAGACGCTACAGCGAGCGGGCGAGACATCTGTCTCGCCCGCTCGTGTATTCTGGAAGCTAGCCGTCGAGCAGATGATATGTCACCGAACCGTCAGCCGCGATCTGAAATTGATAGAGCGATCGGCCTGGATAGGCCGTCCGCAGCTCCTGATAGTCCCGCGAGCTACCCGCGAAGGCGTAAAGCACATCGCCGCGAAATCGCGGATCGTTCAATGCGAACAGGGTGTAGCCATATAGCAGGTAATCGTTCGTCACCACGATGGCATGATGAACCGGAGGATGCGCAAGCGTTGACGTATCGAGCGCGATGCCGGCGGGATATCCGCTAAGATTGTGGTAGATCGCCGCCTGCCGTGGTGTGAAATACCCCAGGTTGCATACGATCAGCCCCGCGACCAGAGTGCATGTCGCGATGCTCATCCGCCATGTGCGTAGTCGAGAATCTGGTCCAGACTGCTGCCCCTGCCGCCGGAAGACGGCGAGCCTCCGCTCCACCGCTCCGGCCACCTGATTGCCCACCTGACCCAAAACGACGATCCCCCGCGCAGTCAGCATCAGCAGAAATGGCAGTGCGTCGAACACATAGCGTGGACCAAGGTAGATGCCGTGATAGAAGTAGCCGATGAACGCGCCGATCATGATCATCGCACCGGCAAGCAGCAGCCAGTCCGCAGCGCGTGCGCGCCATGCGAGAAACGGAAGCGCGAGGAAGCACAACGTCAGGTAGAATGGCCAGCCATACAGATCAATCGCCAGCGCGGTGAGCAGCTCATCCACCGTCACAAATCCGCCAGCGAGGGTATGCTGCCCGTAGAAGCCAATGCCTTGCCCGAAGCCCCATTGGTCTGCCGCGGAAAAGAGCGCGCGCGGCGTCACGTCGGGAGCGCCGGTCAGCAGGAGATCATACAACAGATGCAGGCACAGAAAAACCAGCGCCACCGCAACGAAGCTGAGACCTGGCGCGATCCAGCGATGGAGGTCACGTCGCGTTCGTGGCCGGAACATGAGCAGCACACCCGGCACGACGATGAGCGCGAAGAGCAGTCCCACAAGATCGCGCGTGAGCGCGGCCATGCCCAGCAACGTGGCCGCGAGAGGCAGATTCCATCCGCGCCCTCCTTGCGCGAAACGCACTAGCGCCCAGAATCCCCAGGCATAGAAGAACAGCGCGACCGCATGGCTCAGATAGCTTGCAGCCAGATAGCTATAGAACGGTGACAGTGCGCCAAGCAGGACCGTCACGGTCGCGATGCGGCGATCATACAAGCGCGCCGCCGTCAGGCCAATTCCGAGCAGCGCCAGCGTTCCAAGCACTGGCTCCACGAGCCAAGGCACACCCAGAGCGACGCCAACCGCAAGCATCGTACTCGTGCCAGGCGGATACTGCGAAAACCAGCGGCCATCATATTGCACCATGAAAGGGCCGGGAAAGCGATCCACCGCCGCCGGAATCGGCACGCTGAGATGTCCTGTCGCATAGATTTTTGCGCTAAACAGATATGCGCTCGCATCATAAATGTGCGGCAGCGCGTGAAATTGCGCGAGCGCGATCCACACCACATATATGAACGATGCGATGAGAGCCACCAGCGCCACCGGACTGAGCGCCGCTGTCAATCGCCGCCAACCACCACCAGCGCGTCGAACGAGCCATTGCGAAACGCCTCTTGCTCGCGATGAGAGCAAGTTGGTCTCTAGCTGCCGCCGTGCCTGCCTTGCCGCCGAGACAACCTCTGTACCTGCCACCTGTGGGTTGGTGCGAGCGCCGTCCGCTAGTGACCACACCCTACCTTTCCAGGTGTCACGCACCCGATCAAGAGCTAACGCGACGACCGCATCCGCGACCATGACGGCCGCCATCACCAGAATCGCCCACATCAGCGTGCGTATAACAAAGTCCAGCACCATAGCCGCGAAGGCCGGTGAGTCTACTGGAAAATAGGAAGACACCACGACGGTCCCAGACGGTGCTGCTTCGCTATAGCGAGCCACCGTCACTTTGTGGTTATTGCGATCCAGCTGGATTTGGAGCACGGCTCCGTCGGCCAGCAGAAGCTGCACCACTAGTGGCGTCTCCGGACGTTGCACCTCCAGACCGACCCGCACCGATGGCGCGGCTGGCAGGGTGACGATCTGGCCGGTGGGCGGCCGCGCGCTCGTGCTGATGAGGGCGCCATTTACCCACACACGTAGATCGCGCCAGGCGCTGGTGCCATCAAGATCGCGCATCCATGCCTGGAAGCGATAGTACGGCGACGACGCGACGCGGTCGAGGTATTGGGTGTCGAGTGTAAAGTTATTGGTGCTGTCGGTGCCGTCAATCTGATATTCGTGTACAACGGGATCCCGTGGCGCCAATGTCACGCCCACCGGCGCCGCCATCTTACCCAGCGGGAACCTCTGGCTGCCCACCTGTAGCGTAGCCAATCCATCACGGACAGCCACCTCGACCGGGAGAGTAACCGAATAACAGAACCGATCAGCAAGCAGCAAGACCACGAGCAGCACGACGAGAAACGCGAGCCAGGCTTTGGCTCGCGATACATGGAGCATGACACGCTGGGCACGCACTTCACCTGCCACAGGACTATTCTGGCTCCAGCGCATCTCGTTCTTCAACCCTCGAGCAACGTTGTCCAGGCTAGCTCTTGTTCGACTGGCTCCCATCGTACCGTTTCCCACACGGGTAAGCAAGACCGCCAGATGAATGGAGCTCATCGTCTCCACCCATCTGGCGATCCTTTGTGCCGGCTATGTTTCGACTACGCTATGCGAGACAGCCTGCCCTACTGCCCATATTGCGTCCAAGTGTCATTGGCGAAGTGCAGCAGCAGCGACTGGTGCATGCTGAATTGATAGCTGCCGATTGCCCAATACTCCCCGGCGGAGACCCGACTCAGGGCGTAGATGTCGCTGATACTCCTGGCTGTTATCTTCGCCGCCCGCCACGTTCCGCCGCTCTCATACTGCGCCTGCGAGATCGTCAGGTTGCCGGGGTCCGCGTTGTCCGCCTGGTGGGAAAGCTGGAATGCCCAGCCTTCGTTGGCGCCAAACATGTACACCCGCTGGGCGGCGGGATTGGCGCCGATATGGACCGATTTCCACGTCGTGCCATCGTAGCGTAGCACTAATGGCGTCTCGACAGCCTCGAAGTAGTTGCCGCCCGGCCCAGGAGCCTCGGCCATTGCCCAACCAACAGCCGGAGACACCATGCGCAGACTCAAGTGCGAGCTGTCGACAGTACCACCCATGGGAACCGTTGCAACCCATTGACCGGCTTTATAGTGCGCCAGCATGCCGGTAGGATCACTGTCGGAAGCCGTACCGATCACCCAGGCATCATCTGGACCCACCGGGGACACATCAGTGACAAGAGCGAATGGAGTGTTCATCAACACTGACCATGCGCCATTGTGCTCGTGCGCCAGCGCTGTGGTGATGAGTCCATGCGCATCCTTGGCGTGTTCAATGACTATCCAGCCATCGGTCGGTGAAAGCATGCGCACATTGCCGAAGTAACCGGTTGCGTTTTCCAGCGTCGCGACATGCTTCTGTTGCCAGCGCCCACCACTGTAGTGCAGCAACACACTCGCGGAACCATACGAGCTGCCTGTGATCCAGCCATCTGTGGGCGCATCCATCGAGATGCTCGACAGCCCCACATTGGCAATCGTCGGCCCGACCTGCGTCCACTGGCAGTGGCTAAAGTGCAGAATCAAGCTCTGCGCCCAACTATGGTCAGCATTCAGAATGCCGCCGACCGCCCAACCCTCGTCAGCCGAAGTCATCGCCAAATCCGCAAGGTACGCATTCGCTGGGATATTCGCTTTGCTAGCGGTTAAGGCGCATGAGCCAGTGGGTCTGAATCTTCGCGCCGATCCGCTAGATCGCTGTTGTCGCTGAGGTATAATGGCGGAGAATCACCTCACCTGGGAGCAAGTGGCATGGGAGAATCTGCCCGTATCGTAGGATCAGAGCCATCGTTCGAGCGTAGCCACATTCCACCCCGCGCAGGTGCGGCTCGCGCCGTCAGACCAATACGCGCGGCATCCGCTCACCGGTTTCAACGCGCATGCGCATCCTGGCGAGCCGCGATGCTGCCAATGCTGCTGGCGCTACTGCTCACGGCGTGTGGAACGGGCACAACTGCTCATTCGACCCTGTACACTACCCCGACTCCCGGCCCGCAAAACGAGTATCTCGCCTACATCGGCGCGGGCGGCAACATCTGGCGGCTCAGCCTCCCTGAAGGCAGCACCGTGCAGCTCACCACCGACGCGCGCCCCGCTGCCGTCGTCTATTCCGGGCTGGCCTGGTCACCCGATGGAAAGCTGCTCGCCGCCCTGC
>DATGEP010000085.1:0-33244 GCA_035310125.1 Ktedonobacterales bacterium
ATGGCGAAGCAATACGCATCACAGCCACAGATGGGCATTGATCCGAACAAGCGCTACCTGGCGACGTTCCACACCAACCGGGGCGACTTCACGGTGGATCTGTTCGCGAAACAGGCGCCGGTCACGGTGAACAATTTTGTATTCCTGGCCCGCGAGGGATTCTACAACGGCACGACGTTCCACCGCGTCATCAAAGACTTCATGGCGCAGGGCGGCGACCCGACGGGAACAGGCACCGGCGGACCTGGCTACAAGTTTGACGACGAGCCGGGCGCGCTCGCGCTCAAGCACGACAGCGCGGGCACCCTGAGCATGGCGAATGCGGGGCGAAACACCAATGGTTCGCAGTTTTTCATCACGTTTGGCCCCACGCCGCATCTGAACGGCAAGCATGGCGTCTTTGGCAAAGTGGTGCAAGGCATGGATGTCGTGAATAGCATCCGTGAGCGCGACCCAGGCCGCGACCGCCAGCCCGGCGACCAGATCCAGAGCATCGAGATCAGCGAGCAGTAGCAACCAATAATCACCCCCCTTCTCAGTGTTTATAGAACGGGGCAATTAATCGGTAGAAATCCACAAGCTCTCGCGCGCTCTGATGGGGCGCGCGAGAGCTTTCCATTCCTTCGCCTCGGCGAGACCCGTGCCCCAGTTCTAGCGGAAGTCGCTGGCGTTCGCGTCCTCACCGCTGAACCAAATGCGGGACGTGACGAAATCACCGAACGAGGTAGCGCGCAACTGCCATAGCAGCGGATGGGAATATCAACACCTCGCACTGACCACGTATACTACTGGACAGACAAACACATCGTTTCCTATTCAGCAGAAAGTGCAGCGCGTGCCGACTCTTGCCATCATCGCCGATCTCCATGGGAATCTGCCCGCGCTCGATGCGGTGCTGGCCGATTTGGAGCGGGTGCAGCCGGACCGTATCGTCATCGCGGGCGACTTCGTGAACCGCGGGCCACAAGGACGGGCCGTGCTGGAACGCATTGCGCCGTATGGCTTTGCGGCGATTAGCGGCAACCACGATACATGGCTCTGCTCGCTAGCGCGTGGCGAGCGCATCCCCGACGGTTGGGAGACATCGTGGTGGACGCCGGTGCGGCTGGCGGCGGGTGAGCTGACGCCGGAGTGGGTCGCCTGGCTGGAGGCGCTGCCGTTCAGTCTGCGACTGGAGCTTCCGGGCGCGGCGCCGGTACGCAT
This sequence comes from Ktedonobacterales bacterium, assembly GCA_035310125.1. Classification (GTDB taxonomy): domain Bacteria; phylum Chloroflexota; class Ktedonobacteria; order Ktedonobacterales; family JADMIN01; genus DATGEP01. The sequence goes on from DATGEP010000085.1 coordinate 1,204, forward strand.
CGTCCATGGCAGCCCGCGCCACTCGCGCGACGGGATGGGCCGGATGCGCTCAGACGCGCAGGTGGCGGAGTCGCTGGCAGGCGTGGAAGAAGACACCGTCATTGGGGCGCACATCCACTATCCATATGAACGACATGTGATAGGGAAGCATGTGGTGGTGGTCGGCGCGGTGGGCTGCCCGTTCAACGGCGACATCAACGCGCAATATGGCCTGTTCACCTGGGATGGCGCGGGCTGGCGCTTCACGCACCGCTCCGTGCCATACGACCACGCGCCGCTGTACGCGGCGTGGCGCGAGGGCGGCTATCTAGACGATGGGAGCATGGCCTCCGAGCTGATGCTATTGGAGCACCGAACGGCGCGGACACACTATGTGCCGTTTTGGGAGTGGTGCATGGCGCAGGGCATTCCGATGACGCATGAGCACTACGAGCGATTCGCGGCGGAGCGGCCGCCATTTACGCCGCCACCGCAACGAGCGGAGGAGTGAGGAGCACGGTGCGCCTCAAAGAATACCAAGGATATGAAGGACCTCTCCCTGTGACCTTTGTCCGCGGCCTCGCCAACCCAAAGTACCCAGGCAGGGGATATCGCTTGTGAATGCGAGAGGGGTTGCTGTACAATGGGCGGGAATCGCGGAAGCAACCTGACTAGCGGCGTTCGCTCGGTGTTCTCGGCACAGCGTGGACGCCCACTCCTCATCAATCTTCTGCTCCGTCCGGTCAGCAAACCGGACACGGATCACCAACCACATAGATACAGTCGCTACCGAAAGGGGGCGGGTCCCGATGTCTGGCACACGGGTCTTCGCTATCGCTAATCAAAAGGGCGGTGTGGGCAAAACCACCACCTCCATCAATCTCGCCGCCTGTCTTGCGGACGCGGGCCGCAAGACGCTCGTGATTGACCTGGATCCGCAGTCGAATACGACCACCGGTCTCGGCGTGGATGCCCGCCATGTCACTAGCTCGCTGTATGAGATGTTGGTGCAGGGCACGCCGATCATGGAAGTCATCAAATCGGAGATCCGCCCCAACCTCTCGTTGCTCCCCGCCAAGGTGGACCTCTACGCGGCGGACATCGAGCTGGTCTACATGGAGCAGCGCGAATTCCGGCTGAAAAATGCGCTGGCTCCGATCAAATCCAGCTTCGACTTCATCCTGATTGACTGCCCGCCCTCGCTGGGCCTGCTGACGGTCAATGCCCTCACCGCATCCGATGGCGTGCTGCTGCCACTGCAATGCGAGTACTTCGCCCTGGAAGGTATGCAGCAGCTCCTCAATACCATCCGGCTCGTACGCGACCGGCTCAATCCTACGATTGGTCTCTATGGGGTCATTCTGACGATGTTCGATCCGCGCACGAAGCTCGGCAGCGAGGTGGTGCGCGAAATCAGTGAGCACTTTCCGAAAGAGCGGTTCCAAACGGTGATCCCGCGCACGGTGCGGCTGGCCGAGGCACCGAGCTTCGGGCAAACGATTCTCGAGCATGATCCTCGCTCACCCGGCGCACTAGCCTACAAGCAATTGGCAGAGGAAGTGATCGCGCGGTCAGCAACAATGGAGGCGGCGAATGCCTAAACAACGCTTTGGCCTGGGGCGCGGCCTGGACGCCCTGATTCCCGGCGGCGCCAGCCTGCCGACCGTCTCCGATGAGACACCGCTCGATACCAGCCTTTCCAACTCCGCGGTCTTCGCGGTGCCCGTCAATGCCATCGTGCCCAATGTGCATCAGCCGCGCATGCCGATGGGCGACGACGCGCAGCTCCTGGAGCTTGCGTCATCCATTCAGGAATACGGCCTGTTACAGCCAGTCCTCGTGCGCTTCGACGGCGCCGACGACCAGGGAGAACCGCAGTATCAACTCATTGCGGGTGAGCGGCGCTGGCGCGCGGCGCAGCTCGCGGGCCTGGAAGCTATTCCGGCGGTCATCCGAGAGGCCACCCCCCAGCTCATGCTGGAGATGGCGCTCGTCGAAAATCTCCAGCGCACCGACCTGAATCCCCTCGAAGAGGCTCAGGGATATCTGACACTCATCGAAGAGTACTCGCTGACACAGGAGGAAGTGGCGGCGCGCATTGGCCGTAATCGGTCCACCATCGCCAACACCATCCGTCTGCTGCAACTGCCAGGCGAAGTACGCGAGATGCTCCTGACGATGCCCAAAGTCTTCACCGAAGGCCACGCTCGCGCCGTCTTACAGATCAACGGCGACACCGAGCGTATCGCCGCCACCAAGCAGATCATCGCGCAGAAGATGAGCGTGCGCGGTGCTGAAGACCTCGCTCGCCGCTACAACGAGGCTTCGCTGCGCCTCACTCCCGACCGTCATGGCGCCCGTGTCCGCGTGCAAACCTACGAGACTCGCCAGCTTGAAGAAGAATTTACGCGCGCCTGCGAGATGAAAGTACGGTTGCAGCGTAACATCAAAGGCAACGGCTCCGTCACCTTTTTCTTTACCAATGACGAGCAGCTCAACACGCTGTATGAGCGGCTCGTGCGCATGATCAATGCCCAGATCGTCGGCGGCGATGGCAACGGGTTGCCGCTCCTTACCAGCGGCGATGGTATAGACGGGCTGCTGGACGACACCTTCGACATCGCGTTCGATGGCGCCGATGAGCCGCATAGCGACAACTGAGACCACTCGGCATGACGCAAGGGACGCAGACAGAACGCGAGGCGCGTGACATCGGCCTCGCAATAGGCCTGGGCGCGGCGCTCTTCGCGCTGGTGCAGGTGCTCGCGGCGGCGTCGGCTACGCGCCAGAATGCGGATGCCGTACGCACATTGGAGCGTTCGCTGGTGGATCTCTCCAACGGGGGGGGCACGGTTGTCACGGCCCCGTTCGCGCGGCTAGCTCCCGTCTGGATTACGTCCTACGTGCTGGCGCTCGTAGCGCTGGCGGGGGGACTCATTCTCTGCTGGCTGGCGGGCCGGCTGGCGGCGCAGGCCACCGGCCAGCGCGCGGCGGGCGCGCTGGCGGGGCGTTGGGTGATGACCTGCGCCTCCGCGGTCTGGATCGTGGCCGCGCTACTCGCCTTCGTCGCCTTCCAGCTTGACGGCACCTTCTCGTGGGTTGTCGGCATCCTCGCGACAATCTTGCTTGCCCCGGCCAGCCCACCGCGCGGCACGCTCTACACTGTTTCCCCTACCCCCACCTACCTCATCATCCAGATTGCCGTGCTGCTGATCCACGCCATCTTCGGCGTGCTCCTCGCCATCGCACTTGGCACCCAGGCCGGTCGCATGGGCGCGCGCCGCGCGATGCCGGCAGCGTAGTATTTCACGGAATGCGCCGGACAGGGCTTGTCAGGATGGCCGAAGTGGGGTAGTATCGCCCACGCAGGCGTTCTGCTCGCCAAATAGTCGCTTGTGCGGTAGCGTAGAATGATTCAGTCGGTGGGGCATAGTGGGGAGGCTACTATGAATGAGGGGGTAAGCGGCTTCCCGGCGGTCCGCTGGGGACTGGGTTTTGGCATCATTCTCGTCATTGTCAGCGCTTTCCCAGTTATCTGGCTCGCGACGAACGGGTATCGCCTTCCGCTGGATGAGTCGCATTCCCGATACCTGTTCAACCAGCTGGGCGCCAATATCGCCTATATCCTGCTCAGCCTGGTTGTGGTAGTGCTCCTGTGCTACTTCTTGGCGGGTTTTTTCACCGCGCGCGACACAGGCACCGTCCGTTCGGGAGCTGTGGCCGCGGCAGTCGCGTACATCTCTTACGCCATGGCGTCGTACCTGATTTCCAGCGTCGTGTTGAAGCTCTCCGCGTCAGACTTCATCAAACAGCTTAGCGTGGCGTCTCCCGCGCTTAAGGCTAGCTTCGCCTTTGGCTACGTGCTGGGAGCGATGTGCAGTCTCGTGGTCGTGACCCTCTTTGCCGCCGGGATCGGCGCGCTGGGTGCGCTGCTCGGATGCGCCATTTATGGTCGTGCTTCGTATTCGTAGAAGTGACTCCTACGGAGCCACAGCACGCGCCGCCGTCTGGACCTTCCCATTCCCGATTGTGGGCGGTGGAATCCAGCCGACGACACTCGGAGCGACCGGCATCAGCCGTCCTCCAAAGGAGTTGATCTATGCAACCCGCGCAACAGGGCAATCCAGTCATGCGGTACGGACTACTCTTTGGCGGCATCATTGCCGTGCTGAACATCATCAACAGTGTCATCGCGGCTACCAGCGGCAGCGACACCGCTGCCTTCTCCACGACCAGTGGGCAGGCGTCCCTCAGCAATGGCTTGATCGGCGTCGGCTGTCTGTTTTTCCTGGTCGGTCTGGCGCTCTATTTCGTCGCCGGTATGCTCGCGGCATCCCAGACCGGCAAGGCAGGCACCGGCTCGCTGGCGGGTCTCGTCGCCGGAGCAATCGGCGGCGTCGTTGGCCTGGTCGCTGGCATCGTCCGTCTCGTCATGATTCCGACTTCGTCATTTCAGTCTATAGCCGACAAAACCCAGACAAGTGGCGGAACACCGTTGACGGCACAGCAAGTGCAGTCCGCCGTCGTGGCCATTGGCATCGTAGGAGCCGTCATTGGCTTGCTGGTCGCCATTGGCATCGGGGCGGGTATTGGCGCTCTCGGCGGCCTCGCCGGTCGAGGCCGCGCACCGCGACCGCAATACGCCGAGGCGATGTATCCGGGAATGTCGCAGGGCTACCCGCCCGCTCCTGGCTATCCTCCGCAGCCGCAGGGCGGATATCCTCAGCCGGGTTATCCCCCGCAGAACTACCCCCCGCAGCCACAGGGTGGGTATCCCTATCCGGGACAACACCAGCAGCCGGAACAATATAACCAGCCTGGACAGTATCCGCCACCACCACCACCACCCACAGTACCGTAGCCTGTCATCTATGAGAGCGATGAAGCAGAATGGGGTTCTGGGAATCTTGCTCCCAGGACCCCATGTCGTAGCGCCGCGGGGTTCGGTGCGCGGCGCATCGTGAGCGCATACGATGTTGGAGAGCGGCTGGGCTTTGGCGCGTGCTTCCGTGTGCCGACCTTTCAAGGCGCAAGCAATTCTTCTGTCGCTCAGGCGAGCTTGATATTCCAGCAGCCGTAGCAGTAACAATCGGAGGGGGAGAACGATGCGACAGAAGCGCGGCCCGGCGCTGCGCTGGGGCGGCATCTTCGGCGGATCGGCGGCGGTGCTCGCGGGCGTGCTTGAGGTGCTGACGAAGGCAGTGCTGGACGACACCCTGGCGACGGAGATCCTGGCCGGCGTCGGATTCTTCCTCGTTTACCTGGCGCTCTTCTTTGCCGCGGGCGCGCTCGCCGCGCGCGAGACCGGCCTCGTCCGTACGGGAACGCTCGCCGGTCTCTTTGCCGCCCTGATCGCCAGCGCCGCGAGCATCCTCGCCGGTATCCTCAATATGATCAGCCAGCCGGGCGCGGGAACGCCACCTGCCGGATCCACAATATCGCTGGAGCAGTATCGCATCGAGCTTGCCGGGATTACTGCCGGCGCGGCCCTCGCCCTCCTGGTTATCTTCCTCGCCTTTGGAGTTGCGTTTGGGGCGCTCGGCGGCGTCGCCGGTCGCCCCGACATGCTCGCGCCGCCCGTAGGGACGCCGGACCCGCAGATACCTTTGCTCGACGCGCGGGAAAGCGCAGCGCCGGCTGTCTCTCCGCTGGATGCCGAGACAGCCTCTTTGGCCGAGGTCGCTGAGGTCGCGGCCCATCACCCACGAGTGGAGGAGGAATAGCGCACCGAGCTCAGGAAGCCTCGGCGCGGAACGCAGAGCGGCTGGCGTATATACGGTTATATGCCAGCCGCTCTGTCATTGTCCCTGAAACGTCTGCCGGTTTAGAGCAGCATTCCCAATGGCTCCTCAAGCAGCCGCTTCAGATCCTGGAGGAAGCGGGCGGCTGTTGCGCCGTCCAGCGCGCGGTGGTCCACCGACAGCGTGACCTTCATGATGTCGCGGACGACGACCTGCCCGTCGCGAACCACTGGCGTCGGCACAATCGCACCGATAGCAAGGATCGCCGATTCAGGCGGATTGATGATCGCCGTGAACTCCTCGACATCGTACATGCCCAGGTTGCTCACCGAGAACGTGCCGCCCTGGAACTCCTCCGGCTTCAGCTTACCCGTGCGCGCCGCATCCACCAGCCGGCGTGACTCCCTGGCAATATCCAGCACGCCACGCTTGTCGGCGTCGCGAACCACCGGCACGATCAGTCCCTGCTCCAGCGCCACGGCAACGCCAATATTGATGTGCTTTTTGAGGAGCAGCCGCTCGCCATCGAACGAGACATTGACCTGCGGCATGTGTGTGAGCGCTGTGGCGACTCCTTTCACAATCAGGTCATTGACGCTGATCTTCACCGGCTCCGGGAGGCTCGCCGCGTAGTCGTTCACCTGCTGACGAAACGCGCCCAGTTTTGTCGCGTCTATCGCCACAGTGACATAGAAGTGTGGCACCGTCTGCATGCTCTGCTGGAGCCGCCGCGCAATCGTTTTGCGCATATTCGAGAGCGGCACCGCTTCCACATCTTCGCCGGCCTGCGCCGCGAGAACTGGGGCGGGCGGGCGTCCGTCAGAAACCCCTACACCAGCCGGAGCGAGTCCCGCCAGCTGGGGCTGCGCGATTGCCGCCTCCACGTCCTCACGAAGAATGCGTCCGCCGGGACCAGTCCCTTGAATGTGGGCGATGTCGAGGTGATGCTCCTGGGCGATGCGCCGGGCGATGGGACTGATGAAGGTGCGCCCATTCTGCTCTGTCACGGCGCCGTGGCCGTTGCCGGCGGGAGCATATGTTACACCGCCCTCGGCACGTGTCTGCGTGTTGGCGACGGAAGCGACGGGCTGCGCTTGCTGACGCCGCGGCTCGGTTGCGGGCTGCTCAACGGGTTGCGGCGTGGTTTTCGCCGGTGCGGCCTCAGCCTGGCTTTCCGTCCTGGTCCTGGCGGGTTGCGGTGCGCTCGCGGCTTTGGCCGGCGCGGCTCCCGCATCGGTGGGCAGCGGCTCGTCCGCCGCGCCAGTATAAGCGATGGGAGCGCCCACAGGCACCGTCTCACCCGCTGGCACAAGGATCTTGCGCAGCACGCCCGCCGCGAAGGCCTCAACAGGAATCGTCACCTTTTCGGTCTCGATCTCTGCCAGGGCGTCGCCCTTCTCGACCTTCTCGCCTTCTTGAATGAGCCAGTTGAGGATTTTGCCCTCTTCCATCGTGTCGCCCAGCTTGGGCATGACCACCGTATGCATGGCTCTTCCTCCTACTGGACGCCCGCGCTCGCTCGCGCCGGCACGATGGCCTTCACTGCCGCCACAACCTCCGCTCGCGAAGGCAGCGCCGCACGCTCCAGCGACTTCGAGTAGGGCATGGGGACATCTTTGCCCGTCACCTGCCCGATGGGCGCGTCGAGCCAGTCGAAGGCGTGTTCGTAGATCATCGCGGCGATGCCCTGGCCGGTGCCGTAATATTTCCAGCCTTCTTCGGCCACGACCACCCGATTGGTCTTGCGTACCGAGTCGAGCACGAGGTCCAGGTCAATCGGGCGGATCGAGCGTAGATCAATCACCTCGGCCTCGATGCCACTCTTCGCTAAATCCTCCGCCGCCTGCATGCAGATATGCACCATGCGCGAAAACGTCACAATCGTGACATCCGTGCCTTCGCGTAGCACGATGCCGCGATTCAGTGGCACAGTATACTCCTCGTTCGCGTCGGGCACCTCGCCCTTCACGTTGTACAGCAGCTCGTGCTCCACAAACAGAATCGGATCATCCTGACGCAGCGCCGACTTCAACATGCCTTTGGCGTCGTACGGCGTCGCCGGCATAACCACCTTCAGCCCAGGGATGTGTGCGTACAGGCTCTCCAACATCTGTGAGTGCTGTGCGCCGCGCTGAGCACCGCCGCCGCCCGGCATGCGAATCACCACTGGAATTCGAGGCTGGCCGCCGAACATGTAGTGGAACTTCGCCATGCTGTTGATGATCTGATCGCTCGCCAGCAGGCTGAAGTTCATAGTCATCAGCTCCGCAATGGGCCGCAGACCGCCAAGCGCCGAGCCAATGGCCGTTCCAATGATAACCTCTTCGGCCAGCGGCGTGTCTTTGACGCGCTTCTCGCCGAACTCCTCGAAGAGGCCCTTGGTCACGCCGTAGGTGCCGCCATAACCAGCGATGTCTTCGCCCAGAATGTAGACGCGCTCGTCGCGCCGCATCTCTTCGGCAATCGCTTCGCGCAGCGCGTCGCGGTACGTAATCGTCCGCATACTCTACTCTTCTTCTCCCGTGTCAGGGTGTATATCGTGTACCGCTTGCGGGCGCAGCAGGCAGTGCCCCTACAGCGCGTCTACGGCGGCGGGCGCAGCAGGCAGCGCCCCTCCATCGCGTACGGCGGGCGTCCAGCGGACGCCCCTACGAAATAGGCCTCCCGCTCAGCGCCCCTCTCCCCGCGGGGAGAAGGGCTGGGGGTGAGGTCCCTAGTCTCGCGGCGTGCTCGGCTTGGTGCGCCATGCGATGGCGCCCGTACCCTCCGTATTCACGTCGGCGTACAGCTCGTCCTCAGGCGGCTCCGGACTCTCCTCGGCGAAGCGCACGCATTCCTCCACCTCGGCGTCCACGCGCTCGTTGGTCGCCTTGATGTCGTCGTCGCGCATCAATCCCGCCGCCTTCAGCTTGTCCTCAAACAGCGCGATCGGGTCGCGTGTCGTGCGCCAGAGTTTCTCTTCGTCGCGCGTCCGGTAGTACGCCGGGTCCGCCATCGAGTGGCCGCGGAAGCGGTATGTCTTGGACTCGATCAGCGTCGGCCCCTCGCCACGCAGCGCTCGCTCGCGCGCCTCCATCACCACCTCGCGGACGGCCAGCACATCCATGCCATCCACCGCGCGGTATGGCACGCCATAGGCGGCGGCGCGTGGCTCCAGCGAAGCGACAGACCAGGCCTTCGAGACGGCCATGCCCATTGAATACTGATTGTTCTCGCAGATGAACAGCACCGGAAGCTTCCACAGCGCGGCGAGGTTCATTCCCTCGTGAAAGGCGCCCTCGTCCACCGCGCCATCGCCGAAGAGCGCGGCGACCACGCGCCGCTCATTCTGATACTGGACCGCGAGGCCAATGCCCGCCGCCATGACCAGCTGAGCGCCGACGATAGCCTGTCCGCCGATAAGGTGGTGCTCGGCGCTAAACATGTGCATCGAGCCGCCCTTGCCCTTGCTGCAGCCGGTGGCCTTGCCAAAAAGCTCCGCCATCACCGCTTTTGGCTCGATCCCCTTTAGAATAGCGAAGCCGTGCTCGCGATAGCCTGCCAGAATGTAATCCTCTGGATGAAGCCCGGTGGCGATACCGAGGCCGTCGGCCTCCTGCCCGATGTACAGATGCAGGAATCCGCCGATCTTGCCGAGCGTATACTCCTCGGCAGCCTTCTCCTCAAACCGCCGGATGAGGACCATGCTGTGATGCATGTCGAGCAGCTGCTCGCGACTCAACCCTGCCAGCGTCGCCTCTCGAATGGCCATACGTCGTGTCTCCTTACCGCCGTCTGGGCGGTGTTCGCGCCGTGCGGGCGCTGTCGTCGCGCGGGCCGCCGCGCCGTCCGGCTTCGCAGTGAGCGGGGACAGAACGCGACCGGCTGCCGCCGGAGAGTCGCCACGCAAGGTGGCCCGAAAGTCTACGTGATCACACCTGAGCGCGACACGAGTCATCTTGCCCGGCGCGCCTGCCAGGGTATATTCGGTTGTATTCAACATCCGTGTACCCTCTCTTCCCACCAGCAACGCGGGTGAGAGGGAAGTGCAGTGGCCTTTGACGCAGCCATCGTCGCCGGTCTAGAATGATGCCAGATCGGCGCTGTTCCCGCCTCGTCGAGCATTCCTACGGTGTAGGCACCCTATATGGCCTACCACTCATGGATACCAGCGACACAAGCGACGATCCGTAGAGAGGACCAGCCCCGTGACCTACGTCATCTGTCAGCCCTGTATCGGCGTCAAAGATGCGTCCTGCGTGGACGTCTGCCCGGTGGACTGCATACATGCTCGTGAAGAAGACGAGATGTATTACATTGACCCGACCGAGTGCATTGACTGCGGCGCCTGCGAGCCAGCCTGCCCCGTCAACGCCATCTTCGAGGAAGGCGCCGTGCCCTCGGAGTGGAAGTCGTTCATTCAGCTGAACGCGAACTACTTCTCCGAGTGACCCTGCCCCTCGGCCAAACGAGCCAGCCCCTCCGGACGCCACACCACTACCCAGCAGGTTGGTCTCTCAACCCACGCGGAAAGCCCGACTTCCGCGGAAGTCGGGCTCCATTGCTCGGCTTATGAACCGCCGGTACAGGCCGCCAGCGGCGCCATTGCCGCCCGCGAACACAACACGCTACGAGAGGTTAGGCTGGTGGCGGAATCGTTGCCCCGACAATCGAAAGGATTACGAAAAGAACGGTAAACGCAATCGTGACACGAAACAAGAGCTTATCAATACCGCGTCGCGTCTTGAACACCGTTCCCGTGCCGCCGAACACGCTGCCCAGCCCCGCGCCGCGAGCCTGGAGCAAGATCGAGATGATCAGCGCGATCGCGAAGATAATCTGGGCAATTTGGAAATACTGGCGATAGGGTGACAGAAACCCCACGAAGCAAGCCTCTTTTCCGCTGCTCGGGCAATCCGCTTCGGTCTCGCGCCATACGAAATGCGCGTGCCGTTCCAATCAATGATAACACCCATAGCCCCAACCCGCAATATGGCTAGACGTTTATCTTTCTTTATACATGGCACTCGATTCACCGCGCGCACGATGCGTTTGCGGCGGAGCGCGCTCGTACCGCCGCTTGGAGACTCTGGCTGCGTGGCCCGCGAACAGTCGGGGAATCGGCATGGTGGTGGTATATTTCGTGACGCTGCGGCCTATACGCTCGTCGTCGCTTCGGTTGACGCCTGGTGCGGCGGCTTGCGACGCAGGATGTAGCGCACGGCGTTGCGCAGCACGAGCAGCGCCGCCACGAAGATGGCCATCGCCCCACCCATCAGCACCAGACGATATAGCAGAGCGACGCCCACCGCCGCGCTGCGCTCCAGTCCCACCGCCAGCAGCGCCCCTACCGTGCTCACTTCCAGCGTGCCAAAGTCTATGGGCAAGGGAAAGATAAGCGCGAAGGCCAGGCTGAAGTCAAAGGCCGCCTGCGCTTGCCAGAATACGACGCCGGAAAAGCCGAGACCGCGAATGAGCATATAGAGAATGAGGCCGCCAACGAAAATGTATGCCGCGCCGAGCGCCGTCGCATAGGTCAGCGTACGCGGGTGAATGAATTCCTCGGTCGTGCCTTCACGGAAGCGGCGCAGCTCTTCGAGCCCCCGGCGGATCCAGGATCGTTTGAGCATCCACGGCGGCGGATGAGGAGAGAAATGCGCGCGGTACGCCGCCCATACAATCAGCCCAGAGACGATCAGCCCGATGACGATCACCGGACGCAGCCAGTCCCAGCCGTCAATGCCTAGAATTACCAGCCCCGCCAGCGACACTGCCACCTGGATCAGCACCATCATCGTCGTGGCCGCTGAGGAGAGACCAAAATCGACGCCGTCCGAACGCCGCAGCAAATAGTTGGGGAAATAGTTACCCAACGGAGCGTATTGGGCGACCTCGCCGCCCAGAAACGCAAAGATCCGGCGATCCACTGGCACCACCACGCCCAATGACTTCAGCAGCACGGAGAACTGCACGCAGCGCAGCCCCTCATAGACTGCCACGAGCAGCAGCAGGATGGGCAGCAGCGCATGTGGGAAACGCAGCATCAACGCGACGACACGGTTGATGTTGCCGAAGGCGAGCACGCCAGCCAGTAGCGAGATGCCGAGCACGAACGGGATGATGACGTTGGGACGGAAGAAGCGGCGCATGGTGAGCATCCTTTGCCATATCCGGGCAGGTGGCCGGCACACATGCGATACCCCGAGCCATCTGCTTCATCCTACCGCAGAATAAGCGCCACTTCGCATATTCCAGCCCCATGCCTATGGACACCACACCACCAATGGAACGCCCGCAACGCGCTGGCGTGGCGCGCTGCGGGCATTGGAAGCGGACGCGAGCGGAGACTATTCCGGCATCGCGTCGAGGCGCCGCTTGAGCGCCTGGTGCTCCGCGGCGACGGCAGCGGGCAGGTGGTCGCCGAACTGGCCGAAGAAGGGCACCTGATCGGTCCACTCCTGCTCCCAGTCGTGCTTGTCAATGGTGAGAAGCTGCCCGAGAGTCTTGGACGAGATATCCAGGCCGTCTAGATCCAGTGAGTCGGGCGTGGGGACGTAGCCGATGGCCGTCTCGCGGGCGTCCGCTGTGCCGTGGATGCGCCCGTGCATCCACATTAGCACGCGAACATTCTGGCCGAATCCCGGCCAGAGGAAGTGGCCGTCGTCGTCTTTGCGGAACCAGTTGACGTGGAAGATGGCTGGCGGATTGGCGATTTGCTTGCCCATCGTAAGCCAGTGGCCCCAGTAGTCACCCATGTTGTAGCCACAGAAGGGCTTCATGGCCATTGGATCGCGCCGCACGACGCCTACCTTGCCGGTGGCCGCCGCCGTCGTCTCCGATCCCATGCCCGCGCCAACGAAGACACCGTGTTGCCAGTTGAACGCCTGATAGACCAGGGGGGCGACGCGTGCGCGGCGCCCGCCGAAGATGAACGCGGAGATCGGCACGCCCTGCGGATCCTCCCAGTGCGGTGAGATGGACGGGCACTGGCTGGCCGGCGCGGTGAAGCGCGAGTTAGGATGCGCGACGGCGGCGTCTGGCTGTTCCTCGAAGGGATGCCCCAGCCAGTTGATCGTCCCGGCGGGCGGCGTTTTCTCGCCCGGCTGGATCTCCGGCCACCAGGGGCGATGATCTGGGGTGAGGCCAACATTGGTGAAGATCGTGTTCTTCGAGAGCGACGCCATCGCGTTAGGGTTCGTTGCGTTGTTGGTGCCGGGCGCGACCCCGAAGAAGCCATTCTCTGGATTCACCGCCCAGAGGCGGCCATCAGGACCTGGGCGCAGCCACGCGATATCATCGCCGACGGTCCAGACTTTCCAACCCTGATCGGCTAACGGCGAGACCAGCATCGCGAGATTTGTCTTGCCACATGCGCTCGGGAAGGCGCCGCCCATGTAGGTGACATTGCCAGAGGGATCTTGAAGACCAAGGATGAGCATATGCTCGGCCATCCAGCCTTCCTTCCAGCCCATCCAGCTTGCCAGGCGCAACGAGAGGCACTTTTTGCCAAGCAATGCGTTACCACCGTAGCCAGAGCCGATACTCCACACCAGCTTCTCTTCGGGGAAGTGCAGGATGAAGCGGCGGTCGGGGCTGAGGTCACCGACGGAGTGGAGGCCGGGGAAGAATTCGCCGCCGTTCTTTTCGAGCTGATCGAGCGCCGGCTGGCCCATACGTGTCGTGATGCGCAGGTTGCAGACGACATATGCGCTGTCGGTTACTTCGAGGCCGACTTTGGCGTGCGGCGAGCCGACGGGACCCATCAGATACGGCACGACATACATCGTGCGGCCCCGCATGACACCCTCGAAAAGCGGGCGCACCTTTTCTTTGGCATCCTTCGGCGCCATCCAGTTGTTATTGGGGCCAGCGTCCTCCTCACGCTCAGTGCAAATAAACGTCAACCCTTCCGTGCGGGCGACATCGTTAGGATTGCTCCGATACAAATAGCTGTTCGGATAGGCGTCTTCATTCATTCTATCCATCTGCCCGTTGGCAAGCATCTCGCCGACGAGCCGCTGGTATTCTTCTTCTGAGCCATCGCACCAGACGATTTTGTCCGGGCGGGTCAAGCGCGCGGCATCTTCTACCCAAGCTGCGAGCGCCGCTGTTCCAGGCATTGTATTCTCCCTCATCGTTGATCGGCGCACATGGCCGCAACAGCGCGACGATGCGCGTATTGGGGTAAGCCTACGCTATGCATGCGACTATCCCGAATGATGGCAAATGTTCTGTAATGATAAGACTACCATTCACTGGAATAGTGTGCAAGCAGCGTACCTGCCTGAATTCGTCGCGGATGTCAAACACGCCGACGGCCGGAGACCCCCAAATAAGGATGTCCTCGGCCGCCGGTGTGTGAGCCTTACGCAAGCCCCCGTCCTTGTTGAGGTCGCAAGGCCCGTAAACACTCGCCGCCTGTTGTGCGCGTAGCCTTGCGCCGGCGGCGTGCGCTGCTATTGGTCTATCAGATCATCAGCATTGCGCTCGGCGTTTCCGATCCTCTGTTGTATGTCGCCTTTGGTCTCACGTCCAGTGCCTTCGGCCTGCATGCTACGGTCGCCGGTGAGCTTGCCTAAGCCTTTTTGGAGTTTGCCTTTGACTTTCTCCATGCCGCCAGCGGCTGTGTTCTTGTCGCCTTGCATGCCAAGGTCATTGGTGTCGCCTCGATCCAGATCACGGTTGTCGTTCAGATCGCGGTCGTACGTCATGTCAGGATTTCCTCCTCATCGAGTGATAGAAACTCGCTACAAGTCCGACCTGCTTCGCGTGCGTAGCCAGGACGGAGGTGTGGGTACGTTTCCCCACGCGGGAAGTGGCTGCGCAACATCCGTGCCGTGGGCGGTATCCGGCGGACGGATTGCGCTGGCAAGCCTCTTTGGCTCATCTGGTTTGGTTCATCTGGTATGCTGTACGTAGCGCCACCACTGGCGCTCGTGTGGGACGTACGCGTGGGAGCAGAATCTGGTTGGCCAGCCGTTGACCGACTTGCCACTCGAACAGCCGTGGCGCCACTTCCACGTTACACTCGATGCGGAAAGGCGCTGTTCATGGCAAACACGCTCGACACCGTGCGTGAGCTGGTTACTGAGCTCGAATACCGCTTTCCATACGCCGCCGCGCTGCTCACTGGCGCCACAGGCATCCAGATTCGCGATACCGGCGGCGAGCAGAACGCCAGCCAGCAAAATCCGACGCGCGGCATCGTCTTCACCGTCTACGACGGACAGACCTTCGAGGAGCTCGCTACCAGCGACCTTGCCCCGGATAGTCTGGCGCGCGCGGTGCGCCAGTGGGCGGAAGCGCTGAATGTGTACGCGGGCGGACCGCGCATCGTCGGCGCAGGCCACGCTACCACGCTCGGCCTTGATCCCAAGGTCTTTCGTGCGTCGCTCCAGATAGACCCGGCACATGTGTCGCTGGCGGAAAAGCTGGCACACGTTCGTGGTGTGCAGAGCCGCGCGCAGTCGCATGATCCCCGCGTCGTGCAGGCGCAGGTGATCTATCGCGAAAGTGCGCTGGAGAATACGTATATCGGACGCGGGCGCCACCTGGAGCAACAGCTAACACGCACGCAGCTCGCGCTCGTCGTCATCGTCTCGGATGGCACGCAGATGCGCTATCACATGCTGTCGCACGCCGGAACGGTAGGCTACGAGATGGCTCAGATCCGCGACGAGGAGATTGCTGAGGTGGCTGAGACGGCGCTGCGCCTGCTCTCTGCCGGCAAGATCGAGCCCGGTGAGTACGACATCGTCACCGATCCCGGCGTTTCCGGTACTATCGCGCACGAGTCCTTTGGCCACGGCGTTGAGTTGGATCTCTTCCCCAAAGGGCGCGCACGCGCCGCGCACTATCTTGATCAGCGGGTAGCGGCGCCTGTTGTGCAGATCTTTGACGATCCGAGTCTTCCCGGCGCGCTGGGCTCTTACTTCTTCGACGACGAGGGCGAGCTGGCCCGTCCGACACAGATCATGCGCGACGGGATCTTCGTGCGCCCCATCAGCGACTTCTCCTCGGCTACGTATGCACCCGGTGTGCACACGCCGAACGGCCGGCGCCAGGACTTCACGCGCAAGGTCTACGCACGTATGACCAACACGTTCTTTGGGCGGGGAGAGACACCACCGGAAGAGATTATCGCGGGCGTCGAGCGTGGGGTATATCTGCGCGCGATGGAAAGCGGCATGGAAGACCCGATGGGCTGGGGCGTGCAGGTGACGGCACACTATGGCGAAGAGATTGTCCATGGGCGACTCACCGGCAGGCTCTATTCCCCTGTCGCCATCACGGGCTACGTGCCCGATCTCCTTGCCAGTGTCTCTGCCGTTGGCAACGACTTCGATCTGACACCAGGCACCTGTGGCAAGGGCCACAAAGAGATGGTGCCGACCACTGTCGGCGGGCCGCACATGCGCATGCGCGCGCGCTTGGGCTAATACAATGCTTCACCGAGGTAAACATGACGATAGGTTTCAGCCCTGAGATCCTTGGAGAGGCGCTGGCGGCGACAGATGGCGCCGACGCCTGGCAAGTGGACATGCTGCGCAACGAAGAGACACAAGTCTATGTCATCGGCGATCAGACGGAATCGCGCCGCGAGGTGACGAATGAGCGGGCGCGCGTCATCATCCACAATCTGCATGCGCCGCACAACCCTAATCTCTCCGGCCCGATGCTTGGCAACACTGAGCTGACCTTGCTCTCCAGCGATACCGGCGGCACGAAGCAGCTCGCGGCTCGCCTGAGCGATGCCGTCGCGATGGCCAGCCTGACCGACAACCCACCCTATGAGCTTCCGGCGCGGTCCGGCAAGGGCTTTCCCGCCGTCGAGACGATGGATCCCACGCTCGCGAACACGGTTTCCGCTGCGCTGGAGGAGACGATACGCCGCCTGCGGAACGCCGTGGCCGGGTGGAGTAGCGTGCGTTTGAGCAGCGCGGAGCTGATGGCGGCGCGGACGGCGCGCTCGATGCGAAACAGTCGTGGCTTGACGGGCTTTGAGCTGGGCACGGATGTATTCCTGGATTTCGTGCTCATCGCGCACGAAGGCGAGCGCGAGGCGGAGTTCCATGCCGAGCTCCACCGTCGCCGGCTCTCCGACCTCAACATTGAAGGCACAGTAGATGCCTATGCGACGTTCGCCCGCCACGCGCTCGACGCGACGACGCCCGCGACGCACCAGGGAGCAGTCGTCCTCAGCGGTGAGGCAGTGGCAAACCTGTTCAATCCGCCGCTGGCCGCCGGTCCACTGGTCTTGCACACATCGGGTCAGGCGGCGTTTCAAGGAGTGGCGCGCCTGAAGCCCGGCGACTTGGTGACGAATGAGGAGCCGCGCGGCGACCGGCTGACCTTTCTCAGCGATAGCCTGCGTCCGTGGGGACTACACTCCGCCGCCTTCGATGGCGAAGGGCTGCCGGCACAGTCTTTGGCTGTGATCGAGGATGGTGTATTCCGGCGCCCGTGGGCGGACGCGCGCTACGCCGCGTATCTGGGTATCGAGCCGACAGGTCAGTTCGCCAACATTACTATTCCAGCCGGCGCCTGGAGTCTGGACATGCTGCGCTCCGCCGCCGCCAGCCCGATCTACGAGATTGTGGCCTTCTCGTTCATGAATCCCGATCCGGCGACCGGCGACTTCGTGGCGGAGATCAAGCTAGGGTACCGGCACGACGAGTACGGCACGACACCCATCAAAGGCGGAGCGCTCGCCGGGAACATCTTTGCCGCGCTGGCAGATGTGCGCTTTTCGACACAGACCTACTCCGACGGGCGCTACTTCGGTCCTGCCGCCATGCGTTTCGGCAATCTGACGATAGCGGGCGGCTGAGCTGGCTGGGCATACAAGACGGGACCGCGCGAATTACCGTTCCGAGCGCCCATAGACGGAATCATTTGAGCGTGACAGCACGTGCTCAGGTGGGCACAGATCATGCACATTCGATCTGCTCGCCGGCTCATGATCGCTCATTCAGTTGGCCCATCCAGGACGGCGAGGAGGCTCGCTATGGCCGAAGTCGATATACTTGCATCAATCGCGGCGGAGGTCGAAGCCTGCACGCGCTGCGACCTGCACCAGGGCGCGCATCGCGGTGTGCCGGGCAGCGGCAACCCGCACGCCGAAGTCTTCTTTGTCGGCGAGGCGCCCAGCTACTATGACGACCGGCGGGGCTATCCTTTCTCCGGCCCATCCGGTGAGTTTCTGAACGAGCTGCTGGCGCTGGCAGGGCTGAGTCGCGACGAGGTCTATCTCACCAACCTGGTCAAGCACCGTGTTCCGGATAGCCGCGAGCTGCTGCCAGGCGAGATTGCCGCCTGCGCGGGCTATCTCACTCGCCAGATCGAGGCCGTCAATCCCAGCGTGATCGTGGCGCTGGGCCGGGGCGCGCTCGCCCGTTTCCTGCCGGGGACGAAGATCAGCCGCGTGCACGGGCAAGCCAAGCTGGTGGGGGGCCGCATCATCGTCGCGATGTACAATCCTGCCGCCGCGCTGCACCAGGAAGCGCTGCGCCAGACCGTCGTGGACGACTTCACGCGCGCGCTGCCGGCGGCGCTGGCCGAGGCGCGGCGTCTCGCCGCCGAGGGGAAGCTGGGCGACGGGGCCGCTCAGCAATCTAATGAGCCGCCGCCACAGCAGCTCCCGCTGTTTTAAGCCGCGGGTTGTTCTTGCTCCCACGCATGTTCGCCACTCGCTTCGACGGTCAGATCATCCGGGAATGTGCTGATCGAACGCCGCGCTCCCTGGCGCTGCTGTCCTCATGTGAGTAGGGGAAGCAGGAAGGAGTAGAGCATCAGGCCAAGCACGAATAGGCCAATCTTGCGCTGGGCAGGTTTCGGTTTCAGGAGCGTAAGCAGAAGCGGCAGCAGCACCGCGAGCGGCGCCGCGAGGCGATACGGCTCCCAGATGTCGAGCCAGTGGATGCCAGGCTGCAAGAGCAAGGCGAAGCCATAGGCTATCGCGGCGGTGGCAACCGCGAGGGCCAGCGCGTCGTGCCAGGGGCGACGCGCCATGAGCAGGATGCCGCCCGCGACAACGTAGATTGCCGGCACACACGCCAGTATGAACATTTGCAGGCCGAGGATCGGATTCGGCGTAGATGCCAGCCCACCAAAGGGCACAGGAAGAAAGACGTTGATGTGGGTGGACTCGTTCCACCCCCATGTTCCCAGGCAGGCCCGCAGCATGCCCTGCCAGAGCGCATAGCCGCCCAGCGCCAACACGGTGTACAGCGCCAACAGACGCCACCGGCGCTCGAAGCACAGCGGCAGCGCGAAACAGATGACGAAGAGCAGGGTGGACTCACGGGTAAGCATGCCGAAGCCAAGCGCCGCGCCGGCCAGGAGCCAGCGCCGCCGCGACACACCAAAGAGGGCCAGCGCCAGCCAGAAGATCGCAAGTGGATCGCTCAGGTCGCGCAGCATCGCCAGTGGCTGGCCAGCATACAGGCCGGCGGCAAGCGCCAGCCAGGGGCGCCCACCGCGCTCGGTGACGAGGCAACCCACCAACGCGACGGTCGCCACTATGGCGACGAGGTTGATCCCCAGCATCACCCAGGGCATAGCGGCCACATTGCCCAGCGAGAACAGGCGAATCAGCGCTGGGTAGAGCATGCGCGAGTAGCGCAGTGCCGGAAAGTCAAATGCGCCGGGCGGAAACTGGCCAGGAAATGCCGCCATGAAATAGAAATACTGGCCGTCGTAACCGACCGGGGAGGTTGCCAGGGACGTAATGCCCAGCGGCGCCGCGAACTTCCGGCCGATCTGGATGAAGTCCGTGACGCGATAGCCAGAGGCGACGACATGCGGAACGATGACCGCCAGCAGCGCAATCGTTGTTAACAGGGCATGACGCCATACCGCAGAAAGCGCGGCGCGGCGAGCATGGATCGTGTTATCTTCATCGCCAAGCTGTGCCGGTGTGGCCTGGGAAACGGGACGGAGATACACAGTGAGTCCTGAACGAACGAATGCCATGCAGGCTACCTCACAATCTCGTCTTCAACCGCTACAGTGCCGGGAATCGTCCGTTGCCACCGCGGCAACCTGCGCGAGAAGGACGTGATGACCACCAACCGCATGATCCACGGATGAAAGGGCGGCGGTGAGGTGAGGAATGGGCGTTCGCAGACCAGGAAGAACAGATAAGCGCCCGCGACGATCAGCGGTGTGGCAATCACGAGCGCGGCGAATGTGACACTGTCCGAGAGGTGCCACGGACGAAGCACATATTGCCAGAGTATTTGAAGCAGCGGCGCATGAATCAGATAGAGGCTGTATGACATCGTGCCGACGAAAACCAGCGGCCGCCAGGACAACACACGCCGCAGGAGGTCCCGCCGCGTCTGCGAGGCGCCAATCAGGGCGCAGGTCGTCGCGATGCCCGCGACGATGTCGGCATAGGCCACATCGCTCACGCTGTTTTTGCTATTGAGGACACAGAGCGCGGCCAGCGCACAGACTGCCAGCAGTGACCAGGGAATCCGATCAATTAGGAGGCGCCGTCGAGCTGATGGCCCGAAAGCGAGGGCGGCGCCAGCCATGCCGAGCACGAACATGCCGACATACTGCGGAACAATCGCACTCGCCCCGTCAGGTGGAATGATGCCCAAACGCTGTAATCCGATGTGCGCGGCATACGCGATTGCCAATGCCCCCAGCGTGGTGGCCACCGGACCAGCGCGCCGCCAGAGGATGACAAGGAGCGGAAAAAGGAAATAGATTTGCCACTCTACCGCAACAGACCACAACACATGGTTGATTTTGCCGGCGTATACGAAATCTTGTAAGAGGATCACGTGGGAATAGAGCGCGGGAATCGTAACGGGCAAACTTACATCCCAATGCGTGCCGGTAGGGCTTGAGATGATCGTGGTTGCCAGCAGCGCCGACACGACGAGCGCACAGTAGTATGGGGGTAGGATGCGCCGGGCGCGCTTCTTGAAAAATTGACGTCCGCCACCTTTGAGGAGACCACCGTTGCGCACAATCGGCAGCATGAGGCAGAAACCGGAAATGACAATGAACGTGGTCACGGCGAAGTGGCCGTAACTCAGCCAGCTCGTGAGCGCCGCGAGCGGGCCTGTTGGGTACTTCTGAAACTCCGACGGCCAGATCGTACTGAACGCGTGAGTCAGCATCACATAGAGCGCGGCCAGTGCGCGCAGGCCGTCGAGGTAGGCGAGCCGAGCCGGTGAGCGCCGCGCCTCCAACACGGGAGAATCTGGGTGAGCTCGTGCGCCAACGGTCCAACCCATGCATCAATCTCCTGTGGCTCATGCAGCCGATAGATACGTTGCGCTACAGCCGCGCAGCACACGGCGCGCAGGCTCCCCGTCAATACAACGAAGGAGATGTTCTTCCGTACAACCAGCGGCATGAGTGGATGCAACAAACTGGTGGTTACGCTGCGCCTGATCGTCGCTATCTCATCCAGCCATCCTTGCTGTCGAGATGCACGCTCTGCCCGGTCGTCTCCGGTAATGCACCGTGCTGCCGGCCATACTTCGCGCGGTGTCGCCGTCACCATCTCGCTCTATGATGTGCGCCCTCAACTGCTGGCAAGCGCTCACCCGATGCTCGACAGGGAAGGCGCACGTAGCGATGTGGTCGCCTACCTGCTCGCGAAGAGGTCGAGACACCAGTCATTACACTGCATGAAGCTGCCCGCCGGGTACTCGAACTCGCACTCCTCAACCAGCGTGAAGCCCAGCTTCCGGCAGAGCGCGTTCGACGGCGGATTGTCTACCGATGGGAAGGCATGCGCGAACCGATGCTTGCCGGCTACCTTCATCAGGGCGATGGCCTGTGCGGTCGCCGCAGCCGCGATGCCCCGCCCCTGGAACGCCGGAAGCACGCCCCACCCCATCTCATAGACCTGCTCGCCATGCCACGAGCGCGCCCAATAGCCGACCGACCCAACCGCCTCGCCCGTGACTGCTACCACGATCTTGAACATCCGGTCATCGCCGGAGTCCGCCAGCCGCTCGTAGCGGGTCTGGCGCTCGGCGAGCTTCTCGTCGCTCTCGGGGCCACCAAGGTGTGCCGTCATCTCCAGGCTGTTCAACTGCTTGAGAAGCGGCAGGTCGCCCGCGCCCCACAGCTCGATACGCACGGCGTGCGGGTCGGATATGGCGTCCGGTGGCAAGCTGCTTTCAGACATTCTCATCACCTTTCAGGCGGCGCCGGGCGAGTACAGTGCCTCATAGCCCGCCCGCGTCGCGCTCGCGATTGCTGTCCGCCGCGCTCGCCGCGACTTCATCCTCGTCGTCCGCGTCGTAGCGGCCCGTGTACGGACCCTCGATGCCCTGATGCAGCACGCGCAGCGAGAGCAGCGCGCAGCGTTGCCGCGCCGGTCCGATCTCCACGCCCAGCATCTCGAAGATGTCATGCGGTTTCAGCGCCCGCAGCTCCTCCAGCGTCGCACCTTCGATCTGCTCCGTCAGCATCGAAGCCGTCGCCTGGCTGATAGCGCAGCCACGCCCACTGAAGCGCACCTCTGTGACCCGTCCATCCTTTACGTTCAGGTCCATCTCCACGCGGTCGCCGCATAGCGGATTGGTATCGCCAGCATGGATGGAGGGCTGCTCCAGATGGCCGTGGTTGCGCGGCTCGCGGTAATGCTCCAGGATATATTGGCGGTAGATATCGTCCATTGCCGTCCTCCTCTGGTACGCCGGTGTCGTGTGTGTCGCACGGCGCCCATCCCTTTCAGTATACCGCACGCCCGTCGCGCGCTCCACCCGCCGCCCCAGCTAACCAGGCGCCAGACTCACTACCCATTCGCGTGCTACTATTGAGCATACACGCGGAAAATGGTCAATCCCTCGTCACCTCCGATAGATGTACTCCGCGCGAGCTCTTGCCATGAAAGGGAACATGATGCACACGGGATCCTATATCGGCGGCGCATGGTATCATCCGGACTCCTCGCGCATCACACGGAACGTCAATCCCGCCGACCCGCACGATATCATTGCGGAGTTTCCTTCAGCCACCGCCGAGGATGTGACGCGCGCGGTTGCCACCGCCAAAGCGGCGGCCCGCGCCTGGCGTGATACGCCCGGACCTGAGCGCGGTCGTGTCCTCTGGCGCGCCGCCGACATCGCCCGCCGGCGCGCCGAAGAGATCGCACAGACGATGACCCGCGAGGAGGGCAAGATCCTCCGCGAATCACGGGGCGAAGTGGCACGCGGCATTGCCGTGCTCGAATACTACTCCGGCGCCGGATTCCGCTTCGGCGACCGCACACTCCCCGCCGAGGCCCGTGATACCTTCACCTACACGCTGCGCCAGCCACTTGGCGTTGTCGGCCTCATTACCCCGTGGAACTTTCCCTGGGCCATTCCCGTCTGGAAGTCCGCTCCCGCGCTCGTCGCCGGCAATGCCGTCGTCCTCAAGCCCGCCGAGCTAACCCCCGCCACCGCCGCCCTTCTCACTGAGATCTACGAAGAAGCCGGCGTCCCGGCAGGCGTCTTTAATCTCGTCGTCGGCCCAGGGTCAGCCGTCGGCAATGCGCTCGTGGATGCTCCCGACGTGCGCGCCGTCTCCTTCACCGGCTCAAACGCTGTTGGCCTCGCGCTCTACGCTCAGGCGGCCAAACGCGGCGCGAAGGTGACGTGTGAGATGGGCGGCAAGAACGCCGTCATCGTGCTGCCGGACGCCAATCTCGATAAAGCCGCGCAGGCCATCGCCTCCGGCGCCTTCGCCTCTACCGGCCAGCGCTGCACGGCCACGTCGCGCGTCGTCGCTCACCCGCAGATCCATGATGCGCTGATCGAGCGCGTGGGCGTTCTCGCCGCCGCCATGAAGATCGGCCCCGGCCTGGATGAATCCACGGACCTCGGCCCCGCCGTGGACGAGGCGCAGCTGCGCACCGACTTCCGCTATATTGACCTGGCACAACAGGAAGGGGCGCGGCTCGTGCGGGGCGGCAAGCGGGTCGAGGGGCAATCCGGCTATTTCGTCGAGCCAACCATCTTCGATCACGTCGGACCCGACATGCGCATCTTCCGCGAAGAGGTCTTCGGACCCGTGCTCGCCGTCAGCAACGCGCGGAATCTTGAGGAGGCGCTGACCATTGCCAATGGGGTGGAATACGGCCTCGCCGCCTCGATCTTCACCCAGGATGTGGATACCGCCATGCGGTTCGTGCAGGATGTGGATGTGGGCATGGTTCATGTCAACGAAGCCACCGTCGGCGGCGAGGCGCAGCTTCCCTTCGGCGGCAGCAAGGGCACAGGCGTCGGCGAGCGCGAGATGTCCGAGGAGGGCCTGAACTTCTTCACTGAGCTGAAGACGGTCTTCATCAACTACGGACAGAGCGGCAAACCGCTGGGCATGCGCTGAGGCGAACAACGTGCTCAAGCCGAGAACGCGCCATCCACGGGGGTAGCGCGTTCTCGGATGGGAGCGCTCAATGGAGAACGACGATACCCGTGCGGGGTATTGCCCACTCGCACGCACACCTCCGCTTTTGATCGCAGTACACATGGCACATAGCACATAGCACGTATGCAAAGGTCTTTCATGGGTTCTCTTTTTGCCACTGTCTTCTTTGGCCTGGCCGCATCCCTGTGCTGGGGCAGCGGTGATTTCAGTGGTGGCCTGGCATCCCGCCGCGCCAAGGTATCAAGTGTCGTAATTAGCGCTTATGCGGTAGGATTTGTGCTCCTGATCATACTGGCACTCATCACGCGGGAGCCGTTTCCCCAACCAATGGATGTGCTCTGGGGTGTGTTGGCCGGTGTGGTGGGCGTTCTCGGACTCCTGGCATTCTATTCGGCGCTCGCCAGCGGCAAGATGGGCATCGCCGCTCCTATCTCGGCAGTGCTGACGGCATCCCTCCCGGTCTTGTTTAGCGCCGTCACAGTGGGGCTTCCCAGTCTGCTTCGACTGGGAGGCTTTGGTATTGCGCTGCTCGCGATTGGGATCATCTCGCGGCCGGAACGAACCGGCGGATCGCTCCGGGGAACAGGTCTGTCCGTGCTGGCGGGATGTGGTTTTGGGTGCTTTTTCATCCTCATCAGCCGCGTGAGCGCCGGTGCGACCTTCTGGCCGCTGGCTATGGCGCGCTTCTCGTCTGTCGCTCTGCTGCTCATTGTCTTGCTTCGTAGGCGTGAGACCATCTTACCTGGGAGAGCTGTCGCTCCACTCGTCGTCCTCGCGGGAATTCTGGATGCGAGCGGGAACGCCTTCTTCGTGCTCGCCGCGCATAGCGGGCGTCTCGATGTGGCGGCAATCCTCTCCTCTCTCTATCCCGCGGCCACGGTCATTCTGGCGGCGATTGTGCTGCGCGAGCGCGTTACTCGCGTCCAGGGCATCGGTATTTTGCTCGTACTGGCGGCGATTCCCATGATATCGGCATAAGCGGCGGCGTGGGAAACTTTCGCCTTGCTCATCTCAGAGAAGGCAGATCAGAATCGCGAAGAGCGTGCGCCAAGGTCGGCGCGCCCAGTGAGGGCGCCTACGTCTCGATCTCGCCGCTCCAGGGCGCTGCCAGTCGTGCGTGGTGGGACCATCATCTTCGTGAATTCTCCGGCGATTCCATGACCTTATCCACAATTGGCACATGCCACCATTGCCGTTGGTATGCGGCCTGGCGCGCGGATTGTGTGGTAATGTGCCCGTTTGTCCACCAGTTATCCACGCGGCATGGAGAAAGTCGTGGATAAAGGGGTTACGGGACGAGAGTGGGGGGTCTATACTACTCGTGTGGGGCAAAGTGGGGCAAAGTGGGGCAACCCACACGAGGGTTCGGCAGATGTTTCTTGGCGAGTATCTCCATAGCGTAGACGGGAAAGGCCGCGTCGCCGTCCCGGCACGCTTCCGCTCGAAGATCGAGCGCGGAGCCGTGCTGACGCGCGGTGTGGACGACTGCCTCTATGTCTACCCGATGGAGATCTGGGAACAGAAGGCACGCGAGCTGGACGCGGCCATCGTGGACCCACGCAAGCGCCGGCTCGTCGAGCGCCGCTTCTTCGGCATGGCGTTCGAAATCGAGCTGGACGCACAGGGCCGTATCGTCATCCCCGCCAAGTTTCGCCAGTACGCCGGCCTCAACGGCGAAGCGATGGTGATCGGCGCCCGCGATCGCTTCGAGATCTGGAGCACCGCGCGCTGGGAAGCCTACACCGATGAGATGGCAGCCGAAGACCTCTCTGACCTGCCCCTCCCATTCTAACCGAAAGCACGAGACAGCGCTACGACAACACTTTTGCACCTGAACAACCGAATTGACGCTGGCGCCAACCAGAGCCGTGACCGGGAGCCGGCGGACCCAGCCGCCGACACCGTCCATGTCACCGTTCTCCCAGCGGAGACGCTGGACGGGCTCGCTCCGCATGCCGGTGGGCGCTACGTGGACGGCACTCTTGGCGGCGGCGGCCATACCGCGCTGCTGCTCGACCGCTCCGCTCCCGATGGGCGCGTCCTCGGTATTGACGCCGACGACGCCGCGCTCCAACGGGTCCGCGGGCGGCTGGCCGAAGCTGTCGCGTTGGGGCGCCTGCTGCTGCGCCAGGGCAACTTCGCCGCGATGAGCGACATCGCTCGCGAGGCCGAGTTCGTCCCGGTGGACGGCATCGTGCTGGACCTTGGCCTCTCTTCCGACCAGCTGGCCGACCGCGAGCGCGGATTCAGCTTCGTGGGCGACGCCCCGCTCGATATGCGCTTCGACCGCACGCGCGGCCAGTCCGCCGCCGAGCTGGTGAACACGCTGGACGAAAGCGAGCTGGCCGACGTACTCTGGCGCTTCGGCGAGGAGCGGCGCTCGCGGCCCATCGCGCGGCGCATCGTCGAGACGCGCCGGCAGCGACCCATCGAGCGCACCGGCGACCTGGCGAAGCTCGTCGCCGCCGTTGTTCATGGCCGGCCCGGCGGTATTCATCCCGCCACGCGCACGTTCCAGGCGCTGCGTATCGCCGTCAACGACGAGCTGAGCAGCCTGGAAGCCGCGCTCCCCGCCGCAATCGAGCTGTTGCGGCCGGGTGGGCGACTCGCCGTCATCAGCTTCCACTCCCTGGAGGATCGCATCGTCAAACATGTCTTCCAGGCCGAAGAGCGTGGCTGCATCTGCCCGCCGGAGGTACCCGCCTGCGTCTGCGGGCGCTCGCCCCGGCTGCGTATTCTCACCCGTCACCCAGTTACCGCCGGGCCGGATGAGACCAGTCGCAATCCGCGCTCGCGGAGCGCCAAGCTGCGCGTCGCGGAACGGATCTGATCTCCTCTCTCCTCGCAGGAGGAGGGCAGGAGGTGAAGTCCGCACCTAGGCCCGCGCCGAGCAGCTCTTTATCCACTATCGCATCCCGTCCGCTACGCCCAACCAGGCGTAGCGGGTCCGGGAAACACCCTCCAGTGGGCGGCAGGTCACCGGAGGGCGAGCAGAGGAGGCACCCTATGGCAACGCGCAAGAAGACGCCCGTTGAGCGCCGGCCTGAGAGCCAGCGCGACCCGCGTCGCGAGACTCGCGATGCGGCGCTGTCTGGCCGCGCGCCCGCCGCGCCGCCGGTTGCTGGTCTCTCTTCCGCCATCCTCCAGCTTCCCCGGCGCTTCACCCAGCCGCGTATCAGCCTGTCCGCCAGCCTGCCGGCGACTATCGAGCACATACATCCCGCGCCAGTGCGGGGAAATATCTCGCGAATACCCGAAGCGCCCGTGAGCAAACATCCCACTGTCCGCCAGCGCTTTGGCGAGCTGCGCGACGCGCTGGCCGATGGATTCGAGATTGTCCAGCCCATCTTCGCCCGCCCACTCTGGACCACGCCAGACGACTCCGCGACCGCCTTCAACTTCGTGCTGACCCGCGAGCGTACCACGCGGCTCGTGATCGTTCCGGAGGGGCGCACCATCCAGCGCTTCATCCGCGAGCGCAACCTCGCCGTGGACTACCGGCGATAACGCTCCCGCTTGCGCACGTCCGGCCTTCTCTGTGCTGCTCCAGCGGCGCGTGGCCTGGTGTCCTCGCGCGCTCCTCGCTGTACCTCCTCCGTGAACCGCTGCGCCTGCCACTGCCATGTTGAACCTCCGCCCTGTCTCTCCCTCGCATTTCTGATGAAGTTTTAACTTTCCCCTCAGCTATTCCCAAGCCCGCGCCAGTACCATACAGAGTGTTTCCTGGCGGCGCCCGCCCGCATGGCGGGCCTGATACCTCATTACCTCCCCAATACCATCTTCCAAGGAGAAGGCGCATGATCCGACAGACACGCTCCCGCCGTCCCGGCCGCTGGATGCTGGCCATCGTGGTGCTCGTGCTGGCGCTCGCCCTCGCCGCCTGCGGAGGCCGCGCCGGGCATGCCGGCACGAATGGCGCCGCAGGCGGCACCACCACACAGCAGTACACCGGCTCCGGTCTTTCCAGCGACGACCAGCAGATTCAGAGCGCCATCCAGAGTATGGACAGCGCCGCGAATGCCGCGAACGCTGACTATTCCAGCCAGGATAGCAACACCGTGCCGTAGCGCTTCGGGCGCTCAACTGCCGACCCGTTTGCACTCAGGGAATGCACTGAAAAGGTACAGAGCTCATGAGACTTCCTACGATACTTCCGATACGTCCCGCGATACTCCACCGGGCGCCGCGCCGGGCCGCCGCGCTTGGCATGCTCGCCGCGCTGGTCGCCGCCGTCGCCCTGCCCGCTACGGCGCTGGCCAGGCCGGCGACGAGCGCCGCTATACGGTGCGGCGACGTGCAGTGCGTCATCGCCTTCGGAGATACACAGATCACCAACCGGCTGAACGCGCTCGGCACCCTCAATAGCAAGGCCATCAGCGAGCACAGCGCCGGGCGTATCTCCGATAGCATCTTTGGCAGCATCTCCGGCGATGTCAGCAACGACCAGCAGGGTCTTACGCAGCTCAAAGGCAAGCTCGACGCCGAGACCGACATCACCGCCGCTCGCCAGGATGTCAAGAACATCTATGTCCATTTCCGCGTGTATGCCGTCGTTCTGCCGCGTGACTACCGCGAGATCTGGTATGGCGTGATGTCCTTCGTGGACCACAAACTGCGCGACCTCCAGCCTAAGCTGGAGAACGCCATCGCGCATGCGCCCGCCAGTGAGCAGGCTCAGCTCAATCAGCTTTACAGCGATTACAAGGGCCAGCTTCAGGAGGCCGAGTCTCAGCTTGACGCCGCGCAGGGCCAGTTTGCCACGCTGACGGTCAATACCTTCAACAATGACCTAAGCGTCTACCAGACCGCGCTCTCCGATGCCAAAACCGACGAGCAGACCGCTCATCGCGACCTGCACCAGGCATCGAGCGATCTGCGCCAGATGGCCGGTATTCTCAAGGGCGGAACCGGCGCTCAGCCCGCCGTCACCGCTGCGAGCGGCAGCTAGCCACGCGGCCACGACTCCTGTACAATGAAGCGCACCGGCTCCGGTGGTCCGGTGCGCTTCATTTGTCGTGTTCGCGCTGGGCGGGCGGCGGAACGCGGGCGCAGCAGGCGGCGCCCCTACGGCGCGGGGGCGGCGGGGGCCATCGAGGCGGTGGTGACCCGTCGAAGCGCTCACGAACCCGGCTTCTTCATGACCTGGCGCTTGACAAAGGAGTGACCATGCAGCCGCTGACCCCAACGCCACCTGGACCGCCGGGGCGGCCTGACCTTCCCACGGTGCCGGTGCTGCCGCCGGCACGCCGCCCGGTGCGGCCTGATACCGCTCGCTGGCTGCTGTGGGGCGCCCTCACGATCTTCGCGCTGGTTGTCGCGAGTGGCGTCTCGGCGGCACACGCCGGGCTCCATGTCCATCTCTTTGATGCGCTCTTCGCGCCCACGCCGGCGTTTCTCTGGTGGCTCGCGGTTGTCGTGGCGGCGCTGACGCTTCCACTGATTTTCTCGTCGCGGCTGCGCGTCTGGTTCGGGCCGGGTTTTCTGGTGCGGCCGCTGCGTTTCCCGATTCCCGGGGCGTTGGCGCTCGTCGCGGGAGGGTTGCTCACGCTGGCGGCGGCGGCGTTGCTGGACGGTGTCTGGCTCACGGGACGGAGCGCCTTTGAGACAGCGTGGTCGCTGCCCGCCGCGCTGGCAAGCTGGGCGATTCTCGTGATTGTACTTGGCTTCATCGCGTGCCGCCTGGCGCTGATCCCGCTCAAGCCGCTGCGCTGGTACAGCGCCGTGGTACTCGGCTGGCTGGCGTTGGAGTTCTCGTTTGGGCCGCTCACGGGTCCACTGGGCGCTAATGCCGCGCCCGCGGTGCTGGTCGCGGCGCGCGCTATCGCGGGCCTGCTCGCCGATCCGGCGGTGCAGCATGTGTACCGCATCTACTTCGGACTGGACATTACGCGCACCAACCCGCTTTTTCTGCTGTTCGCGGCGTTTTGGGCCGGCGCCGGACTCGCGCTGCTCCGCGCGCTCGACGAGCGCGCCTGGGTGTTGCTGACCACGACGGCGCTGTGGAGCGCGCTGGCGCTGTATGTGGCGATCGGAGACGTGACGACGCTCGACCATTTGCTGAACACGACGCTTCTTCGCGACGCGCGCACGTGGGCGGTTGTGCCGCTGTTTTTCGCCGCCGCGCTGTTCGTGATTCTCGACAAGCTGGGTCTGCCGGAGCGAGCCTCGTGGGCGCTCGCGGGGCTACTTTTCGGCGTGCTCGTGTTCGGCACGTGGGGCGCTGGGCCGGTTTACTTTCTGATGGTGCTGCTGGCGCCCGTCGTCCTACCGTTCGGGGTCGAGGCTGGCCGGTACGTCGCGCGTGTCCTCAGCGAGCCGACCGCTATGCGCGTGGGCGCGCTGCTGCTTGGCGCGGTCCTCATTCCGGTCGCCTTCGGTGTGCTGGATCTCACGCTGCAACATGCGGTGCGATAGGCGGGAGTAGCGGGCTGAGTGGCGTGGTATTCGGTTGTCAAGGTGCATGAAGGTGGGAGGCTCGCTCACATCATCCAGGGGTGTGGAACCGCACCTCCGGCCCTTCTCCTCGCAGGAGAGGGGAGGGAGGCAGAGGCGGTTGCCGATTTTGCCGGAATTCGAGATGTAACCATGGAGCGGCGCGGAGGGGGCAACGGAGTGTCAGTGACAGAGGTGGCTGCCGTTTCTGCCGGAATCTCAGATTCAGTTGCCGTTTCTGCCGGAATTTGAGAATCGGACGCAGAGGCGGTTGCCGTTTCTGCCGGAATCTCAGATTCGGGGACGGTTTCGGGGGTGAGGAGGTCGAGGGTGGCGCGGGAGTAGAGGCCAAGGAGGCGGTTGGTTTCTTTGTTGGCCTGCAAGATGAGGCTGAGGTAGCGGGGGGCGGGCGTGCTGGCGGGTAGGTGCGGCGGACGGAGAGCCGTGGAGATACGGGCGGTGGTGGCCGAAGAGGCAGCCTGTTCGCCGGAGGGGGCGGCGGGCGATTGGGTGCTGTCATGGTGGGCATCAGGCCGGAGATCGGGGCGAGTGGGCAGATAGGCGGCCAGACAGACATCGAGGAGGGCGGCGCGGGTGGCCGTTTCGCGCTCGAACTGCTGCCAGGCGGTGGCGGTGAGCTGGTGCTGGCGCTCAACGGCGAGCAGGAGCTGTTCGCGGCGGGTGTGCTGATGCTCGTCTTTGAGGTCGGCGAGGGCGGCGGCGATCCAGGCGCGGATGGTGCGCGCGGAGACGCCCAGCTCGGCGGCGATGGCGGGAGAGCGCAAGCCCTGGCAATGGAGGGTGAAGGCTTGCTCACGCAAGGGGATGGGGTGGGCGGTGTGGGGCAGATGGGCGGGCGCGGGGAAGGGGATGCCGGCGGCGGACCTGGCAGAGGCGGCGGACATAGCGGGTGCTCCTTTCGGGAACCTCACCCCCTGCCCCTCTTCGTACGCAAAGGGAGTGAGCGGCGAGGTGAGTGGGCGTCCACCGGACGCCCCTACGGGCGGCTGCGGGTCGGGCGGCGCATGGTCTGGAGTCGCGGCCATCATGATTTTTTCCCATGTGTGGCGGGCCGGGACGGGCGCGGCAGGCGGCGCCCCTACGTCCACAGCTACGGGAAGCCGGCACGTGGGAGGCCGTGGGATGGCCGCGGCGCATGGTCATGCTCGCGACAATTACCGGGTGCGGGGCGGCAATGTGCGGGCGGGACGGTCATTGGGGGTAGTGTAGGACACGGCGGGGGGCGGCGATACGGACAGGGACGGTCAAGGACGGTCAGGGACGGACACGAGTTTTTTGCGGCGAGGGATGGGGGTATGTAGTATGTACCTACTGATGACTGCACAGATATCTAAACCGTGCAGTGTCGCAGGGCAGGCACTCTTGCCGTCGGCCTACGGATAGGAATGGTGGCACCACCGGTGCGCGTTCGTGGCGATATGCAGTAGGAGCGAAACAGAGGGAGAACGGCAACCTCGCCGCGGCCCCAGCAAGCCGCAGCAAATGGGATGCCGAAGTCATCT
>DATGEP010000086.1:0-23113 GCA_035310125.1 Ktedonobacterales bacterium
GAGGCTGGGCAGCGTGCCTGTCGCCGCGATGCAGGGGCGGTTTCACCTCTACGAGGGATATACCCCACATCAAGTCGTGCTGCCTATACGAGCTTTGCACCTACTCGGCGCGGACATATTGATCGTGACGAACGCCGCCGGTGGACTCGATCCGAGCCAGCGTGCGGGCGATCTGCTCCTGCTGCGCGACCACATTGGTTTGGCCATGATGGCCGGTGGCAATCCGCTCGTCGGTGCGAACGATGAGCGGCTGGGACCGCGTTTCCCCGCGATGACGAACGCCTACGATGTGGAGCTGGCCGCGCTGGCCCGCGGGGTGGCGGACGCACAAAAGACGCCCCTGCGCGAAGGCATCTACGCGATGGTCAGTGGGCCGAACTACGAGTCGCCAGCCGAGTTGCGGTTCCTGCGCACGATTGGCGCGGACGCCGTAGGTATGTCTACGGTGCCGGAAGTCATCGCCGCGCGCCACATGGGTATGCGTGTGCTGGCCATCAGCGTCGTAACCAACGTCGCGCTGGCGGGCGCGGATGCCACACCGCAGGAGCCAAGCCACCTGGATGTCGTGGCGACGGCGGAGGCGGCTGGAGATCGGCTTGCTGCCCTCATCGAGGGCGTGGTGGCGCGGCTATGAGCGGCTCGTATCAGCTCCCAATTGTCACGAATGTGTCCGCGAAGTAGTTGTATGAATTCACGCCGTACGCCACGACTTCGACGCCGTAGAGACCGGAAGCCACTTGTGGAGCAACTAGATTCCATGTTGCTCGTCCATTCGCATCGGTGATCTGCGGAGTCGGCCAGTTCTGGAAGAGTGGCGCGCGGCCATCTGTGGGAGCGCGCATGAAACATCGCAGCCCCACAACCGCAGCTCCCCCATTCTGCGTCAGCGCCGTGACCGAGACGTTGAAGCTTTGGCCGGCCGATAGCGTATTTGGCGAGGACGACACGGTGAGAACAAATGCGACGGCGCCGGCAGATTGTGGCGTGACCGTCGCCGTGGCCAGCGGCACAGAAGTCGCGGTGGAAGCGGCGCGCGACGTTGGCGAGGACGCAGGCGCGGATACCGTCTTCGTGGCCGCCGCGAGACGTTCGCCTAGATGGCGGGCGTAGACACCCGCCGCCAGACCGCTGATGGAGCAAGCCACCAGCACTATGGCGAGTAGAACGGCGCTCGTCAGATTGGCGCTTTGCGCTCTCCGCTTCACTACGCACTATCCTTACGTGGCTTCGACATGCTTGCCGGAGTCTAGACCCGAAAGGCGGCATGTGCCTTTTCGAAGTCGGCCATCAACATTTCCGCATCGCCCAGCATCAGCGCTGACGTATCCAGCACATGAGTATCTGGGCCAACTTGCAGCGTCGGCCCACGTCGCACCGCGGGCAGCCCCGCATCACGCAGGATGCGCTCAGCAAGCAGCACATAGCCAACCCAATGGGACGGATTGGGGATACGCTCCCAAATTGGCTCGCCATACCGGAAGGCTTGTTCATAGAACTCACTCTGCTTGATGGCGAACGGGTAGAGCTTTTCTGCCAGCGATTCGCCTTCGACGACACCGGCAATGCGAATGGTCTGGACGATGTCCGCGCATCGCTTGTTCTTCGGATCGCAGTGCGTGAGCAGGATCCCCGCGAGCCCTATTGGGTGCCCAGCCTCGCGCACGCGCGCCAGCAGACGTAGCGTTGCCTCCAGACCTTCGAGCGCTGGCGTCTCGGGAACGAGCGGCACCAGCAGTGTCTCCGTCGCCATGATAGCGTTTGTGAGCAGCGGGCCGCTGTCAGCCGGGAAATCTACGAAGACCAGGTCCGTTTCATGCTGAAGCGCGGCGAGAAAACCCGCGAGCACACGCTCGGAATGGAGAAACGCGGCAGCGTCGCTCAGCAGCTCATCCCACGGCAGCACCCGTACACAGCCCCCGGACCAGCTTGGCTGCGACGCCAGTGTCACGGGCAGCCGGGCGGCTTCGAGAACCGTGCGCACCGCGGCAGGATCCGGCGTCTGGCCGGCTGGTACCGCCTGGAAGGAGAGGAGGGTGCTGGAAAACTCGCTATGTTCACCCGCCGGCCACAGGTCTCGCAGTGACCCAGTGCTCGTGCCGGGCTGTGCCAGGTCAACGACCAGGACGCGGGCGCCGGCGAGTGCGCAGAGCCTCGCCAGCATCGAGACCGTGGTGGATTTGCCCTGTCCCCCTTTACGAATCGTTACCCCATAGACATTCGCCATGTTTCGCTTCCTGCCTGTGCAATAAAGTCATGTCGCTCGATATACAGCGCCACCAGTATTGCAGTCTGGTTCATGGCGTGTCAAGCCAGGGAGCGGCGTACGCGCACCGTTTCGCCCTGGACGGGCTACTAAGCGTTGACGACCGGCTGACACACGCCTAGAATGTGACATGCTACACGGCCAGCGGTCGGTGCGTGCGTGGAGGGATGTCATACCGGCAAGGTAGGCCGTTTCCTCCAACTCTGCGCCTCAAATGGGCGCACGGTCCCTTTCACATCAGTCCACTCAGCTCCACACCCGTGTGTATTGTAGCGGGCCACGTAGAGAAGTCGAGAGTGACTCGTGGCATGAACCACAGCTATTCTGTGTTGGTGTCAATTCCAGTTGACAGCGGTGTGGTGCTCGGCGGTGCCGCACTCTTGCTCGCGATTGCGGGCAGCGTGTATATGCTCCGGCCTGTGCACGATCTCTGGCGGCGCGCGCTCACCAACCTCTTCTTCCGGGATTACTACGAGCTGGGGCCGACGATTCAGCGATTCAGCCAGGAGCTTGGGGCGCTACGCGAGCAAGGCGATGTCGTCAATCTTCTGCTGGATGGCCTGGTGGAAACACTCAATCTGTCTGGCGTCGTATTTGTGGGGCTACCAGAAGGTCTTGATCCAAGCGTGCTCCGGCTCATCGAGCCTGACGATCTGGGCGCCCGCCGCGACTTCGCCACCACCGAGGGGCGCGCTGGGGTGTTGCGCGGTCTCGTTTCGGTGGATTTGGCGGCGAGTCAGCTCTCCTGGGCCACGCCACTCATGCTCAATCCCTGGCCAGGTTGCGCGGCGCTCGTGCTCATCGGTCCCGCTCGTGGCAGCCTGGGTCTCGGGCTGTTAGTGGTAGGGAAGAAACGCGCGGGAGGACAATTACGCCGCGACGACCGGATGCTGCTGGTCACGCTGGCCCACCAAGCCGGGACGGCGCTGGAGAACGCCGTGCTCTTCGCGGGCCTCAAGATCTCGCTGGCGCAGGTGGAAGTCTCGACCAGGCAGCTTGTGGGGGCGCGAGCGGAGCAACAGCTTCTCTTGCGAGAGCTTGTCAACGCGGACGAGCGGCAACGCGCGGCGTTAGCGCGTGATCTACACGACGATGCGCTCCAGGAAGTGCTGTATCTCATCCGGCATTCACGCCTAAGTGTCGAGCTGGTGACGGCGCTCGAACCCTTTATGGAGCCGCTGGAGGCTTCACCCACGCAGGTGCTCCCCACGGCTGCCAGCGCACCCCGGAACGTGGCGCTGGCGCGGCTGCGGGCAGAGCTCACCCAGCTTGCGGAGCGATCCGTGGTCGTGGAACAGCGGTTGCGAGCGCTTTGCCTGGGACTGTACCCGGCGCTGCTCAATTCGCTGGGGTTGCAGGCGGCGCTGGATGATCTTGCAAACGAGCACGCGCTGACAACTGGCTTGCGCGTCGCGTTACAGTGGTCCAATGATGCGCTCGACGCGACCGAGCTGTTGGATCCAGAGACCGCCCTGCATGTGTACCGCATCGCACAGGAAGGGTTGCGCAATGCCAGCAAACATGCCGGCGCTTCGGTTGCTCACGTGAA
Source organism: Ktedonobacterales bacterium (assembly GCA_035310125.1). GTDB lineage: Bacteria > Chloroflexota > Ktedonobacteria > Ktedonobacterales > JADMIN01 > DATGEP01. Next base: position 3,813 of record DATGEP010000086.1, read on the forward strand.
GCTAACGCTGGTGCGTGCGCCGGTGCCGTCGCAAGCTGGACACCACACGTCGCCGCATCCTCTGCTCCAGCTCGATATCCAGGACGACGGACCTGGTATTCCCTTGCCCGTAGACTACGCAGCACTCTTGCGTGAAGGCCACCTGGGCCTTGCTGGCATGCGCGAGCGAGCGCAGCGCATCGGCGGCACCCTCGTCATCGAGCGCGCAGCTGACGGCACACATATTCGCCTGCTCGTTCCAGTAGACGTCGCTCCGCCGCGAACGCTGGTCGCCGAAGCGCGTCGAGTCCAGCGCACACATGAAGGGAACGGTCAATGAGCGATAACCAGGACACCGTGCGTGAAGAACCAGATGCAGCCATCCGGATTTTGCTTGTAGACGATCATACGGTCATGCGCGCCGGGACGCGACGCATCCTCGAAGATGAGCCGGATTTCGTCGTTGTGGGCGAAGCGAGCGACGGCAACGAAGCGTTGCTGTTAGCGCACGACGCACAACCCACGCTTGTCGTGCTGGATATTGGTATGCCCAATATGGATGGCATCCAGACATGCCGGACGATGCGTGAGCGGTGGCCAGAGCTGCATATCCTCATTCTCACAGGACACGACAACGACGCGCTGGTGCGTATGCTGCATCGCATAGGTGTCGAGGGATATCTCCTCAAGTCGGCGGGTCCGCACGAGCTTATTGGCGCTATTCGCGAGGTAGCGCGGGGCCAACAGGCGTATGGTGAAGAACCAGCCAGCGCCCTGGCTCATCAGGGGACGTACGCTGACCCACAGCCCACGCCGAAGGAGCTGGAAGTGCTTTTGGCGGTGGCTAGCGGGAAGCGCAACCGTGAGATAGCCAAGGAGCTCCATCTGAGCGTGAATACGGTCGAGTTCCACCTTCGCAATATTTTCACCAAGCTAGGCGCGGCGTCGCGGGCGGACGCGATTGGGAGAGCGCGGCGGCATGGGTGGCTCGACACACAGGACCTGCTATGTTAGAATAGCGCCACCAGACGGAAGGCAAAGCTGGAACCCCCACGGCGGGGTGGCTTTTGTGAGACGAGAGGGGGCACTATGCGGGGGTGGCAGTCAGAATTGGATGAGCTACTCTCCCAACTGCACGTGTCGCTAGAGCCAGGTCGGTTGCCTTCTTCCTTGACGAGCGCTTTTACTTCCACTGACGGCGCACTGGACGTGGATATCGCTGATGACGGCACGGATGCGTCCGTTCCGCTGGATCTTGAGGCACTTCCCGCGGATGAGATGCCAGTCGACGGCGATGAGGTCAATGCCGTCAGCAGAGAGCTGGAATCCACAGTGCGCCGCGTGATCCATATGGCTCGCGTGGGACAGATGGAAAGCTCGTTGCGCGACGACGTTGTGTTCGTCTTACAAGCGCTGACACGACCAAATCCGCATGAGCGCTCTAGCAGGCGACATCGCGAGAAAATAGACGACGGGGACCAAGAATGGCAGCTTGCCACCGCCGCCGCCGTACTCCGCTTCTGTCGCATTGTGCTGCACTTGACCGACGCTCTATCGCGTGATGCGGGGTCATGATCGCCGCCTGTACGGCTCCAGTGGCGGGAGCGCACGGGTCGAGCACACGCGCCGCCGCGCATTTGGGCGTAGCCCTCGCCGTCGCACAGCACAGCGTCGTGCCGCCACGTTCCGCCGGCGCAGCGTCAAAGAGCGCGCATCCACCATCGGCGACGTATGCGGAAGTGTGATCATCACCGGAGTCCAGGCCATTGGCGTCATGAGCGAAGAATCGAACCCAGTCCATACCAGTGCGTTTGCGAATAATGCGCCATCGCCGGCAATGGAGGGCGACAACAGCGCATACAGGAGCAGCGCGGCGCCCGCGCCCGCGAGGCCACCCGCTATCGCGAGCGCGTCCTGAGATATAGCGAGAGCAAACCAACGATCTACGAGGGTACCCAGGGACAGCGTAATCGCCGCCCCGCTGATAGCGGCACAAGCCAAAACTGCCAGGCACTGCACGATGTGGTCACGTCGTAGTGACCTGGCATTGGTCTTCTTCGGCGCCATCTCAGACTCCCTGGTCGCTACCGGGTGTCGGATACCTTGCCACATCGGTGTGGGAGGGTAACGATCCGCTCTCTGCAAGAGTGAGGCCGGTAGGTTAAGCCTGTGTGAGGAGTTGCTGAGATGCAGTTAAGAATTCGTGGTGAGCTTCACTGTCGCGTGCAAGGCGTCCAGCAAAAGGGCGTCCTGTTCCGGTAGGACAGTTCGTGGGTCGAGCAGGAATCGGTCCCGCTGTGCGCGAGCGACAACGGGTGGATCGCCAGTGCGCAGGCGTGCCGCTAGCGCATTAAAATCGAGGTGTCCATCTGGCTGGTCCACGGAGATAGCACAGAGCACCGTCGGCAATGTCTCACCGGGCAGCGAGCCACCACCAACCGTCGAGTCGCCAGCAATCGTCTCCGCTTCAATACCCCAGCCGCGCAACGTTTCACTCCAGTGGGCTGCCCGTTGGCGAATGGCTTCGAGAGGGAACGAGATAGCGCGCCAGACGGGAAGATCGCGCTCGGGCAGACCATCGCGGTGCAGGCGCAGCGTCGCTTCGAGGGCCGCAAGCGTCAGCTTGTCAATGCGTACCGCGCGCATCAGCGGGTGTTTGGCAATGTGCGCGAGCAGCGCGGCGCGGCCCACGATGATACCCGCCTGCGGACCGCCGAGCAGCTTATCGCCGGAGAAACAGGTGATATCCATTCCGGCTGTCACACTTTCACCGACCGTCGGCTCATGTGCCAGGCCCCAGCGCTCGGTCTCACCCAGGCACCCGCTGCCAAGATCATGCACCAGCACCAGGCCGCGCTCGTGCGCCAGCCGTGCAAGCGCGGCCAGATCGGGCGTCTCTGTGAAGCCAACGACGCGGAAATTGCTGGGATGAACGACGAGAAACACGCCAGTCTCCGGCGTGATCGCAGCTTCGTAATCGCGCAACCGCGTGCGATTTGTGGTGCCAACCTCAACCAGCCTTGCGCCACCCTGTCGCAGCACATCCGGCACACGGAAACCGCCGCCAATCTCCACGAGCTCGCCACGCGACACAATCACCTCACGCCCCGCCGCCAGCGCACTGAGCGCGACGAGCACAGCGGCGGCGTTGTTGTTCACGACGAGCGCGTCTTCGGCGCCTGTCAGCTCGCGGAGAATCTCACGAACGTGAGTGTGTCGCGATCCCCGCTCGCCAGCGTTTAAATCGTATTCGAGGTTAGAATACCCCCGAGCAACCTGGGTCATCGCGGCGATTGCCGCGGCGCTCAAGGGAGCGCGGCCCAAATTCGTGTTGACGATGACGCCCGTGGCGTTGATAACCGGGCGCAGGGCTGGCTGGTCGAGCTTTCTGAGCAAGCCAGCGGCGCGTTTCGCCAGCATCTCCCTATCGGGGGATTCGCCGCCCGCCGCGATTGCCGTTCGAGCCTCGGCTATCGCATCGCGCACGGCGCGCACCATCGCCTCATGCGAGGTATCACTGGCAGCGTCAGGCGCCACGGCGAGGTGACGCAGTATCTCATCTACAGATGGTAACGTGCGTAGGAGCGCCGTCTGTGCCTGCTCCCGCTCGCGCTGGGAGCCAGACTCACCCGGCTGGTCCGCCACCCGCGGTGTGTGTGATCCCACATGCCGGCTCATGAGTCGCCTCGCTGGCCATCTTGAAGCTCGTAATATGCGGTAATGCAGAGCGTATCGGCGAGCTTGGCGAGTATGGTCGCCAAATCGTGATCGCGCAAGCGGCAGATGAAATGCTGGTCGGGCAATGCGCTACGCAGCACGGGGTACGTCAATTCTGTCTTGACCAGACTGTCACCGTCAAGCTGCGGATAGTCTTCCTTCAGGAGCAAATGGTGGTAGGGACGAATCTTGCTGCGATAACTGGTGAGTGGCAGCACATTCAGCGCGCCGGCGAACTTGCAAAACGCCGTGCTTGAGACGACGAGCGCGGGATGCCAGTCGAGAATGCGGCGCTCCTCGACACCTGGAGGGAGGGTAGGATAGGCAAAATTGACCCAGTACACACAGCCGAACTCTACTGGGTGACGAAACGTAGCCTCGTCAGGACCGAAAATGGGGTGTGGCATCCCTGGATGGCATCTCCCCCCAAAAAGTAACAATCATCGGCATCATGCTGGCAGCGGAGAACACGCACAGCGGTTCCGGCAGCGCATAGCTGCCGGAGATATGCCACATGCGGCCTAGTTTTCGACCGGCTCATCTTCGACGTGGAACGCCCGCAAAATCATTGCCTGGGCCATGCGGACCAGCTCGAAGCGCTCTTCACGCTCGGCGGCGCTCTCGTCGAGCAGCGCATCGGTCACTTCCGCTTCGTAGGCGGTTCTGCGCTCTTTGATCGCAGCCTGGCGATCACAGGTGATATCTGCTGTCATTGCGCATCCAACCCTCTCGTGACCACCGACGCGCACGATCACTCGTAGGCGCTGTTCGGTCGCGACGGGCGTCGCAAGCAGTGCGGCGGTCCGCGTCTCCCAGCGGGTGCGACGGCCATCTCCGCGCGGCGCGTACTCACTGGTGATTTCATTATACCAGCCCGATTCGTGGGACTCAAGAAGAATAGTAGCAGTACAGGCTTCGCCAGAGACACTCGCGACTGGCGAAGCGGCACATCACGTGCGCACAGAGGGAATATTCCAACACTCGATAGTGGAGAGGAGCAACCAATGGCAGCGGCGACGATTCGCGTCGGCACGGCGAGCTGGACGGACCACGACCCGTTTTATCCGCCTGAATACAATAAGGCCAGCTTGAAATCGCAGCGTATCAGCTACTACGCGCGGTTCTTCTCGCTCGTTGAAGTGGATTCGACGTTCTATCATTTGCAGCCGGCACACAACTTCCAGATTTGGGCGGAGCGCACCCCTGATGACTTCGTTTTCGATGTGAAGGCATACGGCGAGCTGACGTGGCACCACCGCGACGACGCGGGTGACATGATTACCCCGGCCGCCGACACCTTCGCGCGATTCAGCGAGATGATCCAACCAATGCGCGACGCTGGCAAGCTCGGCGCGCTGCTGTTCCAATTTCCGCCCTGGTATACGTACGATCCTGACCGGCTTGACTATTTCGCCACCGTACGCGAGATGCTGCCTCATGACACGGTTGCGGTGGAGTTTCGGCATCGTTCCTGGTTGGAAGCGCCGCACGCGGACGAGACACGTGCGGCGCTTCAGGATGCGCGACTGGCGTATTGCACCGTGGATGAGCCGCAGATCGGGTCTGGTTCCGTCCCACCAGTCGTGATGCTCACTGACCCATCCTTTGCGATGGTCCGCTTCCACGGTCGCAACACGCGGGCTTGGTATGGCAAGAATCTGGCGAGCAGTCGCGACCGTTTCGACTACCTCTACACCAGGGATGAGCTGGAGCCGTGGGCTGACCGTGTCCAGCGTATCGCTGAGCGCCTGGGCCAGGGACAGGTGCATGTCGTGACGAACAATAACGCCAGCACGCGAGTATACCGCTCCCCTACTGAGCTCGCTGCCAGCCATGACCATATGGCTGACCTGCCATCCGCCTTGTGGCCAGCCGTCCCGCAAAGTGAAGCCGTGCTCAACGCCTTGATGCTTCAATCCCTGCTCGGACAGCCAATCGGGAAAGGCGAGCCGCTGCCGGAAGCGGTGGATCAAACATTCCTGGCGGCGGCGCTACAGCCCGCGACAGACTCTCCTACGGCGCCCTGATCTTTAGCTCCGCACCCCCACCACGACAGCCAGAGCGTGGCCGTGTGTGTCGGAGATGCTGACGTCAAAGGCGGTTAGTCCAAGAGAAGCGGCGAGCTCGCTGGCGCGGCCATGGAGCTGAAGCGACGGCTTCCCACCGGGCAGGCGGACGATCTCGATCTCTTTCCAGGCAACCTGACCGATGCCCGTGCCAAGCGCCTTCGCGCACGCTTCCTTGGCGGCAAAGCGTCCCGCCAGGCGCTCGATGCGCCCGCCCGCCTGGTCCAGCTCGGTATCGGTGAAGACCTTTCGCAGAAAGCGGTCACCGAAGCGCTGGTATGTGCGTATAAGCCGCTCACGCTCCATAAGGTCCACGCCGATAGCGATTGCTACCGGCGTGGTGGGCTTAGAAGCCTGTTCGGTTTTGTCGTCTGGCGGGTATTGGTCCATTTAACCGCGTGCTTCGCCCTGCGAGGAATTCAGAAATGAGGCGGAATGCCCGTTGCCGTTGCGCCGCTGCTCACCGCGCCCGATACCATGATAGCGATAGCCCAGGCGCGCCATCTCGGCGGGATCGTACAGGTTGCGACCGTCAATCATCACCGGACCGCCCTCACACGGGCGCATCTCATTTCGGATGCGCGTGAAGTTGAGGGTGCGGAAGCGCTTCCACTCCGTCACCACCAGCAGAGCGTCAGCCCCGGCGGTAGCCTCGTATTCGTCGGCGCAATACGTGACTTCCCAGTCCGGAAGAATGTGCTTGGATGTCGCGTCGGCGACGGGATCAAAGACACGCACGTCCGCGTCAGCTTCGATCAGCCAGTTGATAATGTCAATCGCGGGAGCGTCACGCATGTCATCAGTGTTGTCCTTGAAGGCGAGGCCAAGCACCGCGATGGTCTTTCCGCGCAGGCTCCCATCCATACCCACCTCAGCCATCAGCTTGTCAATGACGACATGCCGTTGATCTTGATTGATTTGCATAACGGCTTCGAGCAGCTGCGGGTGCAGATCGGCTTCGTGGGCCATAAACGCCAGGGCCTTCACATCTTTCGGAAAGCATGAGCCTCCGTATCCCAGACCGGCATCAAGGAACGGGCGGCCAATCCGCTTGTCATAGCCCATGCCCGTCGCGACTTCTTTGACGTCGGCGCCCAGGCGGTCGCAGATGCGCGCCATCTCGTTGATGAATGAGATTTTGGTGGCGAGGAAGGCATTAGAGGCGTACTTGATCATCTCGGCGGTATAAAGGTCTGTGATGACAAAGGCCGCATGCAAGGGAAGATAGAGCTCCGCCACACGCTTAGCTGCGTCGGGGTCCGCTGAGCCTAAAACAACGCGATCTGGCTGCAGGAAGTCCTGGACGGCTGAGCCTTCGCGCAAGAATTCGGGATTGGAGACGACTGAGACTTTGAGCGACGTGTCGCGCAGATGCTCGCGCACGATGTTGGAGACGAGATCGCCACTGCCGACGGGCATTGTGCTCTTGTTGATGATAATGGCATCTTTGACAAGGCTCTGGGCGATAGAGCGAGCCGCCGCCTCGACATATTGCATGTCGGCGCCCGCGCCACCGGCAATCGTCGGCGTATTGACGGCGATGAAAATGTAATCGGCATTCGGGACGGCTTCGGCGTAGCTCGTCGTGAAGCGCAGGCGGCCAGCATCAACATTGCTCTGGACCAGCGGATCCAGTCCGGGTTCGTAGATGGGTAGCTCACCCTGGCGCAGTCGCGCGATCTTCTCGGGTATGATGTCCAGGCATGTTACCTGATTTTTCAATTCTGCCAGGCATGTTCCCGTGACCAGACCAACATATCCGGTTCCTACGACGCAAATCGTCTTCATTCCCACTCTCCTCAAGCGCCGCGCATCCTACTCCCATGCGCCAGACATGCGCCCGTTACCTCTATCGGTGTCGTCTCTGCTCTTCGCAGTATATCTGAATTGTCCCGCGAGCGCCCACCAGGCGCCCCTAATGGCTGCCAGGTGACAACGCCGCATCGCTCACTTCGCCAGCTTCGCTTGCTCGCGCAGTCGCTCCATAGTAGTGCAACTACCACGACAATCGAAGAGTAACGCGCGCCACGCCATTGTATGCGGCAAATTTCGTTGCGATATGGTTACGTCTCTCCGGCGATGGCCTATGGCGCCTGAACAAATGGGTTGCTGCGCCGCTCCTCGCCGATGGTCGTCGTGGGACCGTGCCCAGGATACACCGCAAGCTCGGACGCCAGCGGATACAGCCGCGTCAGGATGCTCTCATAGATGGCGTCCTCATCGCTACCGGACAAATCCGTCCGCCCAATACCACGGCGAAATAGCGTATCGCCCGAGAAGACACCCTGAGATCCACAGAGCAGACTGATGCTACCCGGCGTGTGTCCTGGCGTCGTGAGTACCCGCAGCCGCAGCTCGCCCACGCGCAGCTCGTCGCCGTCCGCCAGGGGCACATCGGGCGTTGCCAGTGTCGCGGGCAAGGCGTAGCCGAATTGCGCGCCTATCGCTCGCGCGTCGTGCTCGTAGAGATAGGCATCGGCGGGATGCGCCGCCACAGGAACAGATAACCCCAGACCCGCCAAAACGGCCTCTGTCGCGCCGATGTGGTCGAAATGACCGTGGGTGTGCAGGATGATGACCACGGTGAGAGACCGCCGCCGGATATGCTCCAAAATGCGCTCGGCGTCCGCTCCGGGGTCCACGACCATCGTGTCGCCGGTGGTCGGGCATGTTACCAGGTAGCAGTTCGCCTGGAACGTGCCCGTCGGGATGACCTCGATGTCTGGGTTGTGATGCGCCTCGTCGCGAGGGGAGCGTGCCTCCTCCGATGGATCCATGTTTTCCCCTGTTGCGCATCGAGAGCGACCGCTGGCAAAGCGCGGCGTATCCTTCGAGGTCGCTCTGAAGCGGACCACCGAGTGTATCATTGGCACGCTCGCACTGGTACCCAGGCCAAGCGATGATCTGCCTGTCGCTTGAGCATGCACCGGCGTGAGAGTGATCCTGGTTGACGCCCTAACTAGATGCGATAGGGCGTCAATGCGCTACTTCAGCGCGGCGGCTTTGCGCAGCGATTCCGTGTCGCGCACCATGAGCGCAAGCTCTTGCGCAAGACGCGAGACCTCATCCATGTCACTGAAGTAAGTCATCTGCATATCTATGCCCATGAGGGCGCCAAGGAGCAATGCCTCAGGCATCGCTTCGCGCTCGATGGCGGAGAGCGGGCGTACTCGGCTGTATGTGGCGATTGTCGCGCGGAGCAGCGGCGGCCGGCGGTCACCCAGGCCCCAGGCGAAGTCGAAGAGCGCGGTGTCAAGATGCGCCCGCTCGAAATCCAGCACGCCGCTGACAGTGGCGCTCATGCTGTCGCCTTTCCACAGGATGTTCGCCGCCACATAATCGCCGTGGACCACCAGTTTGGGTAGTGCGGGGTAGAGCTCCCCAAAATAGCGTGTGGCGAGCCGGTCGCGTACATGCCCCAACAGCTCTGGCGGCAGGTCAGGATGCGGCTGCCAGCTCTCCAGTACGCGATCAACCGTATCGAGCGTCCAGGCGCCCCAGGGATGAAACTCTTCACCTTCTGGCAGGCAGTCCTGTAATTCAAGGTGTAGCGAGGCGAGCATCTCCGCCGCTTTGGGACGGCCCCACATCCAATCCTGGCGAGTCGCGGTGCGACCATCCAGCGCGCGATACAGCGCCCAATTCGCACCAGCGGCTTCCGTGAAGCTTTCACCAGTTGCGCTGTTCGGCACCCACTGTGGCACGGGCAGCCGGCGGTTGGCGAGATGCGCCATCACGCTGTGCATGTAGCGGATGGATGCGGGCGGATACCAGTTGTAGAAACGTTTCAGGAAATACCTGGCGCCTGGAGACTGGACCTCCCAGTAGTGGGCGCGCGGCTGCTGAGCTGGGGAGGGAGCGGGCTTCTGTGCCTGCCAGCCAGAAAGTCCGAATTGCTCGAGCACCTCCGCCACCGCGGCGGGCGCATTCCATTCCTCAATCGTCATTACTTCGCCCGCAAGTCCGCGCTCGCCGGCGCACTCCTCGCAGCCGATGAGTTCCCCCGTCGGATTTACGACGACAACGTCGAGTACCCTGCCACAGAATGCGCAACAAAGTGACGTCTCGGGTTCAGGCGACACAGGCATGACCATACGCTCGCTCTCCTTAGTTTGTAGCTTTCGCCATCAAACTGTGCGCCGTACGGACCTTTCGCTCCTGCTTGCTTCCCGGCGCACTACGCCTTATGCACTGTATACGCATGGGCGCCATCTTTCGGGAACACTAGTACGGGCAGGCTGGGCCGTTCGGGTAAGGCATGAAACGTGCAAGCGGATGTACAAACCGCATCCTGCGATCTTCCAACCCACTTGCCGTGTAGGGTGGCACATCGTTAGATACGTACGGCGGCATCCTCGTGCCCCGCCAACGCATCGCGATTGCCTACAAGTATAACACGGCGCACCATCATAACGCAGTGTCCTCGCATTCGTACCAGTATAGCACAGTTTGCACAGCCATACGAAGCGCAATTTTCGCCAGGATGTCAGGCTCATAAGGCATATATGTGGCGCTACGGACGTATTATCTTAGTCGCGGGACCATGTAGGGATAGTACTAATCGTCGCGAAAGGTGATTCGAGCATGTGCTTCAGCTACGACGCGATGCCACCTGACCTGCCGCCCGGAGTTGGTGCGTCGCTGCCGCTTGAGGGTGCGGATCTTGGCGGCGCCTCCTTCGGAGAGCGCACTGTGTTAGTCTCACGCGATGGCACACATTTTTCCGCGTATGTTGCGCGCCCGGACGCCCCCAGTGGAGCCGCCATCGTCATACTGCCTGATGTGCGGGGTCTGTTCGCCTTCTATGAGCAGCTCGCGGAACGCTTCGCCGTCGCGGGCATCCTGGCTATCGCGATTGATTATTTCGGACGGACGGCGGGCCTCGCTCCCCGTGATGCTGAATTCGAGTACATGCCGCATGTGATGAAGTGCAACGATCAGCAGATACGCGAAGACGTAAGCGCGGCCATCACGCATCTCCGCAATATGCCCGGCGCGGTGATCCGGGCCGTATACACGGTCGGGTTCTGCTTTGGCGGCGGCAATTCGTTTCAGCAGGCGGCAAACCAGCATGGGCTTTCGGGCGTCATAGGATTCTATGGGTCGCCAACACGGAATCGCTTCGGCGGACCCGCTCCAATTGAACGGGTGCGCGACTTCGAATGCCCCGTGCTGGGTCTGTTTGGCGGCGTGGACCAGGGCATCTCCGAAGAGGACGTACACGCCTTCGATGCCGCCCTTACGAACGCTGGCGTGGAGCATGAGATGGTGATCTATCCAGGGGCGCCGCATAGCTTCTTTGACCGCAAGTCCGAAGAGTTCCAGCAGGAGAGCGCCGACGCATGGAACCGCATGCTGACATTCATCGGCGCTCATACCCCGCGAAGCACACATTAACCATAGCGCGCCTCCGTCATGGCAGACGGAGTACGCGCAAAGTACCGGCTGTAGCCGAGAAGTAAAGGATCATGCCGGGTGGACATCTCCTCTACGTGGATTATCCACCCGGCCTTCCCTACACCACTGCAAGCGCCTCCGCCCGGCGCCTCAGCCGGGCCAGCGCATCTTCTACGCCGCGATGGCACTGCGATCCCATCAGCCGCTCGATGACCCGACCCCGCCATCCAGACGGGAATTCAAAGTCTCAGCCGAAGGTGACGCGCGTGGCCGTGGCGTCCAGCGGGTCGCAGAGGATGTGGTTGCGCACAGTGATGCCCAGCGGCAGCGCCGTCTCCATGTCCAGCGCGTGCCGCCCAGCGTCCACCGCCAGCACGCGCGTGGTGACGGGCCAGCTCCGCCCCAGCGCGCGGCTTGATGCATGCACCACCTGCCCCGCCGCCGCCGGTCCCGCCGGCTCGATGCGCTTCGTCCGCGCGTCCCACCACGCGCTATACGACGCCGGTTCGGTCAGCACAGCCCATACGGATGCCAGCGGCGCGGAAACGGTCGCAATTGGGCAAACGGAGACGGTCATAGCGTCACCTTTTCAAGTGGTGTGACGATTTTCGTCATGTACGTCTCACTCGCCGATGACAGCCGGACGCGCCTCGATGGACTCGCCACGTGCCGTCGCTGTCTTCGCGGCCTCGACAGCCGGATCGCGGCCAATCAGCAGGGCAACCAGCACACAGACGCCGGTGCCGAAAAGCGCGATCAGGAACGCTCCGTTGATGCCGGACACGGCAGCGTGCGCGGCAACATACTGGTGCGCTGCCGCCTGGATGCAGTCTTGTATCGCCGCAGCGTTCGGGGCGTGTTGAGCGATACAGGCAGTCTTGACCTGCGCGAGCTGTGTCGTCTGGAAGGTTGTCGCGAAGCTGCCTGCCTGGTTTTTGCCAATCTGCGTGGCGTAGGTCGTCAATGCCGCGATGCCAACGGCGGCGGCCACCTGGCGCGTGACCGTTACAAGCGACGAGGCGCGGGCCATCGCGCGGTTGCTGACGACCGAGAGGACCAGCGTTTGCAGCGGGATGTTTGTCAACCCCAGCCCCAGACCGCGCAGAACGAGCCAGATCTGCAATGAAGCGCCGGTCGTATTCACATCGAGGTTGATGAAACCGAAGGTGCCGGCGGTCAGGAGGATGAAGCCGGCGGTTGCGAGGATTCGCGGTCCCACCCGATTATAGAGCCTGCCGGCGATGGGTGTTATCACTGCCGCCGCGACGCCCTGAGAGATGAGTAACTCTCCGGTCGAGAGCGCCGAGACATGCTGAACATTCTCGAAGAACAGGGGGATGAGTAGGAGGCTGCCAAAGAGCAAACCGCCAATCGCCCACAAAAGGATGTTGGTCATCGCAAAAGTGTAGTTCGCGAAAAGGCGCACATCCATCACCGGGTCGCTCACAAATAGCTCATTGATCACGAAAACGACGAGCAACGCGCCGCCAAGGATGAGATACCGAGCGACGCTCAAATCGAGAGTTGTGCCCAAGATGGAGAAATGATCGAACGGCGTATCGTTCCATCCATAGGTGGCTGCTTCCGAGATGCCGTAGACGAGCGCGGTGAAACCAACCATCGAGAGGATCAGGCCGACCACGTCGAAACGCTGCCGTCGCGGCTCGACAGCTTCGTGGCTCTCGTCGGCGGCGCGCCCACGCAACACAAAGAAGCCGAGCAGAACGGCGAGTATGCCGATGGGGATATTCACCGTGAAGATCGCGCTCCAGTCGAACGTGGTGGTGAGATAGCCGCCGATGGTCGGGCCGAACGCTGGGGCCAGCAGCACTGGCACGCCAACCAACGCGCCGGCAAGCCCGCGCTCGGTGGGTGGGAAGACGCGGAACACAATCGCCAGCGCCAGCGGGAAGAGCGCACCGCCGCCGATGCCCTGAAGCACTCGGAATGCAATCAGCATTCCTTCGTTGGGGGCGATAGCGCAGAGTCCGGAGCCGAGCGTAAAGAGCGCGAGGCAGAAGAGGAAGACCGCTTTGCTGCCTACGCGATCGCTAACGTAGCCCGTGATCGGAATGACTGCTGCCTGCGCCAGCAGATACGCCGTTACGACCCAGGTGATCGTCTGGAACGAGGTGTGAAACGACGCCGCCATCTGTGGGAGCGCGACGTTGACGATGGTGTTATCGAGAATCGCCATGAACAGGCCAATCGCGGCCACTATTGCCGCCTGCCATTTATATGCCAGCCGCATGGTAGTTTTTCCCCTCCATCTCGGATTCTTCAGGTTCATCAGGCTCATCGTGAGCCTCTGTCATCGCACCGCGGACGACGAATTGCACCATCTGCTCACGCGCATGCGCCAGCGCCTCGGGCGTGGTGAGATCGGCGATGGCGAACAGCATCTCATAGCGCGGAAGCGACTGCTGGTAGTGCTGCGCCATACCGGCAATGATCGCTACCAGCATGTTCGGATCGAGGTCCGCTCGGAGAAAGCCAGCATCGCGCGCGCGGAGCAGGAAGCGTTGCACCGCCTGAATCCACGGTGGTCGCTCGCGACCTGGATTGATGTGCCGCAATGTCGTCCATCCCTCCGCCGCCTCCCAGGAGAGCACGCGGGCACACGTGGGCTGACTGCGACAGAAGTCGAACGACCAGCGAACGGCGACTTCGAGGAATTTTCGGACACTATCGCGTGTGAGCGGGGCGTCGTCCGGGGGGACAGCTGAATCGAGGACGCGCGAATTTCCTGCCGCGACCTGATCGTGGTGGCGGCTGACGACAGCCTGGTAGAGGCCCAGCTTGTCGCCGAAGTAGTGGAAGAGCAGCGCCTTGTTGTAACCCGCCTTCGCGGCGATTTCCTCCACACGGGCGCCTTCGAAGCCCGCCCGTGCGAAAATGGCTCCAGCGGCGCCGAGAAATGCCTCCCGCGCCGCCACTGAGTCGCGGGCGCGGCCATGTTTTTCATCCACTGTGCCGGTCCCCTTCACGAAGTAACTAACCAGTTAGTTACTAACTGTGGTGAATACTATAGCGTGGTGAGATGGAGACGTGTCAAGAGCGGCGCTCATGCGTTAGGTACGGTACGAGAAGCCTCGTGCTTCCTTGGGAAGCTGTGCGAGTGGGAGGAGCGAACGATGGTTACGCCGCATGATCTGGCGTTGATAGGCTCGGCGCTGCTGGCCGGGCTGTGTGGATTTGTCGTCGGGTGGGAGCGCGAAGCACACGGGCATAGAGCAGGCACGCGTACGTTCGCGCTGGTCACGCTAGGTGCCGCTGTGCTGACGGCGCTGGCCGTCACTAGCTTGGCCGGTGCGGGTGCTGATCGCGTCATTGCGGGCATCGTTCAGGGCATCGGCTTCATTGGTGCCGGGCTGATTCTGCATGCGCAAACGGGCAGCGTCAAGGGGCTTACTACCGCCGCCGCTGTGTGGACCGTCACGAGCATCGGCATTGTGATAGGCGCCGGGCACTACATCGCCGGCATTGCCCTCACACTGGTGATCTTGCTGCTGCTCTGGTGGCCATATGTACCGCTGCTGGCGCGCCTCCAGCCACGCACCACGCGCGAGGAGTACGCGGCGAAATCCACCGATTCGCCGCCTACTACGTAGATCTCTGCCCTTCTACCCTTTGTTCGCGAGCATGCGCTCAAGCGCGACCTTTGCCCATTTCGCCGTGTCGCCATCTACCGAGACGGCGTTGACGGCGCGGCCTTCGGTCAATTCATCCAACACCCAGGCGAGATAGGCCGGGTGGATGCGATACATGGTGGAGCAAGGGCACACGATGGGGTCCAGGCAGAAGATGATTTTGTCGGGATGCTCGGAGGCAAGGCGCTTGACCAGATTGATTTCCGTGCCAACAGCCCAGATGGAGCCGGCTGGCGATGCCTCGATCACCGCAATGATGCGCTCGGTCGAGCCGCTCAGGTCAGCGGCAGCCACCACGTCGTGCCGGCACTCAGGGTGTACCACCACGCGCACGCTCGGATATGTCGCCCGCGCCTCGGCGATCTGCTCCGGTGTGAAACGCTGGTGGGTGGAACACCACCCCTTCCAGAGAATCACCTGCGCATCCAGCAGCGTCGTCTCGTCTTCGATGCCGCCAAAATCCAGCCGCTGATTCCAGACGGCAATGTGCTTCTCGGAGATACCCATCGCCAGGGCGGTGTTGCGGCCCAGGTGCTCATCGGGGAAGAAGAGCACGCGCCGCCCGCGCGCGAATGCCCAGCGCAGCACGTTTTCCGCATTGGACGAAGTGCAGACGATGCCGCCGTGCTGGCCACAGAATGCCTTGAGGTTGGCGGCGGAGTTCATATACGTGACCGGAATGACGGCCTGCCGCTCATCCCCAGTTACCGTCCTCTCGTCGGCATAGAGCGCATCCAGCACCTCCCAACACTCCTCCACCTCGGCGATGTTCGCCATGTCGGCCATCGAGCAGCCGGCGGCGGGATTGGGCAAGATGACCGTCTGATGCGACCCGCTGAGGATGTCTGCGCTCTCGGCCATGAAGTGGACGCCGCAGAAGACAATGTAGTCCGCTTCCGAACGGGCCGCGGCGAACTGCGCCAGCTTGAACGAATCGCCTCGCGCATCGGCGTATTTGATAATCTCGTCACGCTGATAGTGGTGGCCGAGGATCAACAGCCGCTCTCCCAATTTCGCCCTCGCGGCGGCAATGCGACGGTCCAGCTCGTCGCCGTCCATCAGCGCATATTCGCGAGGTATGGCATCGGCGCGCTCGGCTCCAGCATGGCTGGAGCGAGGTTGAGGCGCAATGCCAGCCGCGCGCGCGCGCCACTCTACCAGCGATGGCAGGGTGCGTTGCTCGGTGCTTTCCTCACAATCCGCGCCGACAGCGGGTTTTGCAAGGTTCATTATGTCTGCGGATAGGTCTATGGTCATGCCGGTTCACTCCTGATTGGTCTGCGATTCATCGCTCGCGACAAAAACCTCAGCGAAGCGAAGATTAGTCGAGCTCCAGGGAGACATCCAGGTTGGGAGCGGAGTGCGTGAGCGCGCCCAGGGAGATCAGGTCAACGCCGGTCGCCGCGACGGCGGCGAGCTTCGTGGGATCGGCGCCGATGCCGCCGGAGGCTTCTATGAGTGTGTGCGGCGCTCGCTCGCGAATGAGCGTGACGGCGGTGCGCATACGGTCCAGCGGCATGTTGTCGAGCAGGATGACATCGGCGCCGGCATCCAGCGCTTCACGCACCTGCTCCTGCGTCTCGCACTCGACCTCGATCTTGAGCAAGTGTGGCGTGTGCGCGCGGGCACGCTCGATGGCTGCCGCGATGCTTCCACAGGCTGCAATGTGGTTATCTTTGATCAGTACACCGTCGTCCAGACCGGCGCGATGATTCGAGGCGCCACCCGTCCGCACGGCGTATTTCTCCAGGTTGCGCAGTCCTGGTGTCGTCTTGCGCGTGTCCACCACGCGCGCCGTCGTGCCCGCGATGGCTGCCTGACAGTGGAAGGCCAGCGTGGCGATGCCGGAGAGATGCCCCAGGAAGTTGAGCGCGGTGCGCTCGGCGGTGAGCAAGGCGCGGGCGTCTCCGGTTATCGTCGCGAGCGCCGCTCCGACCTCGACGCGCGCGCCCTCGCGGACAAGTGGCTCGAAACGCACAGCGGAATCGAGGAGACGGAATGCGAGCGCGGCGGCGGGCAGCCCGGCAATGACCCCGGCCTCGCGAGCGACGATGCGCCCGCTGGCGGTGGTCTCGGCGGGGATGGTCGCCTCAGTGGTCACATCACCGCGCCCGATGTCCTCCGCCAGCGCCCGCCGCACGAGTTCCGCATCGAAGAGCGGATCGAACCCCGCAAGTGCTGGATTAGATCTCGGCATGCGCTAGTGCTCCTTCCATCATCGCGTGTGGGGCCGGGGCGCTCAGCAGAGAGTGGCGTCCATCGCGCATCGGATCGCGGTCGGGATAGTCCTCGCGAAAGTGACTGCCCCTGCTTTCGCGCCTTGCCAGCGCGGCGGCGGTGATGGCCTGCGCCGCAAAGAGCATATTCGCCGTCTCAGGATCGTATGGGCCGCGCTTCGCGAGCGCCCCCACATCGCGCAGCGCCGCGGCGAGTCCAGCGGCATCGCGGCGCAGGGAGACGCGCTCCCACATGACGCGGCGCAGCAACGTGCGCGTTGTCTCAGCAGCCGCACCCGGCTTCTGGTGCTCGGCAAGCGCCCCGATGCTGACATATGATTCAGGCAGTGCGAGAGCGTCCACAGCGAGGGAATCGCCAGGCAGCTGAGTGCCGTGTGGCCAGGGACGTGGGCCGTCGCCAGCAGTGGCGATCGTGTGGGCGGCACGCCGGCCGAAGACCAATCCCTCCAGCAGCGAGTTGCTCGCAAGGCGATTTGCCCCGTGGACACCCGTGCAGGCGACTTCCCCGACGGCGTAGAGGCCGGGAACGGTCGTGCGCGCCCACGTGTCCACCACAACTCCGCCCATGAAGTAGTGCGCCGCGGGTGCGACGGGTATCAAGTCGCGAGCAAGGTCCAGCCCATATCGCTTACAGGTGGCGGCAATGGTCGGGAAGCGCGCTCGCATCTGCTCCGCTGGTAGGTGCCGCAGGTCAAGGTAGGCGCAGGGCACACCCGCCGCGAGCATCTCGCCCAGGATTGCGCGCGCGACGACATCACGCGGAGCCAGCTCCGCATCGGGTGAGTAGCGCGGCATGAAGCGCTCGCCAGCCGCGTTGCGCAGGTATGCACCCTCACCACGCACGGCTTCCGAGATCAAGAACGACTCCGAGGCGCCATTCGGTGCGACCAGCACAGTTGGATGAAATTGCGCGAATTCGAGGTCCGCCAGCGTGGCGCCCGCACCCCAGGCAAGCGCCAGCCCATCGGCGGTCGCGCCCGGCGGGTTCGACGTCCGCAGCCAGAGCTGGCCCGCGCCACCGTTCGCGAGCACGACGCCGCGCCGCGTGCGCACTCGGATCTGTTCGCCGCCAGCCAGCACGTCCAGCCCCACACAGACACCGCGTTCGACGAGTAGCCGCAGTGCCAGTGACGAATCGAGGATGCGTGTTCCTGGGCGGGCATGTACCGCCGCGACCAGCGCCCGCTCGATCTCCGCGCCGGTGGCGTCGCCATGCGCGTGCAGCACCCGCCAGCGGCTATGCGCCGCCTCGCGCCCAAGCTGGTAGCGACGCGCCAGATCCAGCGGTGATGTCGTTGCCGGCACGTTGGGCGCCGGCTCGCGCTCGTCGAATGCGGCGCCCAGCCCGATGAGCCAGGCAACAGCCTCATGCGCTTCAGTGACGAGCACTTGGGCCGCTTCTTCGTGTACCAATCCGGCGCCCGCCGCTAAAGTATCCTGTAGATGCAGGTTCGGGGTGTCGTCCAGCCCAACCGCGGCGGCCAGGCCACCCTGGGCATAGCGGGTGTTGCTCTCACCCAGCGCGCCTTTCGTCACCAGTAGCACGCTGAGGGTGGGGGGCAGCGTCAGCGCGACTGACAAGCCCGCGATGCCACCGCCGATGATCGCGACATCATACGTGAGCGCGTCCGTGGGCGCGCCTGGTGCGGAAACGCCGTTGCCACCGGGCATATTCGGCTCCTCTCCGGTGCGCGGCGCACGTGAGCGTGTACCCAGCACACCATCGTTAGTGTTCAGTGTACAACATACACTAACTCTCGGTGCTAGGGATTATACCACGCCCATTCCAGGTCGGCAACGGCGCGAATATGCTAGCGCCAATACGCCTGAGGCGTCGGATCTGGCGGGAGTGGTGCTGGCGTGTAGGGGGTGCTGGAGAGGGTCTCGATTTGGACGTTCATGAGGGTGACCTGATCCCCGTTGGCGCCCGCGTTCAGATGGAACTGCACCGTGTTGGTGCCACTGACGAGCTCGCTGGCAGGGATTGTCACCGCGTAGCTTTGGAAGTCGTAGGTGTTGCGGTCGCTGGCGATATATGGCACCGCGTGTGCGGCATGCCCATTCACCGCGACGGTAAGCGCTCCCTGCCGATGGAGGCTCTGCACATCGAAGATCACCGAAGCCCCCGTAAGCCCGCCTGTAGCGACGCCGGGCACGCTGACGCTGGGGTTGGCGCCGGTGTCAGTGGTATTGCGCCTGTCGCAGGCCATAGCCTGCACTTCATGGCCCTCGGTGCCATTGGAGTAGGGGCCGCA
>DATGEP010000087.1:0-1501 GCA_035310125.1 Ktedonobacterales bacterium
GGGTACAGACCGGGTCCTTCCTTGACAAAATAGACCGGGTCCTCCCCTGACAGTCGGGGGTGGACATAAGTGGTTGGCGAGCAGGTCTGCCATGCGGCTGGCTGAAGCGGCGAGGTGCCGCCTGTGCCGTGGAAAGAGACCTGCATCGTGGACCAGCGAATTGAATTCATCGCCGCTGTGAAGGCGGACGCGCGAGGGAACTTCACGCGGCTATGCGAGCGTTTCGGAATCAGCCGTCAGACGGGCTATGCGCTGCTCGCGCGATACAACGAGCGCGGAGCGGAAGGTCTGGAGGATCGGGCGCCGAAAGCGCAGACGTGCCCGCACAAGACCGCCGGGCCGCTCGAGGACCTGGTGGCGGAGATGCGCAAGAAGCACCCCCAGGAGGGGCCCAAGAAGCTCATCGAGCGATTGGCGAGCGCCCACCCCGAGATGACATGGCCGGCGGCGAGTACGGTCGGCGAGATCCTCAAACGACGTGGGCTCATTCGTCCGCGTCGTCGGCGCATTCGCGTACCGATGCATCCGAGTCCCCTCGAACCGTGCACCGAACCCAATGATGTATGGTGCACGGACTTCAAGGGATCTTTCGAGCTTGGCGATCGGATGCGATGCCACCCGCTAACGATCACCGACGGCGCCTCGCGCTACCTGATTCGCTGCGAGGGTCTGACGGGCGAAACGACCGCACTCGCACGCCCGCACTTCGAGCGCGCGTTTGCGGAGTTTGGCGTCCCAGCGAGGATCCGCAGCGACAATGGGTCGCCCTTCGCGACCAAGACGTTGGGCGGGCTGTCGGCGCTGAGCGTGTGGTGGATCCAGCTGGGGATTGTTCCCGAGCGCATCGAGCCTGGGCAGCCACAACAAAACGGGCGGCACGAGCGATTTCACCGGACGCTCAAAGCCTGCACGACGAAACCGCCGGCTCAAACGCTCGCCGAGCAGCAGCGTGCCTTCGACCACTTCCGGCGCGACTACAACGACGAGCGCCCGCACGAAGCGCTCGGTCAGAAACCGCCCGCATCGATCTACGAGCCGTCATGGAGAGCGCTGCGTCCGCCGCGCGAGCCCGCGTATGGCGAGGACTTCAAGGTCCGACGCGCTGGTGACGGGGGCACGGTGGCGATGGCCGGCAAGTCCTTCTACATCAGCCACCTGCTGAAAGGTCAGCCGATTGGCTTTCGGGAGATCGACAGCGACGAATGGGAGATCCACTACGGACCGCTACTGATCGGTCACCTGCTGATTCGACAGGGCAAGCCACGCGTCCAGCCCATTGAGTAGCGCGCGACGCGGGTAACGCGCCGTGCGACCTAGTGGCTCGCGTCCGAGCTCTCGCGGCGCGTTGGCTCGCGACGGAGGAGAGCGCGCGCAAGGATCCACCCGAGGGTCCGCGCCCGCCATCGCTCCCCTCCGTCGCGAGCACAATCGTGAGAAACGACAGCTCCACGGTCGGACCTCGACAGGGTGAACCCAGATCGCGTCACGCAAGTGCCCGGGT
>DATGEP010000088.1:0-14758 GCA_035310125.1 Ktedonobacterales bacterium
GAACCTTGCCGTCAGTGAGCGGGCATGATACGATGACAACGAGTGTGCTCGAGGTGCTGGCCAGTGCGGATCCGCGCCATGAGCGGGTACAATGTGATGTGATATGGGCGGCGCGAATGCTCGTGTAGATCGGCTGAGTCGCCGCCGCCAAACGACAACGACATCCGATGCCGAAACCTGTGGCACACTGACGTGCTCGGGGCGGCTTTCGCTGGCGGATAGCAGCGCCGGCACAACGTCGTGCGAGGTAGAGGAGCGCAGATATGCCGACCAAAATTACCATGCCGCAATTGGGTGAGTCCGTCTCCGAAGGCACCATTGGCCAGTGGCTCAAGAGCGAAGGCGACATGGTGAAGAAGGACGAATCGCTTGTCGAGATCATCACTGACAAAGTGACCGCCGAGTTACCGTCGCCGGTTGCTGGCCGTCTCGTCAAAATCCTGGTACAGGCCGACGAGACAGTGAAAGTCGGCGTGGACATTGCCGAGATCGATGAATCTGGCGCAAGCGCAACCACAGCCAGTACGACAGCGGCGAGCGCGTCCGCCGTTGGAGTGCCAGGCGCGAGCGCCAGCCCTCCACTCACCGGCGTCACCTCAAATCCCGCCACTGCGAGCATGGGCAGCGCGAACACGGCGAATGGGCGACACACGCCAGGAGCCGCCGTCCAGGAGAAAGTGTCGCCATTGGCTCGACGGCTGGCTCAGGAGCACCAGATTGACCTGAACACGATTCGTGGCACTGGTGATAGCGGGCGCATTCGCAAGGAAGATATTCTCGCCTACATCGAACAGGTTGGACAGCCGCCAGCAGTCACGCTACCTGCCGCCGTTGGCGTCACCACGCCTGTTGTCCCGGCTCCGAGCGCGTCCAGCGCGTCAACACCTCCAGCACCTCCAGCGCCGCCTGTCACCATTGGCGTCGAAGACGAAGTCATCACTCCGTCGCCAGCCCGGCGCGCCATCGCCGAGCACATGGTGCGCAGCAAGCGTACCGCGCCGCACGCGACAACGCTGGTCGAAGTGGATATGACGAGCCTGGCCAGGTGGCTGGATCAGCACCGTGAAGCGTTCAAGCAGCGCGAAGGCTACGGCATCTCGTTCCAGACGTTCGTCATCAAGGCAACGGTCGAGGCGCTCAAAGAGCATCCGTACATGAATGCATCATGGACGGACGACAACAAGATTGTGTTGCGCAAGAACATCGCCATTGGTGTTTCCGTCGCCCTGGGCAACAACCTGATTGTGCCTGTCGTCAAGAACGCGGATACGCTGAACCTTGCGGGCATCGCGCGGTCAGTCGCTGATCTGGTGGCGCGGGCGCGGAGCAACAAGTTGATGCCGGCGGACGCCCAGGGGGCAACATTTACGGTGAACAATCCCGGCGTCTTCGGTACGCTAATCTCGATGGCCATCATCAATCAGCCCAACGCGGGCATCCTCACGATGGACGCCGTGGTGAAGCGCCCGGTAGTGATAGACGATGCCATCGCCATCCGCTCGATGATGTACATGTCGCTGTCGTTCGATCATCGCGTGTTGGACGGCCTCACGGCAGCGCAGTTCCTGGGCGCGATCAAGCGGCGTCTGGAGAGCTGGGGGCCGGAGATAGACGTATATTAGCTGCCGCTTTTACACAATATAAAGCCCGCCGGAATGGATCCCAGCGGGCTTTACTAATGTATGTGAACCCACGTGCAGCGCGGGATGGTGTACGCCGTTGTACGCCGCGAACGCTGAGCCTAGCTTGCCGCGACCGCCTCGCTCTGATGACGTGTGGCGCCAACCACCGCACGGAGGATCTCGAAGTCGCGCGTCGCAAGATCCTGCTGATACCACTCGTACGTCTTGCGCAGGGGGAGGGAAAAATCGGGATGAAAGGCCTCGACATAGAAACCCATTCCCGTGCGTCCCAGACGCGCCTCCGCTCCCGTCTGCTCGTTCCGATAATACAGTGACATAACCTTCTCTCACCTCGGACGAAATGATCTCGTGCGAGGGGAAATGTTAACAGCACATTGCCCATCACCATCGTTCATCTTACCACATTTCCAGAGATGGAACATCCCTCCCATTCGGGCTAGACCATGGGAGCCAGCGTACTTCCCGGCCCTTGGTTCCCGCACTGGAATCGCCGTTCACCGGCAGCTCATGGGTGACCATTGTGCTATAATTCCGTGCGCATCTTGCTATGAGAAAGGGAACGTATCGTATGGAGACCGCCGCGAGCGCCACGCGCATTCTGGTATGTGTCGCGTGGCCGTACGCCAAGAGCAGCACCCATGTTGGGCAGGTCGTCGGATCCTTCCTGCCCGGCGACATCTTCGCCCGCTATCATCGCCTCGCCGGCAATGCCGTCCTCATGGTCTCCGGGAGCGACATGCACGGCACTCCAATTACCGTTGACGCCGACCGTGAGGGCATCACGCCGCGCGAGCTGGCCGAGCGCTACCATGCGCAGATCGTGGCCGTTCTGGACCGCCTCGGCGTGTCGTTCGATCTCTACACAAAGACGACAACCGAGAACCACTATGAGCAGACGCAGCGCTTCTTTCTGCGCTTGCTGGAGAACGGGTATCTCTTCAAGGACTCGATGGAGTCGCCATATTGCCCAACCGACAAGCGTTTTCTGCCAGATCGGTACGTCGGCGGAACGTGTCCGTACTGCGGCTTCGAGGATGCGCGCGGTGATCAATGCGACAACTGCGGCCGCACGCTGGATCCCATACAGTTGCTCAACCCGTTCTGCCGCCTGGACGGTAATCGCAACATTGAGATCCGCACCACCGAGCACTTCTTCCTGGATCTGCCGAAACTCCAGGAGCCACTCCGCGAGTGGCTCCAAACGAACAAGGAGCATTGGCGCCCCAACGTGCTCAACTTCGCGCTGAATTGGATCAAAGAGGGGCTGAAACCTCGCGCGATCACCCGCGACCTGGACTGGGGGGTGCCGATACCGCTGCCCGGCTACGAGGGAAAACGTATCTACGTCTGGTTCGACGCGGTTATTGGTTACTATTCGGCAAGTATCGAGTGGGCGCAACACACCGGCAATCCCGAGGCATGGAAGCAGTGGTGGCAGCTCGGACCCGACGGCAAGGAGCCGTCGCGCTCGTACTACTTCCTCGGCAAAGATAATGTCGCGTTCCACGCTATCATCTGGCCCGCGATGCTGATGGCGTTCGGTGGGCTGACACTGCCATACGATGTGCCGGCCAGCGAGTTCATGACGATGGGCGGCTTCAAGGCTTCCAACAGCCGCGGTAATGTCATCGCCACTGGCGACGTGCTTGATATGTACGGTCCCGATCCAGTGCGCTACTACCTCACCAGCACCATGCCAGAGGGGCGCGACACCGATTTTACCTATGATGAGCTAGTGCGTCGCAACAACGATGAGCTGGTGGCGACGTACGGCAACGCCGCGCACCGCATCCTGACGTTCGCACACCGCAATTTCGACGGCAAAGTGCCAGAGCCGGGCGCGCTCGGTCCGGCCGATGAAGCGATGCTGGCTGAGGTGCGACGCGGCTTCGAGGCGGTGGCGGAGGCAATCGAGGCGGTGCGGCTGCGGGAGGGGCTGAGCGAGGCGATGAGCGTGGCCCGTGCGGCCAATCGCTACCTGGATGAGCAAGCGCCGTGGAAGAGTATCAAAACAAACCGGCAGGCGGCCGCCACGACGGTCTATACCATGATACAAGTGCTGAATGGCCTCAAACTGCTCTTCGCGCCCTATCTGCCCTTCTCATCGCAGCGCCTGCACGAGCTGCTCGGCAACAACGGCGACGTCACCGCGTGCCGCTGGGAGCCGGAGACCGTGCCGGCAGGCCGCGCGCTGCCGCAGCCGGCGCCGCTCTTCGCGAAGTTCGATCCACCTGTAGCTGACCTGCAGGCTGAGGCATAAGGCTGGAGCCTGGCGCCGCCAGCGGTCGTCGGAGCTGATCTGGTCGCCGGGCACGGCTTCACCGAAGTGGCGGCTCTCATGCTCCGCGATGACGGTCCGCGCCATTAGCCTGCCCCCATCTGCCATCTGCTAGCGGCTGTCCTTCCGCCTGTCGGTCAGCCGCCAAAACAGCCAATCTGTGTGACATCGAGTCGCACCAGAATGTTGTCGTTCGTTGCCCTTTGCCACGGGCGTGTAGAGGCGTCCGGTAGACGCCCGCCGCCTCACGTCCCGTGCGCCGCCTCTTGCTGGCAGCGAGCGCCTCTCTGGACTTGGGATGAAGCTCGATGGGAATGGGTAGTCCCAGGCTATAAGAAACGCTCACCTCCAACTAGCCGCTGCTCATCTCGGCTGCGATGTGCCCCATCGCAGCGGCAGCTTCCCTCTTGCAGGAAGGCATGCTATCTGTGGTCAGGTCACGCTACCCGCCGGCGCTCACATCCCTTGCGACGCCGGCGGCCATCGGCAGAAAGCGACTACCAGGGGATTATGTGCCAGCCAGGGAGCCAAAAGGGATCCGTATGGACAGCGCGCGTTAGTTGGAGGCGGCGCCCACCGGTTCAAACGCGATCGTCCCAATCGCACGAAAACGCTGATACCGTCGCTCAAGCAAATCCTCTATGGACCGCCGCTCTAATTGAGGCAGTATAGTGAGGATTGCGTCCTTGACGGCTTTCGCGGCGCCCTGGCGGTCGTGATGTGCTCCTCCAACTGGCTCCGCGATAATGTCCTCAACCAGCCCCAATCGCTTCAGCTCAGGCGCCGTGATTTTCATCGCTTCGGCGGCAGTGGATGCGAATGCGTTATCTCTCCACATGATGGACGCGGCGGCTTCTGGCGAGGCGACCGTATAAATAGTATTCTCCATCATTAGTATTCGGTCGGCCACACTGATCCCCAGGGCGCCCCCACTCCCGCCTTCGCCGATGACAATGGACAAAATAGGCGTGCGCAATACCGACATCTCGAAGAGATTCTCCGCGATTGACTGTGCGATGCCGCGCTTCTCCGCGTCAACGTCGAGCGCCGCGCCCGCCGTGTCTATCAGCGTCACTACCGGCGCTCGGAACCGCTCACCTTGCTTCATGATCCGCAGCGCTTTGCGATAGCCCTCGGCATGCGGCATACCAAAGTTGCTCTCCTGGCGCTCTCGCGTATCGTTGCCCTTTTGATGACCCAGTATCATGAGCGTCTTGCCATCAATGCTGGCCATTCCGCCCAGTATGGCACGGTCGTCACCGAACCGGCGGTCGCCGCGCAGCTCAAAGAAATCATCACAGATCAGCTTGATGTAGTCGCCAGTATGCGGACGATCCTTGTGCCGCGCCACCTGCACGCGCTGCCAGGAGGTGAGGGCGCCATAGATCTCGGAAGTCTGCTGTCGTAGCTCGCGTTCGAGCGCACGTATCTGCGTGCGCTCATCCGCTTTGAGCCGCTCGCCTTTGCGCTGGAGTGCCGCGATGCGCCTTTCAATCTCAGCCAGTGGCCGCTCGAAATCCAGATCGTACGCCATCACAACACCCTCCAAAGCGAATACAACTTCACGGCACACGTCGCGCGCTAATACCGCGCGGCTTCCGCGCTTCCATACAAACGCAGCAGCTTCGCCAGTGTCGCTCGCAGGTCGCGACGGTGGACGATGCCATCAATCATGCCGTGCTGTAAACAGAACTCCGCCGTCCCTGTGTCCTTTGGCAAGCGCACATGCATAAATTGCTCGATCACACGTGGTCCTGTAAAGCATACGATTGCCCCAGGCTCGGCCAGTATGACATCACCCAGCATCGCAAAGCTCGCCGTAACCCCTCCAGTAGTGGGGTCGGTAAGCACAGAAACGTAGGGGACTCCGGCCTCGGCCAGCCGTGCCAGCGCGGCGGATGTCTTGGCCATCTGCATCAGTGAGATGACGCCTTCCTGCATTCGTGCGCCGCCGGAGGCCGCGAATAGCACCACCGGCACTCGCTGCGCCGTGCCACGCTCAATCGCCTGGGTGATCTTCTCACCGACCACCGCGCCCATGCTGCCACCGATGAAGCGAAAATCCATCACCGCCAGCATGAGCGGGAGACCCTCGATCTCTCCGCGACCCACCACAACGCCTTCATTCAGACCCGTCTCTTCGATCTTCGCGGAGAGCTTCTTCTGATACGACTCCGAACGGCTCACAAATCGCAATGGATCGGATGAGCGCAGGTCACTGGCGAACTCCTCAAACGAATTCTCGTCGAGCAGCGTCCTGATGCGCTCATCCGTGCTCAAGCGGAAGTGGTGGCTGCACTTCTGGCAGACACGCAGATTTTTTTCCCAGTCTTTGCCCACCAACAACTCTTTGCAGTTCGGGCATTTCACCGCGATGTTATCAGGCAACAAACGGGCGGTGATTGCCGCCGCAGCCGCACCGTTCATGCTCGGCACCGACAACGCAGGCCGCGATTCATCTTTCACCCGCAGACACCTCTTCTCGTATCGCAACCCCGTAAGTGGGAAAATATGCGTGTGGACCCAGAAGTCATCTTATCATGGGCCAAAATAGTGTAGCCAGTCAACAGACAGACTGCGATGTCACACCTCTTCAAAGAGCGCGTCCACAAACTGTATGGCATCGAACGCGGCAATATCCTGCACCCGCTCGCCGGTGCCAATGAACTTGATGGGCAAGCCTAGCTCCGACGCGATAGCAAAAGCAATGCCGCCACGCGCCGTACCGTCCAGCTTCGTGAGAATCACCCCGCTGACGCCCGCATCCTGAACAAACTGCTTGGCCTGTAAAAAGCCGTTCTGCCCGGTAGTGGCATCTATGACGAGCAGCACCTCATGCGGCGCCTCCGAGTCGTACTTTTGCAGTACCCGCATGATCTTCTTGAGCTCTTCCATAAGGTTGAACTTGGTGTGCAGTCTACCGGCCGTATCCACAATCAGCACGTCAGCGCCGCGTGCCTGAGCCGCCTGCATCGCGTCGTAAACGACCGCGCCTGGATCCGCGCCATGCTGGTGGCTCACAACCGACACACCAATACGCTCGCCCCAAGTACGCAGCTGTTCCGTGGCCGCCGCGCGAAACGTGTCGCCCGCGGCGAGCAGCACACGATGTTTTTGCCGCTTCAAGAGATTCGCCAGCTTGGCGATGCTGGTCGTCTTCCCAACGCCATTGACCCCCACCACGAGAAAGACACTGATAGGCATCGTATCGGAAAATATGAGTGGCTCGGGATCGCCAAGGAGCAGCGTCAGCTCTTCCTTGAGTGCCTCGCGCAGCTCTCCGCCGGTCGTCAGGTTCTCCGCCTGCACACGTTCGTGCAGCAGCGTGAGCAGCCGCTCCGTCGTTTGTACGCCAACATCACCAGTGATCATCGCTTCTTCCAGCTCATCCCAAAGGTCATCAGTGATTTCTTCGACCTCCAGTGCGGCGTTCACGCGGCCGAAGAGCTGGCGAGTTCTACCCAGGCTGAGTTTGAATGGATTGTGCAGAAAGCCGCGCCGCTCGTCCGTGACGTCCTCTTCCGGCGGTTCTTCCTCTTCGTAGCTATTCGCGGCACCAGCTGGTTCCTCCACAGCGCGACCTGTTGGCGGAGCGGATGGTACGCGCGACAAAGTGGCTGGCGGATTGGCGGCTGCCGTCGGCGCGGCGGGATGGGCTACGGGCGGCGATCCGACAATTTCCTCAGTATCGCCGCCTGCGCGATTCTGGACAAGAGCATCGGCTACCGCAGTCTGATGGGCGCGTGTAGCGTCGTCCTCGTCTGCCTCAAGTGTCTCAGGAAGCTCGGCTTGCGCACCTTCAGCCGGGAGTTGCTGCTCATCCTCGCCGCGCTTGAATAAACCCTCACGAATTCGTTTGAACACGAGATACGCCCTCACTCACAGAGCTTCCCTCAGTACGAAGCTCTCATTCTTTATTGCTACAGACGGTAATTCGATGCAGCCTTGGTCCCACGCCCGCATCGAACACCTGTTATGTCCGCGCGCGACGAAAAGGCGTAGTTACCGGCGAAAGCGCTGGGCTTTGTCGGCAATACGCCCACTCGGGAACCGCTCAGTTGGATACGCTCGAACCGCGAGCATTGCCCGCCGGCTCGGTTTCGCCTAACGTGCGCCGCGGTAGGAGTGCATTGATCCATCACTCACCGGCTCATTGATGATGATGTCGCCATTGCGGATCTTGACATTGTACAGACAGTTCGGGTTGGTACAGACCCATGCTTTGAACTGGATCGAAGCCCCCTGACTGCCGAAATCCGATAGCGGTACCAGATCACCCGCGCCGCACTTACGGCATCGCGGAAAAGTATATTCCACGCCCAACGCCCCTTCCGTAAGCTCCACGCTCCGTCTCTACATCTCCATTTTCCGGCCATATCCTGCCAGCGAGGGAGGTTCGAGAGTGAAGCTTCCACCACACGTCCGCTTCTCCGGGCAGCACTGGTCATGCCACCTCCACTATATCACACGCGGCAGAACGCATGGGTTCGCTACCACAGCCCAGTAGGCACCCCGCGCGCAAGTTTTGGGCCACCTTCGGACATCGCCACAAAAACCCGTAAAAACTCATCGTCAAAACGTGCGTTTTCGGCGTCCGTCACAGGTGAATTTTCCGCCCTTTTCTCGCGGGCTATACCATCTTGGGTCACACACGACCAAGAAGTGTCCTTCTTCCTCCTTCGAGCGTTCTTATACCAGGCGGATACTGCACACAGTTCCCACATGGCATCCACACATTGTATTTCTAGCCACCCTGGGATATACTGGTGGAAGCTGGCGAGCTATCACCTTTTCCACACAGGCGAGCGGTAATAACCATCCACAACCGCTCCCTTACCATAAACCCGCCACCCCGGAGGAGATATTCATGGAGAATCGCCACCGTCCGGTTCGCCGGGCACGACGGGTACGCACCACGACCTCGATTGACGCCGAGAAGGAGCCAGGCTACGAGCCATCGTCATGTGCGCATTCAGCGGCGATTGCTCGTGAGTTACCAGTTTTGCCGGTACGCAACACAGTCTTGCTCCCAAATATGGTTGTTCCCCTCTTCATTGATCGCGAGCCGGCGCTCCAGGCCATTGAGGCCGCGATGGCTGGCGAGCGGGCAATCCTGATCGTCTCCCAGCGCTCCGAGCAGACCGAAGATCCTACCTATCAGGATGTCTATGCCGTCGGCACCGAGTGCGCCATCAATCGTGTCCTCCGCATGCCGGATGGCACCAGCAGCGTGCTCGTCCAGGGCACACGCCGTGTCCGCATTGACACCTGGCTTCAGCATACCCCCTACGGCCGTGTTCGCGGCACTGCGTACTCCGAGCCAGACACGCAGAATGATCAGTTAGAGGCGCTCGCTCGCACGGCCCTTGGCTCCTTTGAAACCTGCACCAAGTTGAGCCAGCGCCTGACCGAAGATTCGTACATTCAGGCATTGAACATTGAATATCCGGGCGCCCTCGCGGACTTCATCGTGGCGCAGCTTGAGCCACCCATACCTGTTCGCCAGGATCTGCTGGAGACCTTCGATCCGCTCGCGCGCCTCCGAAAGGCCTGCAAGCTGCTTCAGCGCGAATTGAACGTCCTCGAATTGGAGCACAAAATCCATGACGAGGTGCAACAGGAAGCCGATCGTGGTCAGCGCGAGTACTTCCTGCGCGAGCAGCTCAAAGCCATCCAACGCGAGTTGGGAGAGCACGATCCAACGCTGCGCGAGGCGGTCGAGCTGCGCACCCGCATTCAGGAAACCGGCATGCCCGACGACATCCAGGCGCGCGCGCTCAAAGAGCTAGAGCGCCTGGAAGCCATGCCCTCGATGGCCCCTGAATACGGCGTTCTCCGCAATTATATTGACTGGCTCGTTTCGCTGCCGTGGCGCGACGAGACACGTGACTCGTTAGACCTCCGCCACGTCGCGGCCGTTCTGGACGCCAATCACTTCGGCCTGGAAAAGGTCAAAGATCGCATTCTGGAATTTATTGCGGTGCGCAAGCTCGCACCCGAAGGGCGCGCACCAATTCTGTGCCTCGCCGGGCCTCCTGGCGTCGGCAAAACATCCCTTGGGCGCTCCATCGCGGAGGCGCTGGGCCGCAAATTTGCCCGCATCTCGCTCGGCGGTGTGCGCGACGAGGCAGAGATTCGCGGCCACCGTCGCACCTACGTCGGCGCGCTGCCAGGCCGCATCCTCCAAACCATGAAAACGGTTGGCACCGCCAATCCAGTCATTGTGCTGGATGAGATTGACAAGCTCGCTTCGGATTACCGCGGCGACCCTGCGGCAGCCTTGCTGGAGGTGCTCGATCCCGAACAAAACAACACGTTCTCCGATCACTTCCTTGAAGTTCCGTACGACCTCTCGCACGTGCTCTTCGTTCTGACGGCCAATGTGCTGCATACCATTCCCGCGCCGTTGCGTGACCGTATGGAAGTCATCGAGATCGCCGGCTACACGGAAGAGGAAAAGGCAAGCATCGCATGTCGCTTCCTCGTACCGAAGCAGATGCGGGATACCGGCCTGTCTTCCGCGCGTGTCGAGATCGAGGATCAAGCCATCCGGCGCATCATCCACGAATACACCTTTGAGGCCGGCGTCCGCGGACTGGAACGCGAGATTGGCGCCATTCTCCGGCGCGTGGCCCGCCGTGTCGCAGAGGGACGGCGCTACAAAGCGATCATTTCAGCCACACGTGTCCCGGCGTATCTCGGACCTCAAAAGCACTTTCCGACGGAAGCCGAAGAGCGCGATGAGGTCGGCGTCGCCACCGGCCTCGCGTGGACAGCCGGGGGCGGCGACCTTACCTCCGTTGAGGTAATGGCCGTGCCGGGCCACGGCAGCATCATCCTGACCGGCCAGCTTGGCGACGTGATGAAAGAGTCCGCTCAGGCGGCGCTCACATACACCCGCGCACGCACGGAAGAGCTCAACCTGCCGGAGTCATTCCACGAAACCCGTGATGTGCATGTGCATCTACCAGCCGGCAGCATCCCCAAAGATGGCCCTTCAGCCGGCATCACGATAGCCGTCTCGATGATTTCCGCGCTCACCGGTCAACCCATCCGCCGCGACATCGCCATGACGGGCGAGATTACGTTGCGCGGTCGCGTGCTGCCCGTCGGCGGTATCAAAGAAAAAGTGCTGGCGGCCTACCGCGCCGGCATCACAACCATTGTCATGCCGCGGCGAAACATGCGCGACCTGGAAGAAGTGGCCGAGACCATCCGTGAGCACCTGCGCTTCATCGCGGTGGACTCCATGGACGACGTGCTTGCGGAAGTATTCCAGACACAGCGGGGCCGCACCGAGCTACTGCCGCCTGCTACTGGTAGCCTCACCACACGTTCTCCGCACCCGCGCCTCCCCATGCCAGAGCCACTGCCCGCGACCGGCCGTGTCGCTCGCTCACGGGTACGCCGCGCCGTCGTGGTGGCAACGGATTAGATGCGCTCAGCAGGTTACATGGAAACATTCGCGTCGCTTGCCGCGCGCGTCTCGGCCTTGCCACGCAAGTGTTCCACCTTGCTCATTGGCATAGATGCACCCGGCGGCTCTGGCAAGACCACATTCTCGCGGGCGCTGCGGCAGAATCTCGCCGGCTCGACTCTCGTCCAGATGGACGATTTCTTCCTCCCCACCTTTGCTCGCGTACCAACGTCACCGCATGAGAAACCTATCGGCGGCGATTTCGATTGGCAGCGAGTACAGAGGCAGGTTCTCGAGCCATTGGCTCATGACCTCCCAGCCCGTTATCAGCGCTACGACTGGGATTCCGACCGGCTTGCCGAATGGCAGGTTGTCCCTACTGGGGGAGTCGTCATTGTCGAAGGATGCTATGCGCTACACCAGGCGCTCGCTCCATCCTACGATTTCACGATATGGCTCGACTGCCCGCGAGCTATCCGATTGGCGCGGGCCATCGCCCGCGGCGGCGAGTGTGTACGCAATATTTGGGAGCACGACTGGATGATTGCTGAAGACCGCTACATCGCGGCTCAGCGCCCGCGTGACCGCGCTAATCTGGTAGTGAGTGGCTCAGGTGCGAGAGATAACGCTGCAACACAGTCCTACATGCGCCTCAGCCTGTAGCGCTGCACGCCGCATACATTCCCAATACACGCTCATGCTACGGCTCCAACCCCAGCGTTTCAGCCAGCCAGGTCTCGATAGCAGTAGCAACCTCTTCCCAGCCAGCTTGAGCGATAATCCAGTGGGTTCTGCCCTCAAACGTGCGAAAGTCCGTTTTGGCCATTGCACGAACAGCCCGCCAAAAGAGTGGCCGATCAGAATCGGTGGCTCCGCTTGAGCCTGCACGATGGCGGCATAGTGCTCGACGATCTCCCGTACCCCTAGCCCGGCCAGCTCGGCGGGTGGATGAATTCGGAGCTTCTCAACCGGCAAGTCCTTGTAGGGCCAGGTAGGCGCGAGACAGGTGTAGCCTAGCCGCTCGAAGTAGCTCACAAATAGGTCCCAGCACCGCGGAGTGACCCAGGTGCTATCAATGAAGACAATCGTTTTTCCCATATCGCTGTGTCCACCACCAATTTCTTCGTACATGGTCTGTTGTGGGATGCCAAAAAGTGCGCTCTTGTGGAAGCGCCCATTGCTGTGTACGGCGCCCATTACACGAAATAGCAGATCATAACTGGCGCATTCCTGAGCTATTCGATATGCTTAATGCACATTGATGCGCTGCGAGGCACTTCACGAGGAAACGAGAGCAACCCATGCCGACATCCACGCCGCGCGATGACTCGAACGGTCAAATCTTGCCCAACGGCTTCATCGCTCCCAACAATACTCAGGATGCTCAAAGCCACACCTTCGGCTTCGACACTCGCTCCATCCATGCCGGCCAGCGGCCCGACCCTTACACTGGCGCCCGCGCCATGCCAATTTACCAGACGAGCAGCTTCGTCTTCGAGGATACGGAGTCCGCCGCCGCCTACTTCAACTTGCAGGAATATGGAAACATTTACAGCCGCATCAATAATCCAACGGTCGCGGCGTTCGAGGAGCGCGTGGCGAGCCTGGAGGGCGGTGCGGGCGCCGTTGCCTTCGCAAGCGGCCTCGCCGCCCAAGCATCCGCGCTCTTCACCCTACTCCAACCCGGCGACCATATCGTCGCTTCCCAGGCGCTCTACGGCGGCACCATCACCCAGTTCAAGCATGTGCTCGGCAAGCTGTCCGTAGATGTCACCTTCGTGGACCCGGACAATCTAGATACCTGGCAGGCTGCGCTGCGTCCCAACACCAAAGCTCTCTTTGCCGAAACCATTGGCAATCCTGGCGGCAACGTGCTGGATATCGAGGCAGTAGCCGCCATCGCACACGGCCACGGCGCCCCGCTCATCGTAGACAACACGTTCGCGTCGCCCTATCTCTGCCGCCCGATTGAATGGGGCGCGGATATCGTGATCCACTCGGCCACCAAATTCATTGGTGGTCACGGCACGAGCATCGGGGGCGTGGTCGTCGAGTCCGGCGAATTCGACTGGTCGAACGGTCGCTTCCCCATCATCGCCGAGCCGTCCGCTGCATATCATGGGCTGGCCTTCCATGAGACGTTCGGCGTCTACGGCTACCTCATGAAGCTGCGTGCCGAAACCCTCCGCGACCTGGGCGCCGCCATGAGTCCCTTCAATGCATTCCTCTTCCTGCAAGGGCTGGAGACCCTGCCCTTACGCATGGAGCGTCACGTGCGGAACGCGCTCGACGTGGCAAAGTTCCTGGAATCCCATCCCCAGGTGGAGCGCGTGCGCCATCCCGGACTCGAGAACAGTCCCTATATATCCTTGGCGCACAAATACCTCCCGCGCGGTGCGGGCGCCATCTTCGCCTTCGAGATCAACGGCGGGCGTGAGGCTGGCAAGCGCTTCATCGAGTCATTGACCCTATGGAGCCACCTCGCGAATGTGGGTGACGCCAAGAGCCTCGTCATCCATCCAGCCAGTACCACGCACCGGCAGCTTGAAGACGATGAGCTGCTCGCCGCTGGCATAACCGCCGGTACGATTCGCCTCTCTGTCGGCCTCGAATCTCTCGACGATCTGATCTGGGATCTCGAGCGTGGCCTGCGGTCGGCGGCCTCCATCACCACAAGCAGCGTACCCTCTGGCGTTCCAGCTCCCGCGCCAAGTGACAGCTACACCCCTGAGGTAATCCAATGACCGATGCGAAAAATGCCTTGCACGACTTGACTGAGCATCCCGGCCAGGACTTCGCCCGCTACCAGGATGCCCACACAATCCAAACCCTCATACACACCGCGCGCACTATCGCCATCGTCGGCCTCTCACCCAGTGTGCTGCGCGCCAGCAACTTCGTAGGCTACTACCTCCAGCGCCACGGCTACCACATCGTGCCGGTCAACCCCAAAGAGCAAACGATCCTCGGCGAAACCGCCTACCCATCGCTCTCTGCTGTGCCCGTCCATGTGGATATCGTGGATGTCTTCCGCGCCCCTGCCGCGGTTCCAGCCATCGCGGAAGAAGCGGTGAAAATCGGTGCGGGCGCGCTCTGGCTCCAGTTCGACGTCATCAGCCCGGAAGGAGCGGCGATTGCCGAGCGCGGCGGCCTGAAAGTCGTCATGGACCGCTGCTTGAAGGTCGAGCACGCCCGCTATATGGGCCGCATGCACTGGATGGGCTTCAACACCGGCAACATCTCGGCCCTACGTGACGCAAACGACTGATACTTATATATCCCGGGTTGGTGGTGTACTCACAACCCAGATGCGGTGGAGATGAGCCGGGGGTCTTCAGCCCCCGCAGCCGCACGACGCCACCCTCCCAAATCACTGTGGCATCATCCTACATCTGGTTGGGACGCTGGCCGTCGCCACAC
>DATGEP010000089.1:0-42033 GCA_035310125.1 Ktedonobacterales bacterium
TACCTACTCCCAGCATTGAAGGTCTTGCAGTTGCTGATCGTGTGTTTCCGTGATCTCCATGATCCCATTGTAACTCGCAAATCGGACATGTTGTGTCCGCATTTCTGCGAGCTGGCTACGAACCAGCCCTGCTTGCAGTGACTCATTGCGCTGCCCTGCAACCCCGCCTGGACGTAATCCGCTCGACCACCCGTTTCCACTGGTGGCCGCGCCAAATTCACACGCGACGAGGACCCAGGCGAAGGTAGTCTAACGGGTTACGAAACGCCCTCCACCTCAGTATAGGGAGTGTCACTACACGGGCCAAGCCGGCTCGTTGCCAGTCTCCTTCCAGCGGCAGCTGCGCTCGTCTCGGCTAGTCTCCTGCTGCATACCAGTCCAACACCCGTAAGGCGCGCAGCGTGATCCAGCGGCTTGGCTCGCCTTCGGCCATACCCGGCTCGGCGTCCAACTCGTCGGGATGCATGCTCTCCCGCAGCCAGCGGCCCTCCGCGTCGCGATTGGACGCGACGAGGCCGATTGCCTCGGCCAGACGCGCGTCTGGCCTCTCTGGCCGCATCCCCGCGCTGCGCAGGTACTCGAGTCCACGCAGCACGTCGTAGTGATAGCCGGTGGGGAACGAGAAGCGGGTCCAGGCCGGGTCGATCACGTCGCCGGTTGAGCGGCGGCGCAGCATACGGCGCGCGAGGAGGTACTCCTGCCCCCGCTCACGGGCCGCCGTCACGGTTGGCGAGCCACCTGTGGCCCGCTCGTGCTCCAGGAGCCCCTCGAGGACGCAGATCGTGGTGTGGAAGGACCCGCGGGTCGAGCCGCGTTCCTGTTCGCAGTTCCACCCGCCATCGGCCAGCTGCTCACCTAGGAGCCGGTCAACGATGCCCTGCACGTCCTCGCCGAAGTACGCGCCGACCGCCACGACCCGGCCGTTGACGCACGGCTCGACCTCGCCGGCGAAGAGCGGCTTGCCGTGCCAGGCGGCGTCCTGAGGCAGCACGCCCTGCCACGTCACGTGGTCGCGAACGCGGGCGACCGCGCGCCGCGCCGCCATGCTCGTCGGATCCAGCCCCATGTCGCGCAACGACAGCAGCGCCCGCAGGGTTACCCATTCGGGATTGGGGGTGCCAGTGCCCCAGTATCCATCGGCGCTCTGGCTGGTAAGCAACTGGGCGCCCCAGCCCTCGGCGGCGACCTTTGCGCGCTCGGCCGCGACCTCCTCGTGGGGCGCATCGGTCAGATCGCGCAGCACCTGCCAGCGGATGGCAGGGTCGGAATCAAGCAGCCATTCTATGACCGAGCTGTCTGGCTTCGGGGCTTGCCGTTTGGCCGGATTGGTCGCCATCTACTGGCCCTCCTTATGGTGGTGAAGAGACGCTGTCGGTAGCCTAGCCAGTGTAGTGTACCAGCTAAAGAGGACGAAATCGGACCTGATAAGAACCGACCGGGTGGAATGCGGGGCTCCCGTTGATCTTCGTCCTGCGTCACAGCCACCCATCACCACGCATGCAGTGCCACCAGACAGAGGTACAAGCCGCGAATCATAAGCACCCACGCGAAGTTAGTATCAGGTCATGCCCAGCATAGCCATTTGCAGGCAGCCTCCCAATGGTGAAGAGTGCGAAAGGATCCAGGGCGCCAACTTGCGGATATGGCACCCTTTGGCGCTCTGGCGCTCTTACCGGAAGATGGCGGTCGCCGCTTGCGTCGCGAAGTCATAGAGGCCGCCGGGGATGATTCCGAGGGCGAGCGTCAGGATAGTTGCCAGCGCCAGGGCGAGCCAGGTGCCAGCGGGAATAGCACGAACCGCAGGTGTGGCAGGTGTCTGGACGGCAGAGGCATCTGCTTCCACAGCCGTCGCCGGCTGGACCAGCGGCTCAGCGAGCGCTACGGCGGCGGCGCCAACAGAAACCGGCGCTGGTGAGGAAACTGGCAAGGCTGGCTCTGTCTCGGTGATGACAACACCGCTAGGCGCCAGCGCGGGCGCGACGGATGACTGCGGCTCGACGAAGTACATCGCCCAGACGACGCGGAGATAATAGAACATGCCGCCCACGCTGGCGAGCAGACCGATGATTGCCAGCTCCAGATGGTTGCCCACAATTGCGGCGTAGAAGATGTACCACTTGCCCGCGAAACCCACTGTAGGAGGGACGCCGGCCAGCGAGAAGAGGCAGATCAACATGACGGCGGCGATGCCGGGGCGGCGACGTGCGAGGCCGTTGTAGTCTTCCAGGGTGGTGCCCAGGCCGTCGTTGCGCTCCAGCGCCAGCACGACGCCGAACGCGCCGAGATTCATGGCGGCGAAGGCGCCGAGATAGACCAGCAGCGCGGCCAGTGAGAGAGATGTGTCGGTAACGATGGCGACGAGCATGTAGCCCGCGTTGGCGATGCTGGAATAGGCCAGCATACGCTTGACGTCACGCTGCGTGATAGCCAGGAAGTTGCCGCCGATCATCGTCAGCACGGCGATCACCCAGAAGACGGGGGTCCAGTCGTCGTGAATGGGGCCGAGCGCGATCAGGAAGACGCGGGCCAGCGCGACGAAGGCGGCGACTTTGGTGCCGACCGACATGAAGGCGGTGACGGTAGTGGGGGCGCCGACGTAGACATCCGGCGTCCACGCCTGGAAGGGAATGGCCGAGACCTTGAACGCGAAACCGACGGCCATCAATCCCAGACCGATCAGCAGCAGCGGGCCGAAGCCGGTGGATGGATGCAGCGAGTGGGCCGGAGTGGCGAGGAACGCGCGAATGCCGGCGAGACTGGTGGTGCCGGTGCTGCCGTAGGTCATCGCCATGCCATACAACAGGAACGCTGACGCAAACGAGCTCAGGATGAAGTATTTCATGCCCGCTTCCTGCGAGCGGTTGCGAGCCACGACATACGCGCAGAGGATGTAGAGCGCGAGCGAGAGGACTTCCAGGCCGACAAAGACGATCATGAGGTTATTCGCCGAGGGCATGAGCATCATGCCGAGCGCGGCGAGCAACATCAGCGCATAGTACTCGCCCTGATGCCGGATGCCCTGGCGCTCGATGTAGCCCGGCGAGTAGAGCAGGCCAAGTCCAACCGTAAAAAGCACGATCATGTCCGCGAGCAGCGCCAGCTTATCCGCGCTCATCATGCCGAAGAAAGCCGTGCCGTAGTCGCCGTTGGCCCAAAGAAGCGCGCTGGCGACGCCCGCGCCAGCGACGCCAGCCAGCGAGAGCAGCACAAGCCAGGGCTTGTGCCCCGGCACTCCAGCGAGGTCCGCAAGCAACACGACCAGCACTGTCACGAGCAGGATTAGCTCAGGCAGGATACGGATCCAGTCGCTGCCGCCGGGCAGGTACGTGAAGGCTGAAATGGTGTCCGCTACGATCATACATGTGCCTCTATTCGCCGGATGTCGCGTATGTGTCGGCATACAGGCGTGCGCCAGACACCTCTATACTCTTCTGTGCGGGATGGTAGGCGAGCATGACAGCGGCGCCCTCCGAATCCGCATGGGGCCGCGCCGTGGTCGCTGGGGCCGTCGCGGTCAATGGGGCAACGGCTCGCTCCATTCGTGTGGTAAGCGTCGCCGGCACGAAGCCCAGATAGAAGATGAGCGCCAGCAGCGGCAGCAGCGTTGCCAGCTCGCCTACGCGCAGATCGGCGATCCCAGCGAGCGCACCGGGCGCGGCGGCCACTGAAGCCGTCGTCGTTCCGCCACCTGCCAGCGCAACCTCTTTTATCGGGCCGTGCATCACACCCTGGAAGAAGCGCAGCATATACCAGGCGGCGGGAATGACAACCAGTGTGCCAAGGCCACCCAGGACCACGTTGAAGCGAAAAGCGCCGATGAAAGCCAGGAATTCGCCAGCGAAGCTGTTGAGTCCCGGCAACCCGAGCGCGGACATCGCGACAATCAGGAAGACGGTCGCCAGCCAGGGCACGCGCGCCGCCAGCCCACCGAAATCCGCCAGCCGGCGCGACTGCGTGCGCGACTCGATGTAGCCGGCGATCAGGAAGAGGGCGGCGATGACGATGCCGTGATTGACCATCTGAACGACGGCGCCCTCGATGCCCTGCGTATTGAGCGCGAAGATACCCAGGATGATGACGCCGATGTGACTGATGCTGACGTAGGCCAGCAGGCGCATGAAGTCGCTGGCGACGAGCGCCTGAAGCGCGAAATAGAGGATGCCGGCGACGGCGAGGCTGGACATCAGCGGCGCCAGTGTGTGCGCGGCAACCGGGAAGAGGGTCACGCAGAAGCGGATCATGCCATACACGCCGGCCTTGGCCATGACGCCCGCAATCAGCACGACGGCGGGCACAGGCGCCTCGGAGTAGGCGTCCGGCACCCAGCTATGGAATGGGAAGAGGCCGGACTTGATGCCAAAAGCCAGCGCGAAGCCCAGGAAGAGGAGTATCTGTGTATTCTGGGGCAGCAGCGCCGAGCCGTTGCGCAGCAGCGCGGCAAGATCGAGGTTGTAGCCGGTGTGCGAGCTAGTGCTGACGACGGCGCCGACAGCAATGATAGCGACGAGCATCACCAGCGACCCAACCGCCGTATAGAGCAGGAATTTGATCGCGGCGTAGGTGCGACGCGGGCCGCCAAAGATGCCCACGAGCAGATACGCTGGCACGAGCATCAGGTCCCAGAAGACGTAGAAGAGGAAGAGGTTGGTGGCCAGGAATACGCCCTGCATGCTCATGCTGAGGAGCATCGTAAAGGCGAGGTATTCGCGAACGCGCGCGCCATCGCGAACGTAGCTCCACGAGGCGGCGAGCGCGACGATGGTGAGCAAGGCGTTGAGGCCAACCAGGAAGAGGTTGATACCGTCCACACCGATGGCGTAGCTGATGCCGAAGCCAGGCAGCCAATCGTGATGCTCGGCGAGCTGGAAGCCGCTCTGGCCGGGAGAGAACTGGATGAAGAGCCAGACGCAGAGCGCGAAGTCCAGCAGGGCAGTGAGGAGCGCGAAGCCCCAGGCGGCGCGGCGCGGCAATACGAGCGCGCCGGCCATGCCGAGCAGCGGCACGAAGAGGATCAGGCTCAAAATCGGAAACTGTGTCATGGCGCTTCTCTATCCAACCTTACGGGTGAATCACATAGTATAGGACGATCAGGGCGGCGCCAAGGAAGATGGCCAGCGCGTAGTTGCGGGCGTACCCAGTTTGCAGCGCGCGCAGGCCCATACTTATCCAGCCGGCGACACTGGCTACTCCGCGCGTGCCGCCGTCCAGTGTCACACCCTCGACGCCGCGCCGCAGCACACCGCCAACCCAGATGATGGGGCGAACGATCGCGCGGTCGTAGAGGTCGTCAATCAGCCAGCGGCGATCCAGAAAGACCACCAGCGGGTTGTCACGGTGAGCAAACGCCGGCTCACGGCGGTAGTAATACCTCCAGGCGACGCCGATACCAATGAGCGCCACAACCAGCCCGGCGGCGACGTTGATCGCAAAGAGCGCGCTGCTGGGCTGCACCGCGCCGACACCACCCGTCACGGGTAGCAGGAACTCGCCGATAGCGTCTTTCAGAGGCGTGCCATACAAGCCGCCGACGACCGAAAGGATAGCCAAGATGCCCATTGGAATCGCCATTGCCAGGCCGACATCGTGGATGTGCGCCAGCGGATCACGCCGCCCAGCGTGCGCCGGCTCTACCGCGATTTGGTGCGCAGATGTGTCGGTACCGGCATGGGCAGGCGTTATCTCCGGCCCGCGATACGTGCCGGAGAAGACAGCAAAGATCAGGCGGAACGTGTAAAAGCCGGTGAGCGCGGCGGTGAGCAGTCCGGCAAGATAGAGAATCCACCAGCCAAGGATGCCGCCGTTCGCGGTGGCGCGGGCCAGGATGATACCCAGGATGGCGTCTTTGCTCCAGAAGCCGGCGAAGGGAAAGATGGCCGCCAGGGCGAGGCCGCTGGCGACGAAGCACCAGAACGTAAACGGCAGCTTGCGGTAGAGGCCGCCCATCTTGCGCATATCTTGCTCGCCGCCGAGCGCGTGGATGACGGCGCCCGCGCACATGAAGAGCAGCGCCTTGAAGTAGGCGTGCGTGGTGAGGTGGAAGATGCCGGTGGTGAAACCTGTCGCGGATTCCGCCATGAACATATAGGCAAGCTGGCTGATGGTCGAGTAGGCCAGTACGCGCTTGATATCCGTCTGCACGCAGGCGACAGTGGCGGCGAAGAAAGCCGTAAGACCAGCCACCCCGCCGATGATGC
The DNA here is from genome assembly GCA_035310125.1 of Ktedonobacterales bacterium. GTDB lineage: Bacteria > Chloroflexota > Ktedonobacteria > Ktedonobacterales > JADMIN01 > DATGEP01. The sequence goes on from DATGEP010000089.1 coordinate 6,195, forward strand.
CAAGCGTATCCGGCGCGGCCAGGAAGAGAGGCGCGGCGCGAGCCACGAGGTAGACGCCCGCCGTGACCATCGTGGCGGCGTGGATCAGGGCGCTGACGGGTGTGGGGCCTTCCATTGCGTCCGGCAGCCAGACGTGCAGGGGGAGTTGCGCTGATTTCGCGGCGGCGGCGAGGAAGAGCAGGAGTGTGATGGCCGTAAGAATCCCCGGCGCGATGCCCGCATACGAGCTGTGCAGCACGCCGCCCGCGGAGATTGGATATGAACGAGATGTGGCGCCAAAGGCCAGCGTGCCGAACGAGCGGAACAGCAGGAAGATGGCGAGCAGCAGCCCGAAGTCGCCGATGACGTTGACGACGAAGGCTTTGCGAGCGGCGGCGACCGCCGAAGGTCGGGTATACCAGAAGCCGATGAGCAGGTATGACGCGAGGCCGACGAGTCCCCAGCCGATGAGCAGGAAGAGGAAGTTATCGCTCGCGACGAGCAGGATCATCGCGAACTCGAAGAAGTTGAGGAAGGCGAAGAACCGCCAGTAGCTCGCGTCGTCCGCCATGTAGCCGATGGCGTAGACATGGATGAGGAAGCCGACGCCCGTCACGATCAGCAACATGACGGCAGAGAGGGGATCGTTGAGCAGACTGAAATCAATATGCAGCGTGCCCGACGACACCCAGTTCCAGAGCGGTGTGTCGCTGGCACGGGCGGCGACTGGTGTTCCCGTCATCGCGAGGAAGTCGGCTACCGCCAGCACGAAGGACGCGAAGACGACGCCGCAGGCGATGATGGAGATCGCGGCTTTGGGCAAGGCACGCCCGAACAGCCCGACCACGACGAACCCCAGCAGCGGAAGCAGCAGGATGAGTGGCGTCAGGTTCAGCATATCCAGCGACTAGCCCTTCAATGTATTCAACTCGTCAACGTTGATGTCGCGCCGCGTGCGGAAGATGGCAATGATAATCGCCAGTCCCACTACAACTTCGGCGGCGGCCACCGTCAGGACGAGGAAGACGAACATCCAGCCGTCCACCGAGTTCGTGAAGTGCGCAAATGTCATGAACGAGAGGTTCACGGCGTTGAGCATCAGCTCGATGGACATGAACATCACCAATGGATTGCGGCGGACGAGCACGCCCGCCGCGCCGATAGCAAACATCAGCGCGCTGACGATCAGGAAGCCTGAGACGCCCATGGGTCCTCACCCCCCAGAGAATTCTAATGATCAGTCCACACGACTTTGGCAAGGTGTTGGGCCCGGCATTCCTGTCGGTCCGCAGGCAAGAATGCCCGCGCCACCGTCGGTCCGCAGGCAAGAATGCCCGCGCCACCGCAAAACCGAGCTCGTCTAACCACTATTCGCGGCCGGTCATGCGGCGGCCCAGCACGACGGCCCCCAGCACGGCGATGATGAGCAGTACGCTCGTCACCTCGAACGGGAACGCGAAACCGTGAAAGAGCGCCAGTCCGAACGTTTGCGTGTTGCCGTTAGCCGTCACTTGCCGCGCGAGACCGCCAGCACCAATCGTTTTCGCGTCGGCGGCGATGGAGCCGTTGACGGCAGCGAAGAAGATTGAGCCGGCAAGGATGATCGCCAGTCCCACCGCCGCGCCCCATTGCCATTTCAGCCGGTCTGCCGCGGCTGTGTCGCTCTGATTTGGCGCGAGCATCGTCACGACAAAGAGGAACAGCACCATGACGGCGCCCGCATAGACCAGCACCTGGATGGTGGCGACGAAGATGCCGCCGAGCATCAGAAAGAAGAACGCCAGCATGAGCAGGTTCACGATCAAGCTGAGCATGCTGTAGACGGTGTTGCGATTGACGACGACGCCAAGCGCCGATGCCACCGCCGCGACGGCCAGCACATAAAAGGCGATGGTGTTCCCGATCATATCGCCTACCGATCCTCTTCACTGCTGACTTCCGCCGGCCCCGCATAGCCCGAATAGTCGAGCATGAGGTTGGTCTCATCCGGCAGATCGCCCTGACCTACCGCAGTTGCGGAGGCTTCCAGCCCATCGAAGAAACCCTGGCGCGCGGGGATCGGCGTCGTCGTCTCGGCGGGCGGCTCCGGCGTCCAGTCTTTGATGGAGCCACGTGTGGAGCTCCCCAGCGGCTCCAGTAGCTGCTCCTTGTGATAGATCATATCTTCTGGACGCATAGAGGCAAGATCATAAATCCGCTCCAGCGTGATGGCGCCGGTGGGGCAGGCTTGCTCGCAATAGCCACAGAAGATACAACGCAGCATGTTGATGTCAAAGACGCGGGCATACCGCTCGCCCGGCGAGACTCGATGCTCGTCGGTATTCTCATCGGCTTCGATGTAGATGACGTCGGCGGGGCAGGCAGCCGCGCACAGGAAGCAGCCGACACAGCGCTCCAGCCCGTTCTCATAGCGGTGCAGCACGTGCCGGCCACGGAAACGTGGCGGGAGGTCGCGTCGCTCCTCTGGGAACGAGACAGTTGTCGGCTTCTTACCGAACTCCTTGAGCGTCGTGCTCAGGCCTTTGAGGATTTCCATCGCCATACGCGCGAACCTTTTCTATGAGAGCGTGGCAGCCCGGAAAGGCCAGCCCACGCGAAACGGACTCCAAAGCCTGCCGCTATCGCTTTCCAACATCTACGGGCGGCGCAGCACCATTGACGCTCGCGGTGATGTTGCCGTTTTTGCCGGAATCCGGCAGTGTATCAAAATGGACGAGCCGAACCGAGGTGGGCAGCTCCAGTCCAGAAACACCCATTTCTATGACGGCCTTGACTGCGCTGCCACCTGCCGCATATTCGCCCTGCTGGACACGGCCATAGAAGATGCTCGCCCCGATGACGAGCACCGCTACACCGAAGAGTCCGCTCGCCCACCATGGCCAGTCAAGGGCAATCACCAACGCCGTGAACAGCAGGTTCAGCACTGAGAGCGGCAGCAATACCTGCCAGCCAAAGCGCATCAGCTGATCGTAGCGAATGCGCGGAAGGGTGGCGCGTATCCACATGAAGACGAACAGGAAGAAGCCGACTTTAATCATATACCAGACGAATGGTATACCCAGAATGCCTCCGAGCGCGCCCATCGTCCAGCCACCGAAGAAGAGCGTCGCCGCGATAGAGCTGACGACGATCATATTGATGTACTCCGACATCTGGTAGAGGCTCCAGCGCAGGCCGCTGAACTCCGTCAGGTAGCCGGCGACGAGCTCTTGCTCCGCTTCCGGCAGATCGAACGGTGCGCGGTTGACTTCGGCGGTGGCCGCGATCCCATAGAGGATGAAAGCAAGCGGCTGTGCCAGGACGAACCAGATGCCCTGCTGCACCTGCGCATGCACGATGCCCACCATGCTGAGGGTGCCAGCGAACATCAGCACGCCAGCCAGCGAGAGGCCGATGCTGACCTCGTAGGAGACCATCTGCGCGGCGGAACGGAGCGCGCCGAGCAGCGAATAGTGATTTCCGGAAGACCATCCACCCAACACGATGCCGTAGACAGCCAGCGATGAGATCGCGAGATAGTAGAGCGCACCGACGTTGACGTCCGCGATGAAGGGCGCCCAATAGCGCGCGATGGGGGAGTTGCCCCAGGTGGATGTATCGCCCAGCGGCACAATCGCGAAGACGGAGATCGCCACAAAGACGCTCAGACTTGGCGCCAACAGGAAGATGAGCCGCCGCGCCTTGGTCGGTATGATCTGCTCTTTGAATGCCATCTTCAGGCCATCAGCCACCGGCTGAAGAAGTCCGAACGGACCAGCGCGGTTGGGGCCGACACGGCGCTGGAAGCGCGCCAGCACGCGGCGCTCGATCAGTGTCAAGTAGGCGAAGATTGTGAGCAGCGCGACTATGGCGATCACGCACTTGACAATTGCCGCGACGACGAACCATACGATGTCAGACATCGGCTTACTCCCCGCGCCCGCTGGTCGCATGCGCCAGCTCTTCGCCTGCCGCCGGAACAGATGTCACCCCGGATTCGAGCATCTGCCAGGTCAGATAGGGACTTCCCACCAATGCTGGCTTTCCGCCTGGTCCAGTGGACGCTGATTTGAAGGGCCAGCAGGCGCCCGTGTCACCCAGTGAGCGGCGAGAGACGCCGGAGTAGAGCGGCACTGACCGCCCAATCTCCGAGAGGATCTGCGCGGGCGAGAGGTATGTCCAGCTGAGACCGAGGGCGCGGGCGACGCCCATCAGAATCTCCCAATCGGCCTTTGCGTATGGCAGCGGCATCATAGCGCGCCGGACTACCTGCACGCGCCGCTCGGTATTCGTAAATGTGCCGTCCTTCTCGGTGTAGGCCACCGCCGGCAGCACGACATGCGCCCGCTGCGCGGTCTCCGTCAGGAAAAGATCCTGCGCTACCAGGAACTCCAACGATTCCAGTGTGGTGAGCTGTTCAGACGTGGCGCGCTTCGCGGGATCGGCGCCCATGACGTAGAGGGCCTTTACTCCGCCGGCAAGCATCTCGTCGTAGCTTTTACCAGGTGCGTCGGGTACGCTCGTGCCCCAGACGCCGGAGAGCGCCGCGCGGGCGGCGGCATCCGTTACCGGGCGATAGCCGGGTAGCGCGTCGGGCAGAACGCCCATATCGCGAGCGCCGAGCGCGTTGTTGTCCGCGAGCAGCGGACCAGCGCCCGCACCGGGCTTGCCATAATTATCAGTGAGGAGCGCCAGATCCAGGATGTCGCCCGCCAGTGTCGCACCACCAGGCTCACGAGTCGCCATCTCGTCGTAGAGGATCATCGCGGCGGGTGCGCTCGCAATCTCACGGGCCAGCTCGCGCAAGGAAGTCGCGTCCACTCCAGCTACGCCAGCGACGTACTCCGGCGTCGTCCGCGCGACGCTCGCGCCGCGCGTCGCAACGCTATCGGCGCGCTGCTCGGCAAAAACACCACGCGTGAGTCGCTCATTCGTTACGACGTTCAGCAGCGCGCGGGCAATCTCGCCTGTCTGGCCAGCCTGATAGCGCAGTGTCCCGGCGGCAAGGCGGTCGAGCCGGTTCGGCTCCGGCGTCACTACATAGACACGCGCGCCAGCGCGGATCGCCTTACGGATACGTAGATCAATGATCGGCTGGCGGTGGTAAGGATCGGCGCCCAGCAGCACGATGTGCGATGCCTTTTCGATCTCCGCAATCGAACTGGTCCATACCCATGGGAGGGCGTTGCGCTCTGTCGCCGGAAAGCGACCAGTGTAAGAGTCAATATTGTTGGTGCCCAAACCCGCCCGCATGAGCTTTTGGAAGAGGTAGGCTTCTTCATTGGTGGTATGCGTCGAGCCGATGCCGCCGACCGCCTGTGCGCCGTCGCGCCGCGCAATCTCGCGCAGGCGGCTCGCCACGAGTGTGAGGGCTTCATCCCATGTGGCAGGTTGAAGCTGTCCGTTCTTGCGGATCAGCGGATGGTGCAGGCGCTCAGGGCTGTTGATCGCGGCGAGATCCCAGCGACCCCGGTCGCAGAGCCAGCCGTCATCCACGCCGTCATTGGTACGTGAATATTGCCGCTGCACCTTATCCACGCGCACATCCACGAGCACGTTGCAGCCTACGGAGCACATGCCGCAGACGCTCGCGGTCCTTTTCAGCTCCCATGGGCGTGTCACGAAGCGAAAACTCTTTGCCGTGAGGGCACCGACAGGACACATCTCCACGACGTTGCCGGAGAAGATCGAATCGAACGGTGCGGCGGGATCCACACCCACCTGCGTCCGGAAGCCGCGCTCTTCCATCACCAGCCCGTCTTCCATCGCCACGGTCTGGCAGAAACGGACGCAGCGCTGGCACGAGATGCAGCGCTCGCGATCCAGCAGGATCCCATCGCTTACAGGTATCGGTTTGCGGAAGTGGCGCTTTTCAAGGTCAAAACGACTCTTACCGGGGCCGTGGCGCAGCGTGAAGTCCTGCAAATCGCATTCGCCGCCCTTGTCACAGATCGGGCAATCCAGCGGGTGATTGATGAGCAGAAATTCCAGCGTTCCTTCGCGGGCTTTCTTCACCTTGGGGGTATCCGTGCGTACCACCATGCCTTCAGACACGACTGTCGTGCAGGCGGTGGCGAGCTTTGGCATCTTCTCCACCTCGACGAAGCACATGCGGCATGCGCCAAGCGGCTCCATTTTGGGGTGGTAGCAATAAATGGGGACCTCGATATCGAGCTTCTGGGCGGCCGCCCAGACGAGCGTACCCTTTGGCACGCTCACCGGGCGCCCGTCTATTGTCAGATTGACCAGTTCTTCTTGCTCAGCCATATCGTATGTCTTCCAATCGGTCAGTGAACGAGCTTCCTCACCGTGCGCCGACTGCCTCGTGTACCTGGACGGCGCCGGGGCCGACGAGGCAGGCGTGCGCGGTGATGTGGTGCATGTATTCGTCGTAGAAGAGCTTGATGCTACTGGAGATGCTCATGGTGGCGGCATCGCCCAGCGGACAGAAGCACTTACCGAGCATGTTGTCGCAGATGTCGTCCAGGAGCGCAATATCGCTCTCTTTGCCATGACCTGCTTCGAGCCGCTCCAATAGTTGGACGAGCCAGAAGGTTCCCTCGCGACATGGCGTGCATTTGCCGCACGACTCATCACGGTAGAACTCCGACATGCGCAATACCGCGCCGACGACACAGGTATCTTCGTCGAGGACGACGATGCCGCCGGAGCCGAGCATCGAGCCAGCTTCCGCAACGGATTCGTAATCCATCGGAATGTCGAGCTTGTCGGGCGCCAGTAATGGAGTGGATGAACCGCCGGGGATGATCGCTTTGAGCGGTTTGTTCCCGCGCATGCCGCCCGCGAAGTCTTCGATGAGCGTGCGCAGCGGTGTCCCCAGCGGTAGCTCATAATTGCCGGGACGGTTCACATGCCCACTAATGCAGTAGAGGCGAGTGCCTTTGCTCTTCTCCGTGCCGTAGGCGGCGTAGGTACCGGCGCCATATTCGACGACGGCTGGCACAGTGGCGATAGTCTCGCAATTGTTAATGACCGTCGGGCCGCCATAGAGGCCGACCAGGGCAGGGAATGGCGGCTTCAGACGTGGATAGCCGCGCTTGCCCTCCAACGACTCCATCAACGCACTCTCTTCGCCGCAGATGTATGCGCCGGCGCCAGTGGAGACGGTGATTTCCAGATCGTAGCCACTGCCCAGAATGTTCTTGCCGGCAAAGCCAGCCTCATACGCCTCCCGCACGGCCCGCTCCATCTGAGCGACGGCATAGGCCAGCTCGCCACGCACGTAGAGAAAGGCATGATGCACCTTCGTCGCGAAGGAGGTGATGATGGTGCCTTCGACGACGCGGTGCGGCAGAAGCTCCATGAGCATACGATCTTTGAAGGTACCCGGCTCACTCTCGTCGCAGTTGACGCAGAGGTAGCGCGGCTTCTTGCTCTCTTTGGGCAAAAAGCTCCACTTCACGCCCGTCCCGAAGCCCGCGCCGCCGCGCCCGCGCAATCCCGACTTTTTGACCTCATCTACCAGCTCATCCGGCTGAAACTGTGTGAGCGCCTTCTCCAGCGCCATGTAGCCGCCGTGCTGGCGGTAGACCTCGATGCGATCTATACCAGGAATATCTATATCGCGGGTGACGAACAGGGGATAGCGCCCCAGCGTCTCCACATTGCCTAGCGTGTCAACCATAATTACTCGGCCTTCTTCCGATCAGTCCCAGTAGCAGTGGCCGCCTCGCGGACGGCGGCGGTGTGCTCCGCGGCCTCCCATTCGCCGGGGTGGCCCTCGACGCTCTCGCCGCGCTTCAGCCGCTCGATCAGCGCGTCCGCATGCTCCATAGTGACGTTCTCGACGAACTCGCTATTCACCTGAAGCACGGGCGCCATGCCGCAAGCGGCCAGGCACTCGATGGGCAGGAGCGTGAACTGGCCGTCTGGTGTCGTCTCGCCGCGCTTGATGCCAAGCCGTTGCTCCAGATGCGCCATCAAGTCGTCGCAGCCGCGTAAGTAGCAGGAGATGCTAGTGCAGACTTTGATGACGTGTTTGCCCACTGGCTTCGTGAAGTACATCGCATAGAACGTTACGATGGACTCGACCTCATCCACTTTGCAGCCGATGACCTCGGCGACAGCCTGGATACCTTCAGGCGTCACATAGCCCTCGGCCTCCTGGGCGAGATGCAGACAGGGCAGCATCCCAGAGCGGCGTTCGGGGAAGCGAGCGCAGGCAGCGCGCATTCGATCTTTGACTTCGTCGGTAATCATCGCTAGCGGTCCACCTCTCCCAGCACGATATCAATGCTGCCGATGGCCGCGACGACATCCGAGATCAGTGAGCCTTCGATCATCTTTGGCAGCGCTTGCAGGTTGGCGAAAGACGGCGCCCGCACATGCACGCGATAGGGTTTGGCCGAGCCATCGCTGACCACATAGAAGCTCAGCTCACCCTTAGGCGATTCCGTACGAATGTAGGCGTCTCCCTTGGGGACGCGATAGCCCTCGGTGTAGAGCTTGAAGTGGTGAATGAGCGCCTCCATGTTAGAGGAGACTTCATATTTGTGTGGCGCCACTATTTTTGGATCGTCCACCTGCCAGCGACCGTCAGGCAGGTTATCGAGAGCCTGTTGAATGATGCGCAGACTTTGGTCCATCTCAAGCATACGGCAGAGATAGCGGTCGTAGACATCGCCATTGGAGCCAACAGGAATCTCGAACTCGAAGCGGTCGTAGCCACTGTATGGAAACATCTTGCGCACGTCATACGCGACGCCACTGCCTCGCAGCGTCGGGCCGGAGCAGCCGAGCGTGATGGCGTCTTCCGCCGAAAGCTTGCAGATGCCGCGAGTGCGGTCCACCCACAGGCGGTTACGGGTCAGCAGATCGTGATACTCTTTGAGTCGTTTGGGGAATAGGCCCAGGAAATCGCGCACGCGCTCCTCGAAGCCCACTGGTAGATCGGCCTGCAAACCGCCGGGCATGATATAGCTTGTCATCATGCGCACGCCGGAACACAGCTCAAAGATGTCGAGGATGATCTCGCGCTCACGGAAGCAGTACAGGAAAACGCTCTGCGCGCCCAGATCGAGGGCGCTGGAGCCGAGCCAGACGAGGTGGCTGGCGATGCGCTGCAATTCAGCCAGGATGACGCGGGCATACACCGCGCGTTCCGGCACTTCGAGATCCAGCAGCTTCTCCACAGCCAGCGCATAGGCGAGATTATTGCAGAGTGGCGCGAGGTAGTCCATGCGATCCGTGATTACCAGCGCCTTGAAGTAGCTCTTGCTCTCCATCGTCTTTTCCATGCCCGTGTGTAGGTAGCCGATATCCGGCAGGGCCTTGACAATGGTTTCGCCGTCGAGTGTCAAGACAAGACGGAGCACGCCGTGGGTGGAGGGATGCTGCGGTCCCATGTTAATAGTCATGGTGTCGCGGCGCACGCCCTCGCCTAGTGGCACACTCTCCTCTATCTGCGGCGCACGCTGCTCGTCGAGTTGCATAAGTTCGCCTCTATTTCCCAGCCGCCAGCGCGACCATGAGCATAACCATGTGCCGTCCTAGCTATTCCGCTCGTCGGGCACTCGCGGTTTCGTGCGCTCCTCCATCCCCTCTTCGGAGCGCAACGTCTGCTGACCGGTACCGGGAGGCAATGGCCTGTTGAATGGCACCTGGCCACCCCAGTATGGCTCCGGCAGCGAGATGCCAGTCAGTGGATAATCTTTGCGCAGTGGGTGACCCACCCAGTCTGATGGCATCAGAATGCGCGTCAAATTCGGGTGACCGGAGAAGCGAATGCCGAAGAGGTCGAAGATCTCGCGCTCGAAGAAGTTAGCGGCCGGCCACACATTCGTGACTGTTGGCATCTCCGGCTGCGGTGTGTCTTCGTCGCCGACCTGCGCCTTGAGCGCCAGCCGCGCGCGCGTCTCCAATGAGTGAACGTGGTAGAGCACGTCGTAGCGTGGCTCGCGTTCGGGCCAGTCTACAGCGGTGATATCGGACAGGAAGTTGTAGCGCAGATCTGGTGCGTTGCGCAGTGTCAGGCAGATCTGAGCAATGCTTTCCGACCGCACCAGCACGGTCGTGTCGCCGCGATATTCGCTGACATCCAGCACGTCATTCGCCCAGCGCTCACGCAGCAGCGCGACACTGGCGGCAGCGAGCGGATCGGATGGCGTGAAAATGGGTTGTGCCGGGACTTGCTGCTGTACTTCCTCGGCCATCGGGGGTAACCTCTACCTCTAGTCCTCGCTTAGTCCTCGCTCCCGAGATATGTCATTCCGCCAGATTTCATAGGGTCGGGGGGGCTGGGGATGTGCTGTTTGATCTTCTCCTGGAGCTGGTTGAGGCCATATAGCAGCATATCCGGCGTGGGGGGGCAGCCCGGCACGTAGATATCCACTGGCACGATCTTGTCAACGCCCTGCACGATGGCGTAATTGTTGAAGACGCCACCAGTGGAGGCGCAGGCGCCCATCGAAAGCACCCACTTCGGGTCGGGCATCTGGTCGTAGATGCGTCGTAGCACCGGCGCCATTTTGACGGAGAGCCGCCCCGCAACGATCATCAGGTCCGCCTGACGCGGGCTGGCGCGGAAGACCTCGGCGCCAAATCGCGAGATGTCCCAGCGGGAGGCGCTCGCGGACATCATCTCAATGGCGCAGCATGCCAGCCCAAAAGTTGCCGGCCATAACGACGAGCTGCGTCCCCAATCCAGCATCTTGTTGACCTGAGTGAGAAGAATGTCGAAGCCCTCAGGCCGCTCCACTGTTACCTGTGCACGCGGCGTTTGCGTATTAGAGTAGTATTGCACGGGCGCCCATGGATTCGGGCGTTGCTCTGTCTGCGTCTCGGTCGAAGTCTCGTTCTCTATTCCCATGTAAAGGCACCTTTGCGCCAGACGTAGAAGAAAGGCACGAGCAGGATGACGGTGAACGTAATCAGCTCGACAAAGCCTGCCACCTTGAGCGTTCGCATCAGGATGGCGAGAGGAATAATCGAGGCAGCTTCCACGTCAAAAATGATGAAAAGCATGCCCGTCACCAGATATTTCACCGGGAAGCGCTGTGATGGCGCTTCGATCTCCTGAATGCCGCATTCGTACGGCGCCAGCTTCTCCGGCGACGGATTCTTTGGCCCAAAGACAAATGTGACCAGCGTCACCGCGACGGTAAAGAGGAACGCAAGCCCCATGAGAATGAGGACTGGAGTGTATTCTGCCATATCTGCAAGCCTCCCGCTGAAGTGCTGCGATGTGCTGGCACGACGGCGTGCCGCAGCGGGTCTCCCTGCAGCACGCCAAAGGATAATGTAGCACCGAAGCGAAAGTCTGTCAAACGGCGGAGTTACCGGCAACGCCGTATTTTATCGGGCATCCGGCGCATTTCTCGCCCGCGCGCGACTATGCCTTTCGGGTTGCGCGCCTGCCTGCCGTAAAGCGGCGTTTATACCAAACGTTTAGCGCACTTTATGCGAAAGAGACCAAGATGGCTGCCAGAGATGGACTACCAGTGCAAGAACCTACCTGTGCGGACATTCAGTCCAGACGGGTAGGTTCCGCAGAAGGCTTATGTTCTGGATCGAGGCGCGAATGGAGGGTCGCCGCCGTCATCTCTGCTGGTTATCAGTATACGGGTCAGGCCACGCCCCACTGGCGCCGTCCTGTCCCCTGATTCCGTACGAGTCAGCCTGGGGGAACGGGCTGTAGGCATTCTGATCTGGATACGTTCCTGTATCAGGAGCTTCACTCGTCCATGGGTTGGGCGGGGGCGCTGGTGAGCGGAGCCACGGCGGCAACTGTGCCTCCGCGTCTGCTTGCGATGCGTCGAATGGAGCGGCTTCAGGGTTGCGAGGCGCCCCAAACGCAGCGGCTGACCCCGGTGCAGGCGCCTGCGGAGCCTGCAATTGTGGCGCGCGCCACGACGGCGGCAGGTCACCGGTTCCATATCCTCCGGCTCCTTCGCCGGCGGATCGCTGCCCAGGCCCAAAGCCTGGAAGACTTGGCGGCATCGGTGACCGTGAACCTGCCTGTCCACCGAATGGTTGGCCGGGCAAGGCGTCTCGCGTACTTCCGCCGCCGTACGACATGCCCTGACCGAGCTGTCTCAGAAGCTGCTGGTCGCCCGCCGCGAGCCGCGCGATCAGGTTTTGCAACAAGGCAAGGACAGCGTCGGCAGGCGTGCCTGAAGGAGCAGGCCACACGGGAATGCGCCCTTCCAGTAACATCTGAAGCGCTTCGGCCAGGCGCATGGTTTCTTGCTGCGTCCGTTGGTACGCAAAGTCGGCTTGGCCCAGGCGCGCCAGACGATTCATCAGATTATTTAGACTTGCGCCGATCTGCCAGAGGAGCGGGTTACTGAGCTGTGACACCCGCGCGTTGAAATTACCATTGGCCAGCTGCACATGCACGGCCAGGAGCTCGCGTACCTCCGCCTCCAGAACACGCTGTCGCTCAAGCTCACGCTCTTCGAGCAACGCGAGATCCTCCGCTCGATCAGCGCGGCGGCCCTCACCAAGCAGCGTGCGTGCCAGGATGTATAAGGCGAATGCAATACCGATATTGAGGACGATTGGGCGCCCGATCTCAAAGAAGTAGCCGTCAGCAGTCAACTGTTGCGCCAGAGCTGGTGTGTAGCCTTGCAACACCAAGAAATCAACTGCGATGAGGACGCAGTTTACAACGGTGGCGGCGAGAAGACCCCAGGTTGGCATGAGTATCGCCACCACGCCCAGGATCAGCGCCATCAGATAATAGGAGCCGAGATAATCAGTATCCAACTTGCCATCTGGAGCGGAGAGCACCGCACCGAAGATGGCTGCGTCAATTACCAGCGCCACCAGCGCCCCGGAGAGCTCGACCTGATCGTATCGGTTAAGCACACAGCCTAGCGACAAACCGACAAGCGCCACGAGCAGCGCATAAAATGTCGGCATATCGCTGGTAGTCAGGCGCTCCACTATAAGCAGTGTCAGGGTTATCACGATCAGACCGAGAAAGATGCCCGATCCGACTCGACTGCGGCGCGCACGAATGCGCTCATCGAAGGTATTCGCAGGGATCCGCACGTTGCTTGTGTGACTGAGCCACCCGTTCCAGATAGAGCCGAGGAGAGACACGTTGGCCGCGCTCGTTCCCACGATAGGGCCCTGCGAGCCGGCTCGCATCTCGACTGGAGACCGCGGTGGTCGTCCCTTTATGTTCGTTTGTTTCATAGACGGTGCATCGAGTCAGCGCACATCATGGAACTCGATATTGAGACCCGCGCGATCTGTTTGCCCGCAAGACTGCCACGCCCGCAAATGGCGGCATGTAGCCCGCTCAACGATTCCCGTAGGCCCTCACCCAATAGCTCAACGGTGCGCGACCCGACCCCTCCTGACGTAGTGCATCGTCTCTAGCCATTCGACAACTGGCTCTGGCGAGACTCGAAGCTCTCGATTTGTCTGATTGTCCGCTCGGATCAAGCGCACACGACACGCTTCACACGCTCGCCTACACGTCGCGCGGAGCAAGCCACAGCGCCTTCCTGACACGCTGCCGCGCGATAATCGCGATAGTGCAGAGTGCGCGGCTGTCAGGTGAATAGATCACAAGAATAGTAGTCAGGCGCCGGTACGCGTTCAACGAATGCGTGACAACTGGCCCTGAGCGTCTATTATAGTGGGTTTGGGGCGTGGTGCATAGCGTGTTCAGGACCAGTTTGACCAGACGCGGGAAATCTCCCAGTAGCGCTCCTCTGTCGTGTTGCCGCAAGGCCGCTACTTCACTCTGTCGTCCGCCGCGGCCACACTCGACGCGGGCGCGCCATCGCGTTGCTGGCGCAGGAAGACACCGACCGCTTTCGCCAGACCGCGATCGGATTTGCTCATGAGCAGCGACAATACATCATGCACAGATCCCGCCACAATAACGCCACTCTCATCGAGGCGAGAGTAAGGCATTACGACGTCTCCATCGTCCGAATCGTGACCATCGTGTGGAGTCGTCGCGGCCTCGGATGGCTGTGAGATCGCCGGCGCCGGCACGTTGGGTGGCGCCTCAGTTATCTCGAACCCTCTCTCGGCCTGCCGGTCGCGCAGCCGCGACTCGGGCGATAGCGGTGGATAGGTGTAGACGACGTCCATTCCAATGCCACGCAAGAGCGCATATGCGTTCACACTGGGTATGGTTGCCGTTACGGCCAGCCGCACGTCCTGATCGAGAGCGAATTGGCACATGCGAGCGAACAGCGCACGCGGAAGGCTGAATGAACGCACCTGCTTGACTGATCCAATATATGCCTGATGGTAGATGGGAGCGGACTCCGGGTTGGCAACACCGAGTCGCGCAAGGCGATCAAGCAATCGCTGGATGAACAACTGCCGCTCATCTTCCCCTTGTCGGGGGAGAAGGATCTCGGCTATCCGCCGGGCGGTCGTGATGTATCCCCAGATAAACGCCTCAACCTCCCGCGACTGGCCGATGCATACGTAGAGCCGGCTACGGTCGCTATCCGCCAGATCGCGCCGTACCTCGGCCAGCACATGCTCTGGCGGATGCATCACTTCCAGCGAACGCTCCGCGCCGCACACACATTGATCCGCTGGATCGAGCTCCTCATATTCCCGGCGGCTATATTGGCGCGGACAAACGGAGCACCACATCCACTCGCCCCACTCGTCGCCGCCGAACACCTCCCGATAGGAAGCCACTACTGCCTGGCGCAACCCGTGGCGCGTATCCAGATCGGAGCGCCTCACCCGCACAAGCGTGCCCGGGAGGCGGCCAAAGTCACCTGGACGGTGTTGCCAGCGCAAGATGCGCCAGCTCCAGTCGGTTTCGATACGTCGCGTGTCCGCTGCCAGGAGGAACCCCGCAGTGTGGAGCTCAGCTTCAAGAGCGCGCTGATCAATCCATGAGGAAGGCTCGCCAATAATGAGGAACCCCTCCGGTACGAGAAGATTCTTCAGCCAGTGGAGCGCGGCAAGCCAGTCGTCGGGCGAAAACATGCGAGACAGCTGCTGGATGACGATCACCTGGAAGCGCTGATCCTGAGGTATCTCCGGGAAGCGCTGCTCATGTACGGCCGACAGCCAGTCATTGACCACAGCCCGATCGAAGCCCGCGGCGATATTCCGGCGCGCGGTCATTGGCTGTTCATGGGGCGCCACTGTCTGATCAGCCAGCGCTTCCAGGCTCGTTATCTGACCCCGTGCTGGCCGGTGTCCGAGTGGACCAGTGTGAGATATCGGGGACAGCAGCGCCACGCGCTGACCCTGGAAACCGCCTTCACGCAGCAGACGCCCCGCGGTCTCCGCGAATGGCTCGACCAACAGTACACGTCCACTCATGGTCGCCTGGAGCAGGTCGAGTGTTTGCAGACACTCCCGCGCGACGGCATCCGCCAGCGTTGGCGCATCACAGACAACCGCCACCTGCTCAGGCGCGATGTCGGGCACTTCCGAGGGTTCGTACGACGACGATGCGGGTCCAGGTACATCGAAAAGGTCGGATGGTGCGCCAGCCGTCTGGGCACCTCCTGGTTCGACTTGATCCATCACATACCGCGCAGAGGATGTATTGGTATCCGCAACATCTTCAGCTCGGCGTTCCTGTTGCTGCATATGACGAGCCTTTCACTGATAGTCAAGCGCCCGGCATGGTTCTCGTAGCCATAGGCCGTGTGAGCACACTGATAGAAGGTAATCGGCGAGACACTGCACAATGGATATTCTGAGAAGACGGCACCCCTAGCAATCAGTCCCGGCTGGTTTGAGGGAGGTAGGCACGGCATTGGTGTCTTCCAGCGGGTAGGAAAGTCCGCTCCACCCCTCCAACCATACTGAGCCAACCGTTCGCCAGCTATGATTCGGTTTACTTCATGCGAGACACGCTCAATCCCAACACATCGCTGTGTATAGTCTTGAGGAGCTCCACTCATCGGTCCGCATGTGTGGCGTCATACCTGATCATCTGGATAGTGTAGACATAGGCGGCGGCTCGCAGGTTACGCGGATGAATGCTTTGGCGCGCAGTCACCAGAACCATCGCCGCCGGGTCGCGTCCATCCGCCAGATCGAACGCGTGCGCAGATCGCCTATCGCAAGGAGCCCTTCCTCATCACTGCCTGATTCCATCAATGCCACTTTCCTCAGGCAGTGCCATCATAGTCATCTCGCCCTTGCTTGTCAACATATGTCTCATGCCAAATGGACTATATGCCTAATACACAAAGCTGGCGTATGTCCACAGCATGTGGACGGAGATCATTCGCATGAAAGAAGTAGGAGCCCTTCGAGATCGCGCCGCTACGCATCAGAATCCGCCGCCCAGGTCTGAGGGCTGACCGTTGTTCTACTCATGCGCGCACTTGCTTCCTCGATACGCGGTGTGCCAGGTGTGACATCGGCGTTGCATCGGCGTTTCGCGTGGAGGGGCGACGGCGCACCATCTCGTCGCGGGCAGGAACGAGCGCGGGGGGCTTGCTCCGTCCGAGTTTCTAGAACTCCGAAGCGTCCTTCGGCTGCCCACATTCTCGACATCGCGCGAAGAGGCCGTTACTGCTCTGAATAGCGAGCTATCTGCGGGAGGTGTACTCGTACCCATGAAAAAAGCGGAAAGCCATCTGTCTCGATGACTTTCCGCTCTGTTCCAAAACGCGATTGGGTGGAGATGATGGGACTCGAACCCACGACCCCCACATTGCGAACGTGGTGCTCTCCCAACTGAGCTACATCCCCAAGCAGGAGTGAGTATAGCACGTGCGGGTGAGCGTTGGCAAGGGCGAGCCGCAGCTTGCCCCATTCAGGATTCCATCAAACGCCGAGAGTTGCGGGCAGGGGAGGCGGGCGTCCGGCAGGGTCCCGCCGAAACGCAGCGTGCTCGAAAGAGAAGGCGGGATGGGACGCCCCTGCGAAGCTGCGCCGGCGTGGGGTGACCCTCAGTTTGTGATGGAACACTGGGGCCGTTCGGGATTGCTGAATGGGAAGCACACATGGTACGCTGATAGGCGTTGCTTGAAGCTGCCCGATATGGCCTCGACACATCATTATCATATACAGGAGTAGAAATAGCGTGGCTGGACGTACACCTCGCCCTGAATCTGGCTCGCCCACACCGGCATCCACATTCACGTCACCCCGCGCCACGGCACTGCGCACCGCTACCTGCGGTGAGCTGACCGCCGCCAATGCCGGCCAGCGCGTCGTCCTCACTGGATGGGTGGCTCACCGCCGCGACTACGGCAAGCTTATTTTCGTGGACCTCCGCGACCGCTATGGTCTGACGCAGATCGTCTTCGACCCAGAGCGCACGACGGAATCCGCCGCCGCGCATGCCGTCGCCGCCGATGTACGGTTGGAGTATGTGCTGCGCGTCGAAGGGATTGTGACACGCCGGCTACCTGGCAAAGAGAACCCCACGCTTGCTACTGGCGAGATCGAAGTGGAGACGCACGCCGTCCAGGTGCTCAACGCCGCGAAGCCGACGCCATTCCCCATCGCCGATCACGTCTCAGCGGACGAGTCGCTGCGTCTGCGCTATCGCTACCTCGATCTGCGCCGCGATACCATGCGCAGCGCCGTCGAGCTGCGCCACCGCGCCGTCAAGCTCATTCGCGACTACATGGACGAGCGCGATTTCCTTGAAGTGGAAACGCCGATCCTTACCAAGAGCACCCCTGAAGGCGCCCGCGATTACCTCGTGCCCAGCCGCCTCTATCCTGGCGAGTTCTACGCGCTACCCCAGGCCCCGCAGCAGTTCAAGCAGCTCCTTATGGTCGCGGGAATTGACCGTTACTTCCAGATTGCCCGCTGTTTCCGCGATGAGGATCTGCGCGCCGACCGCCAGCCCGAATTTACCCAGCTCGACGTAGAGATGTCATTCGTCGCTGAAGCCGACGTGATGAGGCTGATCGAAGCTCTACTCATCGAGATGATCCACAAGACGACCAGCAAGCATATCAAACAGACTCCATTCCCACACTTGACCTATACGGATTGCATTGAGCGGTTCGGTACCGATCACCCCGATCTCCGCTTCGAGCTGCCGCTCACAGAGCTGGGCGAGCTGGGCCGGCTCGGCTCATTCCGCGCGTTCTCCGAGGCGCTGGATAAGGGCGGCATGGTGAAGGGTCTGCGTGTGCCAGGTATGGCCTCAGCTACTCGCAAAGAGCTGGACGAGCTGGCCGAATTCGCCCGCACGCTCGGCGCGAAGGGACTCGTCACGCTCGCCCTCCAGACGGAAGGCCCGAAGTCACCGCTCACCAAAGCGATGAGTGCGGACGAGCTGGGGCTGATCGTTGCCAGGATGGGCGCCGAGACTGGCGACCTTCTGCTCTTCGTCGCCGACGATGCCAAAGTCTGCAACGATGTGCTCTTCCGCCTGCGCAACCGCATGGGCGAGCGGCTGGGGCTGATTGACCCTGATGAGATGGCTCTTTGCTGGGTCATAGACTTCCCATTGCTCGAAGTCATCGAGGAGAACGGCAAGCAGCGCTTTCATGCCACACACAACCCGTTCTCCGGCATGCAACCTGGCCAGGAGCCGCTGCTAGATACCGATCCGCTACGTGTGACGGCGCGGCAGTACGACATCATCTGCAACGGGTATGAGATTGGTGGCGGTAGCATCCGTATCAACAGCGCCGAGCTCCAGCGCAAGGTTTTTACCTTGCTCGGCCTCAACGATGAAGAGATAACCGAACAGTTCGGCCACATGCTGGAAGCCTTCGAGTACGGTGCGCCGCCCCACGGCGGCATCGCACTCGGCATAGACCGGCTGGTGATGTTGCTGGCGGGCGGCGATACCATTCGCGACGTGACGGCCTTCCCAAAGATGCAGAACGGACAGGATGTGCTCATGCACGCCCCGTCACCCGTTACGGAGGAGCAGCTTCGCGATCTGCATCTGCGCGTCCGCGAGCCGAAGCGGCCCTGATCCATGCCCGGCGAAGAAACAGTGGCATCGCGGGCTGAGGACAAAGCGGCGGGATAGCGCGAGGGACGGCCTATGCTTCTCTAGACCGCCGCACAGTCCAATCCAGACGGGGCACTCCCCGCGCACGGCGTGACCTGCGCTCCGGGCTCGCGCCACTCCTTCACGAATCCGCGCAGCGAATGGCCAATCATCCAATAGGCCAAGCGCGTCCCGGTCGGGTACTGGAAGAATATCGTATGAAAGAATGCGTTTGCCAGCACCCGTCCCACGTTCCACCACCAGAAGCGCCACGCC
This sequence comes from Ktedonobacterales bacterium, assembly GCA_035310125.1. Classification (GTDB taxonomy): domain Bacteria; phylum Chloroflexota; class Ktedonobacteria; order Ktedonobacterales; family JADMIN01; genus DATGEP01. The sequence goes on from DATGEP010000089.1 coordinate 25,312, forward strand.
GCTCCATGCCGTCCATCGCGAACGAGCCGCGCCGTCAGCGCCCCGTTGCCTAGCGCGTCGCGTCGCCACAGATCCCAGGCATCGGCAATGGGGCGAAAGCCCAGGTGCGTCACCACAATCTCCGGCTCGACCAGCACGCCACAGCCAGCGCACAGCGCACGGTAATGCAGCTCATAATCTTCGCCGCTCCATCGCTCGCCGCCGGAGCCGAAGCGCGGGTCAAATGCGCCGATCCGCTCTATCAGCTCACGCCGTAGCGCCATGTGCGCGCCGATGCCTTCCAGCCGAGCCGCGTGCCCTACGAGGCCGTATTCGATCCGCCGCTCCGTGAGCATCTCCACGGGAACGACCTGCTTCCGATAGTTATGTGGCGGAGCGCCCACCGTCCCGAAGATCAGCATCGCCTCCGGAAATTGTGCGCACGCCGCGAGCAACCTCGCGATCCATGTCGGCGTTACCAGGCAGTCGTCGTCGGTAATGGCGATCAGATCGGCCCGCGCTTGCGCCAACCCGACGTTCCGTCCATGTGAGATGCCGCGCCCGTCATCGGCGATGTAGCGGATCCGGGAATCGCCGCTGAAGCGTGTCTGCAGCAGAGCTTTTGACTGCGAGGTGTCGCTCTGATCTACCACGAGTACCTCGATGGTGCGCACCGTATTCGCCAGCACGCTGCGCACTGCCTCGACGAGCTGGAGCGGCCGGTCGCGCGTCGTGATGAGGACGGATACGATTGGCGTGTCCGCGGACACGAGCTCCGCTGTCGCATGCGTGGTGTCCTCACCATCATGTGGATGTGAGTACGGCCCCATCCTTACTCTCCCCATGCTCCGCGACCCTTCCATCCCGCACGATGAGATCGTGCTGGTAGCTCCAGGCCATCCACGCCTCTGGATGCTGACGCAGAAACGCCTCAGCCGTCGCGTACAGCCGAGCCGTCAAATCCTCGATCTGGGCACGGCGTGGAAGGTCTGGATTGGCATACAGCGGCGGCCAAACAGAAATCACCGTCTTCCCGCCCCGTTGATAGGTAGCTTCGAATACAAGCGGCTTACCGCTGCGTGCGGCCAACCACGCCGGGCCATCGAAGCGATACATCGGGCGGCCCATAAATCCAATGCACGGCAGTGTGGCTGCAGCCACGACATCTTGCGCGGGCGCATCGAAGGCGAGCAGCGCGAGCTGCCCGGCGCACAGCCGCGCCAGCAGCGCTTTCCCCGCCATGGATGAGTGGCTGTTCAGGATGGTCGCATACCGGCCATACACCTCCAATGCGGGAGGTGTATCGTCCCCGACGTTGGCACCCAGTGACGTCGTGTCCGCCAGCACCGCGGACGCCCATCCCGACGCGCCGAGCAGCGGAATAACGCCCGTATACAGACCAGTATGCAGGCTCGTGACTACGCCGCCCCCCGTATCACGCAGCGTCCGCTCCAGCTCCCTGAAGCTCTCCGCATCGAAAAGCATGGCGGTCAGCCGATACAGTCGCTCCGGCGCGAGCACCAGCGCGAGATACATCATGAAAAACGTCCGCGCGCTCGCCGCCGCGCAGGAGCGCGCGATGCCATACCGCCACCGCTGGCGCGTACACGAATAGCCGCTGGCCCGCAGATTGGCATCCACGTAAGGCTGAATCTGCCCCACAGTGCGAGCAACTAGCGGTGTAAAGGGGAGCAGAACGAGCAGCGCGCGCAGCACGGCGAACGGCAGCAGCGGTATCACAAGCGACGCCAGCGTGAGCGCCCGTCCTAACAGCAGCGAAAGCGCCGAGCGTGTGCGCCAGCGCAGGTCCCGTCGAGGCACCTCCGTGGTGATTGCGCCAATGGTGTCGAGCCGGTCCACGAGCGATGCCACGCGCAGGCCCGCTCCCTGCTGCTGGGCCTCCACCCACACGCGCACATCCTGTTCTGAGTAGCCGCGAATGAGCCGCGCCACGGCGCGGCTCCCGAGAGCATCGGTCAGCAAGATCACGCTGGAGCCGGGATGGACGAGGACAACGCCGCCGCGAATGCGCACCATGAAGAGGGATGTGCGCAGGTAGCGATCGGTACGCGGCATCAAGGCCTCCTGCTTCCTCACCCACGCGAACATCGCATCGCGCTGGGACGCCAGCAACATACAACGACATACCCAGCATATCCCTACTGTAAAGTGAAGACCGCGCCTCATCGGCAGATGGTGCGGTGAAGATACGGTTGTGATGAGCACAATATCTGTTGGAGTTTCCGTTTCGATGGCAGCTCGCTCCGGCGTCACATGAGACATGCACCGGGTTTTCGTTGGTCTTGACATGAATATTTAGGTATTGGTATACTATATTTTAGAGATGTAAAAATATCTGGAGGTGGCCGGTGCATCCCGAATCGCGCGAGCTGCCCACACGCGCCGTAGACTGCTTGAAGCTCATATACAAGCTCCGCGAGCGTGGCGAGCGGATTACAACCTCTGCCATCCGTGAGCGGCTGGAAGGACTTGAGCCAAAGGGCCAGCTCAGCGAAGCGACCGTCACGCAGCTTTTCAAGTGGCTGGCCGAGCGTGACTATGTGATTCATGTCCCCTATCACGGTGTCGAGCTTACGAGCATCGGTGAGATGGTAGCGGCGGAGCTTGTCCGCCATCACCGCCTCCTCGAAACGTTCCTCGTCCGCATTATGGGCTTTGCGCTGGATGAAGTGGATGCCGAGGCCGAGCGACTGGAACACGCTATCTCCGAGGCGTTTGAGGACCGTATGGATACGCTGCTTGGCTATCCCACTGAGGATCCTCACGGCGATCCTATTCCAAGCAAATCTGGTGTCGTGGTCGAGGTGCCTACGCAGCCTCTCTCGGAGCTGGCGTTGGAGCGCGAGGCCATTGTGCGGCGGGTCAGTGATGACGATGCTGAGATGCTGCGCTACCTCGCAGCCCTCGGTCTTGTCCCCGGCGCCAGCGTGCGCGTGCGGGACCGGGCGCCTTTCGGTGGGCCGCTACGTGTACATGTTGGCGAACCGGGCGACGGCACTGAGCACGCGGTCGGTCCATCACTCGCGGCGGGCGTCCTCGTTACGCCCGTCACCCATTGAGATGTAGGTCTTACGTATGGATGTCACGACACGTAATGTCCGGCGGCTGGGAGCAGGAGCGTCTGGCCCGCTCGATGTGATTGTGGGGCACGGCAGCGGGCGCACTGTCGAAGCGGCACGCGCTGTGCTTGCCAGTGGGAAGGGCTTCTCGCTGCGCCGTGCGCTGCCGTTCGTAGGGCCAGCCTTCATCGCCTCAGTCGCCTATGTTGATCCTGGTAACTTCGCCACCAATATCCAGGCCGGCTCGCAGTTCGGCTACCTTCTCCTCTGGGTCGTTCTCCTCTCAAATCTTATGGCGATTCTCTTACAGACCCTCTCCGCTAAGCTGGGCATTGCTACCGGCCGTAGTCTGCCTGAGCTTTGCCGCCAGTATCTCCCGAAGCGGCTCAGCATCGGCCTCTGGGTCGTCGCTGAAGTCGGCGCTATGGCGACCGATCTGGCCGAGTTTCTGGGCGCTGCCGTCGGGTTCAATCTCCTGCTGCACGTTCCCCTCTTCCTTGCCGGACTGCTCACTGGCGCCGCAACCTTCGCCATTCTGATGCTGCAACGCTTCGGCTTTCGTCCGCTTGAGGCCGTCATCACAGCGCTCGTCGGCGTCATCGCCCTGAGCTACCTCGTCGAGATTTTCCTCGCAAAGCCGGACGCCGGTCAGGTAGCCTTCCACACCTTCGTGCCGCTGCTCAGCGGGCGGGCCAGCGTGCTGCTGGCGGTCGGCATGCTGGGTGCGACGGTCATGCCCCACGTCATTTATCTGCACTCAGCGCTCACCCAAAACCGAGTCAAGCCGCGCAACCAGAAAGAGGCCCGGCGTATCTTCCGCTTCGAGCAGGTGGACATCTGGGTGGCGCTTGGCATCGCCGGACTAGTGAACGGCGCGATGGTACTGATGGCCGCCTCGGTCTTCTTCGGCACGGGCCGCACCACCATCGCGACGCTCGAAACGGCTTTCCAGACACTCACACCGCTGGTGGGCGGCGGCGCCTCGGCGCTCTTTGGGCTGGCGCTGCTCGCATCGGGCCTCTCATCCTCCGCCGTCGGCACCTACGCCGGCCAGGTCATAATGGAAGGCTTTCTCGGCTGGCGCGTCCCCGTCTGGCTGCGGCGTGCCATCACGATGCTGCCCGCGCTCGTCGTCATCGCGATTGGGGTAGACCCCACCATGACGCTTGTCATCAGCCAGGTCGTCCTCAGCTTTGTGCTGCCTTTCGCGATCGTGCCCCTTCTCTACTTCACCAGCCGGCGCGACATCATGCGTGGCCTTGTCAACCACCGTGTCACGAAGGCCCTCGGCTGGGTAGTTGCCGCCGCCATCGTTGTCCTCAACGTTGTCCTGCTCTACACCACTTTCGGCGGCCGGATATAAGCCCCCACCGATTGCTCCATATGCATACTACCAGGCGCTCTGAGTGAGCCAGAGCACATGGCAGCACGGAGCGATGGCACAACGAGACCTTGTCCCCTTCCGCGATGACCTCCCCAACAGTCATATGGAAATCGGGAAACGCAGTAGTGAGCAAGCGTCGTTGGCCCACTGACAGGCACGAAGAGAAGTGATTCGTTAGACACCCCCTAGTACAACCTCCAGCAGACAAAGGTCCGGCAATGCGGCTCCGCCAGCGTGGCAGCCGGGCGCAATTATATTCGACGCGACTCAGTGACCGGGAAGAAGGCAAGAACACAGCGCAGGCAAGCCCAGCCGAACATGGGGTAAAATAGCGATAACCCATGATCCTGTGTGGAGCTCTGGTACGTTACGCTGGAGAACCTCCGCGCAGAGGGAACCGCCGTGCAGGCTACGTTGACTATCACCGGGACCCAGACCCTCTTTCGCCATTTGCTATCCAGAAGGAGTCGCGCATGGAATATCAATACGAGCATGCTGTCGCCGTTCTACGCCGGACGCCAGCTACTCTGACGGCGTTCCTGCGTGGGCTGCCTGAGGCGTGGACAAAAAGCACAGAGGGACCAGATACCTGGAGCGCCTATGATATTGTCGGGCACCTGCTGAACGCCGAAGTCACCGATTGGATCGAGCGCACCCGTATCATCATCGAACATGGCGAGCAACGACCTTTCGACTCGTTCAATCGGACGGCAATGTTTGAGAAGTATCAGGGGTTCTCACTCGACCAGCTGCTCACGGCGTTCGAGCAGGCGCGCACGAACAATCTGGCGACACTGAGCGAGCTGCACATCACACCTGAGAAATTACCCCTTAAAGGCACGCATCCAGCGCTGGGAACCGTCACGCTGAGCCAGCTGCTGGCAACGTGGGTGGTTCACGACCTCAACCATATTGGCCAGATCGTCGAGGTGATGTCACGGCAATACGCCGAGGCGGTTGGCCCGTGGAGCGCATACCTCGCCATCCTCACACGGCCAATCCTCACCGAATAGCTTTCTCGCGTCGTACGCGCAGGACAACGACATGCTATGCGCCGCGCATCCTCCTCCAAGCTGATCCAACGTGGCTGGTGCCGCGGGTGTTTGCCCAGGTACCCGCTCATCCGCGCCAGTCGCGCCTCATCTAACTCAGACTCCCTATGCACGCGTTTTAGACCTCCTTTATGGTATTTACCGTTGCCCAGATTCCATGTAGACTGCTCAAAATACCTCGCGCACGCCGCGGCGTATAGTGCGTAACCTATCGTGGCTCACGACTGAGGAGACCCACCTATGAGCGAGCGTTCGCCACTTCCGCAGCCACCGGCGCTGCTAGACGATGCACCGGGCAGCGAGATGCCGGTCGTCATTCTCAATCCGGCATGTGGGATGGGGATGGCGCGCAAGCTGCGCGGCCCCATCGAGCAGGCGCTGGCTGGTGGACGCGGCGAGCTGGTCGTCACGCGCGCGCCGGGCGAGGCGGCGCGCCTGGCGGAGGCCGCCGCACGCGCTGGGCGGGACGTGGTCGTGGTGGGTGGCGACGGTACGCTCAACGAGGCCGCCGGTGGTATCCTGGCCTCCGGGCGTCCGGCGCGACTTGGCATCGTACCCGCCGGAACTGGCAATGACTATGCCTATGAGACGCTGAAGCTGCCCCGCGAGCCGCTCCAGGCGCTCGAAGTCGCTCTCGCGGGCAAGCCGGTGGTGATGGATGTCGGCGAGGTGAACGGCCGCCATTTCCTCAACTCGCTCGGCGTCGGCATAGACGCCAATATCGCCGCCGTTGCCGAGCACCTCAAGCGGCTACCCCTCATGCGCGGCCAAACGCTCTATTGGACGGCCAGCCTGAGCGAGCTGCTCTTTCACTATGACCGCTGCCCCCAGCTCACCGTTACGTCTGACGATCAGATAGTACCGAGCCGGCTGTTCGCGCTCGCCGCCGTCAGCATCGGCCCCACGTATGGGGGCGGCTTCCGCATCAATCCCGATGCCGACCCCACCGATGGCTACTTCGACCTCTGCACGATTACCAAACCGCCGTGGCTGCGTGCGCTGCGCCTCTTGCCGCTCGTCGAGCAGGGGCGACACCTCGATCAGCGCGAAGTCAGCCACCAGCGCGTCCGCCATGTCATTCTGGAGGCGCGGCAGCCCATCCACGCACATCTCGACGGTGAAGTTATCACGGCGCAGCGCTTCGAGGCACGAATCCTGCCCGCAGCTCTACAGGTGCGCCGGCCATAGCGTGGCTGTATGGCCGGCGCACTGGCTTGTCCTGGCGCGACCGCGTGGCGGGTTATGGGTAGGGGCGGCTCTCTGGCCGTATTGGTGTAGCCCAAAAAGAAGGGTGCTCAGAGTGGCAATGCAGCTGTGCTACACTGCCCGGCGGAATACCTGATAGGCAAATGGGGAGGGCATTGGGTGGCTCAGAAAAAGAAGCCGGCGGAAATAACCAACGCGGAGACGGCACATACGAGCACGAATGGCCCAACGTCAGAGAGCGGCACACTTGAAGCGCGGCTGCGCGAGCTACGTGAGCGCATCAAGGAGGCCGACTACGCCTACTATACGCTCGATAATCCGACGCTCTCTGACGCCGACTACGATTCCCTGATGCGTGAGCTGCACGCGCTGGAAGCAACTAACCCCGCACTGGTCACCGCCGAATCGCCAACTCAGCATGTCAGTGGCGAGGCTGCCGTGGGCTTCGCCAAGGTGCGCCACGGTACGCCTATGCTGAGCCTTGCCAACGTGCGCTCGCCCGAAGAGCTGAGGGCGTGGGCGCAGCGAGCACAGAATTTGCTCCCCAGCGCGAGATTCGCGTATGTATGCGAGCCGAAGATTGATGGCCTCAGCATGAACCTCACATATGAGCACGGACGGCTCACCTGCGGCGCCACGCGCGGCAACGGCGAGATCGGCGAGGATGTGACAGCCAACGTGCGTACCATCAACGAGATTCCACAACAGCTTCCGGATACTGGCGAGGCGCCGCTGCCTGAGCGTGTGGAGGTGCGCGGCGAGGTGTATATGTTGCAGGCGGACTTCGAGGCTCTGAACGAGCGGCTGGCTGACGAGGCACAGGCGACTGGCACACCACCGCGTCTCTTCGCCAATGCCCGCAACGCTGCCGCTGGCTCGTTGCGCCAGAAAGATCCGCGCATCAGCGCGATGCGTCCGCTCTCCTTCCTGGCGTACCATATTGGCCTCATCGAGGGCGCGCCGGAGCCACGGACGCAGTGGGAGCTGGTGAAGTGGCTGCGCGCCTGGGGATTTCCGGTCAGCCCGCGGGCAAAGCGCGTCGAGTCGCTGGAGGCGGCGCAGGCATACTGTGATGCGACCGAGGCGGACCGCTTCAGTATTCCGTTTGCCATTGACGGCGCGGTGCTCAAGATTGACGAGCGCTGGCAGCAACAGGAGCTCGGCACTGTCGCGCGCGACCCGCGCTGGGCGATTGCCTACAAATTCGTCCCCATCGAGGCGACATCGAAGCTGCGCGATATCGTCGTTACGGTTGGGCGTACCGGGGCCGTCACCCCGAACGCCCGCTTCGATCCGGTGCATATCGGCGGCGTTGTCGTCTCGCGCGCGCAGCTTTTCAACGCCGACGAGGTGGCTCGCAAAGACCTGCGCATCGGCGACACGATTGTGGTGCAGCGCCACGGCGACGTGATTCCCGGCGTGGTGAAGGCGCTGATCGAGCTACGCGACGGCACCGAACGTGTCTGGGCATTCCCGGAAGCATGTCCGTTCTGCTCCACGCGACTCGTGCGTAACGAGGGTGAGAAGGTGACGTACTGCCCGAATGAGAAGTGTCCCGCCCGCACGCTCGAAGGCTTCAAGCACTTCGTCGGACGGGAGGCGATGGACATTCGCGGACTGGGCGATGAGATTGTGGGGCGGCTCGTCAACGCGGGACTGGTCCGCGACGTGGCGGACTTCTATGCGGTGACGCTGGATGATCTGCTCGCGCTGCCTGGATTCCAGCAGAAAAGCGCGACGAACCTGCTGAACGCCATTCAGACGAGCAAGGAGCGTCCGTTTGCGCGGGTGTTGTTGGCAGTGGGCATCCGCTTTGTCGGTCAGAAGGCAGCGGAGATACTCGCCGAGAATCTCCGCTCGATGGAGGCGCTCTTTGCCGCCTCGCAGGAAGAGATTGCCGCTCTGCCAGGCATCGGCCCGAAGATCGCCGAAAGCGTCTATCAGTGGGCGCAAGACCCAGCCAACCGAGCGCTGGTGGACCGGCTCGCCGCCGCCGGCCTCCAGATGCGACAGCCTGATGATGCGCCCGCCGCGGGTGACGCGGAGAGCCAGCCCTTCGCCGGCCAGACATTCCTGCTCACAGGTTCACTCGATCGGCTGACGCGCGGGCAGGCGGAGCAGGCGATTCAGTCGCTCGGTGGCAAGGTCGCACCGACTGTCACCAAATCGCTGAGTCATCTCATCGTCGGCTCGGCGCCCGGCAGCAAGCTCCAGAAAGCTGAAAAGCTCGGCGTTCCCATCCACGATGAGGCGTGGCTGGTCGAGCAGCTCACGACGCACGACGCCATGCCCGGCGAGCGCAAACGGTTGGGGTGACGCGGAGCATCTTCAGCCTCTCTTGCGTAACCATATCATAGACCGCCTGTAACTGGCCCTTGATCTGGCAATGCACTGCTTGGGCGCCTTCTCTATTTCGTCAGCGCGAAGCTTGCGACCATGCTTTGGAGCGCGGCGTCGGCGTTCTCACCGGAGATTGCATCCGTGCTGATCTGATATTCCCAATCAGTGGTCACGAGATAGTAATCAGTGTGGGTGTCGGTGATCGTCGAGCCAGGCACCTGCTGCTGGATTGGGGCGCTCGCGTAGGCGGCGAGGCTGGCCAGCCTTGTCGTTCGCAGTGTCTTATCAGTCGCCAGCGACTTGACGCTCTTGGCGATATTCGCGTCGTGGACGTTGAAGACGGCGATGCTCAGGGTGGATATGGGATCGCCCGGTGTATTCACCGCGTCCGACCGCGTGATGTAGACGGTCAGCGGTACGACCGCCGAGGTCGAGGATTGCGCATTCGCTTTCCAGCCATTGGGATAGGTAATGCTGAAATGGTATGGTGCGCTGGTATATACACCGCCTGCGAACGCGGGCAGCGGCGTGGCGGACTGCTGGCAGGCAGTCAGCGTCAATCCAAACAGCACCATTGAAGCGGTGACCAGCCAGAAACTCCGCTGTTTCGCTCGGCTACTCCGCATGTTATCCCCGGCCAGACTCATCGCCGTCTCCCTCCGCCACAGTCTCACACAGCGGCGCGAGTATACACCGCGCGTTGCGGGACCGTCAATTCGCGCGGCCCGTTTGGCTACCAGCAGCAATGGCCATCTCGCTTTTCGCTGAGTCGCGGCACCTGTATACTGTAATTCACCCGCACAGAAGATATGACACGGTGCGGCGCCGGAGCGCCTAGATCGCTTGCGATTCCGGTTGTCGTATGCACAATATGGGAATAGGTGCGAGGTGTGCGGGTGATTTGCCCAGATGATCTGGGATGGTGGTGGCGTCCCATGTGAGCAGGGTGGTTCGGTGGGCGACAATCGAATAGATTCTGGAGTGAGATATCATGAGTAGTGGACATACCAGCCGGGGCGGGCGCGGCAATCGCCGTTCACGGCGCGGCTCACAGCGGCCACGCGGCCCCGATGGGCAGAACGGCCAAACGCATTCCAGCTCCGCTATGCTCATATTTTCATCGGGCGGGCGCCAGACTCCGGCGCATGCCTCGCGCGAGATACCTTCGGTTGACGAAGAGATAGTGCTGGAAGAGGAGCTGGACATTCGCGTGACCGAAGAGCTCGACGGGGTAGGCGAGGCAACCGTCATGCACAATGGTCTAGCCGGAACGGGAGGAACGGAGGCCGAAGAGGCGTATTCTCCCACCGATTCAGCGCCCGGACAGGAGGCGCGGCTTGAAAAGCAAGGTCAGACGCTCGCGCCGCTGGGCGGGGGCGGCTCACGTGAACGCACACAACCATATGCTCCTGGCATGCGCTCGCACACACATCCGCTGGTGAGGCGCGGGCCAGCTTCCGAGCGAAACGATGCCGTGGCACAGAGCACGACGAGCTTCAGCGGAGAGCCTTCCGTGAGCCATCAAGCAGCGCCGCCGCCAGCTCAGCACGAGCGCGGCGCTTCCCGCGAGATGCCGGCGATACACAGTCGCTCGCCGCGTGCCGAACACGACGATTTGAGCGAGCATGCGCCACTGCGACCCGAGGTACGTGGCGAGGTGGGGCCGCTGATTGACGCGCTACACACTATCTTCGAGCAGGATCGTGCGGTTGCCAGCCAGGGCGGCACGACGCGCTGCGGTATCTGCTACCTGCACTTTTCGCTTGCCGATCTGGAGTATCGCGAAGTGGAAGGCTACTACGTGTGCCACGCCTGCGCTCGGTCGCTTGGACCCGCGCGTTTGCCGATGGTGCGCCGCCAGCAGCGCGCATAATATGGCGCTGGCAGCCATTGGTCGCGGCCACCGCTGACATATCTCGCCTTGCCTGGAATATGCTACAATTGCGACACGGGCAACCCAGTGCGCGTGAGGATTCCCGCGTACTGGCATGCGGCGACTGCCGCGGCATTCGGAAGGTCGAGACCGCATCATGCCACAATTCGCTTCCGGCAGCGACCCATTCGCGATTACGAGCGATTCCATCGGGCGCGACGAGCTCCCACCGGAGGAAGAGGACGGCCCTATCATCGAGGTGGAGCTAACGGACCTCGCCTATGGCGGCGACGCGGTGGGGCGCCACGAGGGCCGCGCGGTCTTCGTGTCTGGCGGGCTTCCCGGAGAGATCGTGCGTGCCCGGCTGGTTCGCGAGCGCAGCAATTACGCGCGGGCCGAGCTTGTGGAGGTGTTGCGCGAGTCGCCGGATCGTGTGGTGCCGCGCTACCCGGAGCTTGGCGATTCCGGCGGTTTCCAATGGCAGCATCTGGCCTATCCGGCACAGCTGGTGTGGAAGACACGCATCACACGCCAGCTACTGATGCGCGTCGGCCGCTTTCCGAATCCGCCCGTACAGCCTACGATTGGTATGCCGGCGGGCAGCGACCCATGGCGCTATCGAACCGTGGCGCAGTTCGCCATCGGCGGCGATGGCGCGATTGGATTCCGCCGCGCGGGCAGCCATGATGTGCTGGATATGCCGGATTGCCCGCTGGTACATCCCGCGCTGGATGCGCTGTATCAGGGTGTGCGGATGTGGATACGCGCACAGTGGGGTAGCGACGCGTCGCAATACGCCGAGCGTTTTACGATACGAGTCGCCCTGAATGCGCCACCAGTGGTTCTGCAGGGCATCAGCCCGCAGCCAGCTCGCTCAGAGCCGGTGGGATTGCTGGCCATCGAGACGCGCCCCGGCGGCGCCTTCGATGCGGCGGGCGGGCCGAACACGATTGGCGCATCTATCCTGGAGGCGCTTCCTGATCTGATTGGCGTGGTGATCTTGGGACTGCCGGGCGGGCGGGGACGTGTCGTCGTCGGGCAGGATTTCGTTCACGAGCAGGTGATGAACCGCACGTTCCGTATCTCGGCGGGCTCATTCTTCCAGGTGAACGCGGCGCAGACGCCGGTGCTGGTGCGGGAGGCGCTCGCCGCGCTGCGCCCGCGCCTGAGCGATTGGGCGCTGGATGGGTACAGCGGGGTCGGTCTGTTCTCCCTCTTCCTGGCCGAGCATGTTACTCACGTGCATGCTATTGAGTCGCAGCCGAGCGCTGTGGCGGATGCCCGCGCCAGCGCGGCGTTGAGCGCGGCCACGAATGTGACCAGCACGGAGGGCGTGCTGGAGCGTGTGCTAGGGCAGCTGCGCCGCCAGAACGAGCGCATTGATATCGCGCTGGTGGACCCGCCGCGCGCTGGCTGCCATCCGCGCGCGCTGACGGAGATCAAGCAGCTTGGGCCGCGGGCGCTGGTCTACGTGTCGTGCGACCCCTCGACGCTCGCCCGCGACCTCCAGCTCATCTGCTCGGATACCTACCAGCTTGTCGCGGTCCAGCCGGTGGATATGTTCCCGTTCACCTCACACATCGAGTGCGTGGCGCTCTGCGAACGGGTGCGATGAGGAATCTGTCGCCACATTGGTCTACAAGCGTATGCGTTTACAGGCGCGCCGGAGCAGCGCGCGGGCAATGCCTTCCGCGAGGATATGCAACGCCGCTCGCGCCCAGCTGCGCCACTCCAGCGCGATAGCGATGAGCAACGTCATCAGAAAGCCAAACGCGATGACCTCTGGCCAGTGGCTGTGTAGGTTTGGATGCCAACATGGACAGCACAGACAGCGTAGACGGCACGACCAGGGGACAGAAGCAGGATTTTCGCGTGATGCTCAGGCGTTACCGGCTGGCGGCTGAACGGACACATGAACAGCTCGCCGAGAGCGCGGGTGTGAGCGTCCGCAGCATCAGCAATCTGGAGCGTGGCTCATGGCATACTCCGCGTGGCGATGCCATATGTACGATCGCCGCCGCGCTCGATTTGTCTGTTGAGGAAGTGAGAGCTTTCATGGCGGCAGCGCGGGTGCGTGAGGATGGTGAGTCGTTGGCCTCGCCGGCGTACGTGCCTGAGCTGTCTCTTGTGTATTTGCCGCACACGCCATCAACACCCACAACCTCATCACCGGATGCCGCGCGGGAGGTGATGGTCTTCTACGAGTTTCTCCGCCACGTGGGAGGGTAGTTGCGGGAAATAGGCCAGTAACTCTGGAGTCTCCGCGCATTTCAGAACTCTCCATTGACAACGCTAGCAACCGTGTTTATACTACTGGCGTCGCCGGTCTGCTGAGATCGTGGGGAGCGGCCAGCACGCAGGACTCAATGGGATTGACCGGCGTGTAGGGATTGTGCTGACCGCCCGACGAGGTATCAGGAGGATTCTCAACATGGGCTTCAGAGTAACACCGGAAGATCTGCACACACTCGGCAGCCACTACAGTCAGCATGCCAGCGACCTGGAGCAGACGCATCAGCAGCTGGTGTCGAAAGCCACGGGGATCGAGTCGGTCTGGCAAGGGGGCGCGGCGGAACAGCACCATCAACTGATGCAGCAGTACAACAGCCAACTGGCGCAGCTCAAAGACACGCTCCACCAGATCTCGCAGAATGTGCATACGGCGGCCGACAACTACGCGCACGCTGACGAGTCGGCACACAGGGGCTTCATGTCTTAGCGTGTGGCACGAGGCTCGTTTAGAGGGGCGACGCAGCCTGCGCGCCGGTATTCTCACCGTGGGAGGGCATGGCGCCTTCCCACGGCTGTCTCGCTCTCCGCACAGATAGGGTGGTTATGCGCACGGTTCTTGTCTCCCTCGATACGCCACAGCAGCGCGCCGACCTGGAGCTTCCCGCGGAAGCGCCCGTGGGTGACCTCTTGCCCTTGCTGATCGAGGCGTTTGGACTAGCCAGGACACAGCCCGCTGCCGAAGCCACGAACCTATGGCTGCTCCGTGAGGCGACGAGCGCACCGCTCCATCCCGCGCGCTCACTGATGGACGGCGGCATTGTGGATGGTATGCGACTCCTCTTGCAGGATGTCGCCACGTTCCACATGGAGCGCCAGCGCGAGGCAGCTGCCCCGCAACCGCAGCATCCCGCCGGCCCCAGCACTGGCGGCATTGGCATTCGCTGGAACCGCGACGGCCTCCTTCCGTAATCGCGGGCCGCCAGACTGGAAGGGGAACGACGACGCATGCTCGGCATTATCTTTCACCGCCCCGCGCGTATTTATCCAGATCGCCTCCCCGAAGATGAGATTGTCCTCGTCGCCCCGCCCGCCACGCCTCAGGCCCAGCAGGGAGCCTCTTCGTGGCTCCAATATGTTATTCCGGTTGTGGGCAGCCTTGGCTCCATCGCGTTTGTCGCGTATGGCGGCAATATGGGTGGCTCGGGCCGCTCGCCACTGCTCACCTTCCTGATACCGGGCGTCGCCGTCCTCACCGCTGGCCTTTCCATTCTTGGCGGCGTCGCGATGCGCCGCGCGCAGAAGAAGGCATTTGAGAAGCAGGTCAAAAGCAATCGCGGCAAGTACACGGCGTATGTTGAGACGCAGGCCAACCGGCTGGATGCGATCACTCGCGCGCAGCGCACCGTCGCCACGCGGCTGCATCCCGACCTCCCTAATCTTGCCAACTTCGTCGCGCGCCGTGAGTATGTCTGGGAGCGACGCATTACCGACACCGATTTTTTGCTTACCCGCGTCGGCACTGGTCCCATTCCGCTTGCCGCGCCGTTGCGCATCGAAACCGGCAACAATCCCCTGATGGACTACGACCAGGAATGTTTGTCACGTGCGCAAGCCGTCGTCGCGCGCTACAGCCAGGTGGAGAACGCGCCTATCGCCATTTCTCTGCGTGACGCTGGCACTCTTGCCGTCAGTGGCAATCGCGCGAATGTCCGCGCGCTCGTGCGCTCTATGTTGACGGAAATGGCCGCGTTCCACTCGCCTGATGACCTCCGCATGCTCGCGTACTTCCCGCAGGAGGCCACCGCCGATTGGGCGTGGCTCAAGTGGCTGCCACACACACACCGGCTGCGCCAGATGAAGGCTGATAAGGTGACAGGGGAGCCAATGTGCCTCCTTGCCGACAACGTCGAGACTCTGCGCGATATGCTCAATGGTCAGGTGCTTCCGGAGCTGGAACGCCGCCGCAAGCTCGCGGGCGACAAGAGCGGCGACAACGTGACTGCCACGCCGCCGAAGCCGCATTTCGTGATCATCCTCGACGGCTTCACACCACAAGGATCGCTCGCCCGCACGCCGGTGCTGAACGAGCTGTTTCGCGAGGCGGCATCGCTCGGCGTTACGGTCCTTTGCCTGGTGGGCGACCGCTCCGATGAGCCAGTGGCATTGCAGGCGCGGCTGGAGGTCTCCGGCGTCGGCTGGCTCTCGTTCGAGCAGACCGCCTTCGGGGGACGGCGCGTGGAGGGCATCCATCCAGATGCCGCGGATGCCGCCGTCTGCGAGGGCATCGCACGCAGCCTCGCGCCGCTGACGCTGGGCGAGAAGGGCGCTTCACGCGACCTGGCTGACGACGTGAAGCTGCTGGACATGTACGGCATCTCCTCGCCTGACTTCATTGACGCCGCCAAGCTCTGGGAGCCGCGCACCCGGCAGGATCTTCTGCGCGTACCGATTGGCATGCGTGCCGATGGCGAGCCGCTGATCCTGGATGTCAAGGAGGCGGCGGATGGTGGCATGGGTGTGCATGGACTCATCATCGGGGCCACCGGCTCCGGCAAAAGTGAGCTGCTGCGCACCATCGTGACCAGTCTCGCGCTCACCCACGACCCAGAGACGCTCAACTTCGTGCTGGCTGACTTCAAAGGCGGCGCCTCGTTCGCGGATCTGGCCAACCTGCCCCACGCCGCTGGCATGATTACTAATCTGGCCAGCGACCTGAGCCTCGTCGATCGCATGAAGGCGGCGCTCGCGGGCGAGCAGGAGCGGCGCCAGCACATGCTACGCGAGGCCGGCAACCTTGATAACATCAAGCAGTATCAGGCCAAACGCACGATGACACCCGGCATGGAGCCGATGCCCTACCTCATGATTATCGTGGATGAGTTCGCCGAGCTACTTGCCAACCGGCCGGACTTCCTGGAGCTGTTCGTCGCCATTGGTCGCGTGGGGCGCAGTCTGGGCATGCACCTGCTGCTGGCGACGCAGCGTCTGGGCGAGGGGCGCATCTCCGGACTGGAAGGGCATCTACGCTACCGTATCTGCCTGCGCACATTCAGCGCCGCCGAAAGCACTGCCGTCCTCAACACGCAGGATGCCTTCTATCTGCCATCCTTTCCGGGCATCGGCTACTTCAAGGTAGATACCAATATCTACGATCTCTTCAAGACGGCGCTTGTCTCCACGCCGTATGTGCCGGCCTCGGAGGATACCGCGACGACCCTGGCCATTCGCAGCTTCGGACCGACAGGTGTGCTTACGCCGCTCATCTCCTCCGCGTCTGTGAGCGCCGACACCGACGCGCCACGCGCCAGCGAGGGCGACGCGCTCAAGACCGACATGGATGTCATCATTACGCATCTGGTGGAGAACGAGCCGGCGCAGACCCAGCGCGCAGGGGTCCATCAGGTTTGGCTGCCGCCGCTACCGACGCGGCTCTCACTCACGGAGCTGCTGCGGACGGGCGGGTTGGAACGGCTGGATGGCAGCCGCTGGACGCAGACGCCCGCGTGCGGGCTACTGCGCGTTCCTGTTGGCCTGCTGGACAAGCCCGTCGAACAGGCACAGCAGCCGCTGCTGCTG
>DATGEP010000090.1:0-1617 GCA_035310125.1 Ktedonobacterales bacterium
CTGGCACCCGTCCTCTTCTCCGAGGGACTCTGATGGGATTGCACCCTCTCATCGCAAAGGGGACCCGCTGGGACTATCACCCGTCCTCTTCCCCGAAACGGACCTAACGGGCTTGCACCCTCTCCTCGCAAAGGGGACCCGCTGGGACTATCACCCGTCCTCTTCCCCGAAACGGACCTAACGGGCTTGCACCCTCTCCTCGCAGAGGGGACCCGCTGGGACTGCACCCGTCCTCCTCCCCGAGAGCACCCTGACGGAATTTCACCCTCTCCTCGCAGGGGGCGCCCTGAGACTGGCACCCGTCCACTTTCCCGAAACGGACCTAACGGGATTGCACCCCTTTCTGGAGTTACCCCAGTTCTGCGGACACCTGAAAACGGGGGATACTTGCCCCGATGGAGTCCGCCTGAATGGACAAGCGAGCGAGACGGAAGTTCACCACAGAGTTCAAGAACGAGACGGTTGCACTGATCCGCAGCTCTGGCAAATCGATCGCGCAGGTGTGCCGCGATCTTGGGCTGGCTGAAAACACGGTCCAGCGCTGGGTTGCACAGGCAGCCATCGACGATGGGCAGCGAGATGGGTTGACCACGGCCGAGCGCGAGGAGCTCTCGCGTCTTCGACGAGAGATCCGCGTGGTGAGCGAAGAACGCGACGTCCTGGCAAAAGCAATCGCCTTCTTCTCCAAAGGGACGACCCGGTGAGCTGCTATCGGTTCATCGCGGCGGAGAAGGCGCACCATTCGGTCGTTCTACTGTGCCGTGTGCTGAGGGTGGCCAAGAGTGCGTTCTACGCCTGGCAGCGCCAGCAGGTGTCGGCGCGTGCTCGAGCGGACGAGCAGTTGACCGCTCAGATCCGTGACATCCATGTCGCCAGCCAGTGCACCTACGGTGCTCCGCGCGTGCATGCCGAGCTGCGCAAGCGCGGGATCCGCATCGCTCGCAAACGCGTCGCGCGACTCATGCGCAGCGCTAGGTTGGTCGGCCGAACGCCGCGTCGGTTCCGACGCACCACGATCGCTGATCCGACGACGCAGGCTCAGGACCTGGTGAAGCGGCAGTTCCGCCCAGCCACGCCCAATGCGCTGTGGGTCGCGGATATCACCTATGTGCGCACCTGGGAGGGCTGGCTATACCTGGCGGTCATCCTCGATGCCTTCTCACGCAGAGTCGTGGGCTGGGCGCTCGCCGATCACCTGAGGACCGAACTGGCGATCGCGGCGCTCAAGATGGCGTTGCACACACGCGGGAGTCGCTCAGGGCTGATCCACCACTCTGACAAAGGCATCCAGTATGTCGGAACACCGTACGGCCAGGTGCTGGCTGAACACGGCGTCCGCCAGAGTGTCGGCCGACCCGGAACAGCTTGGGACAACGCCGTCGCCGAGAGTTTCTTCGCCACCCTGAAAACGGAACTGCTCTATCGCCACGCGTGGCCGACCCGGCAAGCGGCCAAGACGGCGATCTTCAGCTTTATCGAGGGCTGGTACAACCGCGTCCGCTTGCACTCCACGCTCGGCTATTGCAGCCCGGACCACTTCGAGGAGGACTACCATCGTCTGACCAGCGCTGCCTGACCGACCCGATCAAATCTGTCCGCCTAATTGGGGCAAGACCA
>DATGEP010000091.1:0-12966 GCA_035310125.1 Ktedonobacterales bacterium
CCACAGGTGGCAGCGCTGCTCCAGTTCGCCCGCGAGGGCGACACCGTGGTCGTGCACAGCATGGACCGCCTGGCGCGCAACCTCGACGACTTGCGCCGGCTCGTGTACGACCTGACCCAGCGCGGCGTGCGGGTGGAGTTCTTAAACGAGGGCCTGACCCACACCTCGTCAGGTGATGCTGGCTCACCCTCACATTTGGTGAAGCCAATGCCCCGACTCCCACCGAGCGTCTCAATCCGGTCGGGCTGGCTCGCCGAAGCTACCCATTGAGCGGCGCACTTGCCGATGGCAGGGCCATCGCTCCCACTTCCGACCCCTCGTCACCAAAACCGATACTGCTGGCGAAGTCGCCACCGTCATGCGGCAGTGGCCATGAGGCGTGCGAACGGAGAGTGACGGGTCTTCGCGTGTGGGGCCTCCGTGAGCCACTCGCCCAGGCGGAGGAAGTTCAGGGCCGCCGCACCCAGCAGATGGCCGAGATGGACCCGCGCTGCGCCGATGTAGCGCGTCCGCCGCAGCCGTGTCCGGCGCACGGCGCGTGACAGCGTCCCTTCGATGCCCGCCCGTTTCGCGTAAGTCTGCACGAAGTCGGCGGTGTGCGCCCGCTCGCGGGCCGCTTGCAGCGCCTTGTATTCGTCCTCGCGCCGCACCGTCACCGTGCGCCGTGGGGACTGCTTCGTCGAGCGCGTGCAGAGCATGCGGCTCGGACACGGCCCACAGTCGTTGGTGGAAAACTTGATCTTGATGACCGCGTTCGTGCGCTTGTCGATGGCTGGCGTCCAACTCAGGCTGCTGTGTCCGGCTGGACAGATCGCCGTCTGCCGCTCCCAATTGATCCGGAAGTGCTCCGCGGCGAAGCCGGTGGCCTCCCGCGCCTGCCAGTGATAATCGGCCCGCGTGGGACCGAGCAAGTCGACGTGGAAGTCGGTGCGGCTGCTCACCAGCAGGGCAGCATCGAGATAGCCGGTGTCAACGATGTGCACGTCTGGGAGCAGTTCGCGTGCGGCAAGCGCCGCATGCACCCGTGGCGTCGCCTCCCCGTCGGCGACGGGAGCGGCACTGGTCTCGACATGGGTGATCAGCGACGGCAGGTCGTCGTCACAGGTCTCCGTCAGGTGCAGCTTGTAGCCAACCCAGTGGGTCGACCGTTTGGTCGCCAGATGGGCCTCCGGGTCGTAGGGGGAACTGATGAAGTGGACGGCCGGGGGCAGACCGAGGATCTCTGTCCGCCACTGCAGCCGCTCGTCTTGCACAGCGAAGTTCTGCAGCCAGACGCGACGGAGGAGGTCGAGTGCGGGCACCTCGCGCAACCAGGGAGGGGCATCCGCTGCCGTCACGGCCTCGAGGAGGGCGTCGCCGTCTGCTCCAATCAAGCGTGCCAGCTCCATGCGCGCCGCCTGCGTCGCGGGCAGCCGTGCCTCGTCCGCGCGGCGGGTGTAGCGTTCGCTCCACGCCGCGGGGGCCAGGGCTGCCAGCCAGGCCGGGGCCACGACAGCGAGGCTCTCCAGCGCGTGCCGCATCACTTCCCAGACGACCGCGAGGCGGTTGAGCGCCCGCACGGCGGCCAAGACGTGCGTCGAGTCGGTCCGCTGCTGGCCACGGGCGTTCAGAAGCTGATGGTCGCGGCACCAGTCCAACAGCGTATCGAGCAGCAGCTGCTCGGGGTCGCCGCGGCGCAGGCGGGTGCGGAATTCACTCAGGACGGACGCGTCGAAGCCCGCGTCGCTCAGCTCCAGGCGCAACACGTATTTCCAGTCGATGCGGCTGCGGACCGCAGCAGCCGCTTGTCGGTCGGACAGTCCCTCGGCGAACTGGAGGATGCTGACCAACACCAAGCGCCACGGCGCGAGCGCCGGCTGCCCGTGCGTCGGAAAGAGCGGCGCAAACTGTATATCGGTAAAGAGGGTACCGAGGGCATCGGTGAGACTGAGGTAGGGATGGCCTTTGGGAAACGCCGCGCGAGCCACACGAGCGGTGTCATCGGGAACGGGACCGATCGGCACAGGACGGAGCATCGCACGCCTCCTACGGACCATAACGTGGAGGCGTTCAGCCTACCGCCGGCTGCCTGACTTCGCCAGCAGTATCAAAACCGCGGAAGAGCCACCATCATCTGGCCAGGTGTGTAGCGCAGGTCCACGCTCCAGTACTGATGCGGAAAGCGGGCGGCGAAGGGCATCGGCTGCGGCGGCCGGGGGGTCTTCGGCTCCCGTCGTGGCAAGCCGTACAGCGCCCGATTCTGCGCCATGATGTAGCCGCAGGTGCGCGGGCTGAGGTCGATGCCGAACTCGTGCTTGAGCTTGCTGTGCATGCGGAACTCGCCGCGCAGCGGGTTCTCCTGCAACTGACGGATGGTCTCGACCGTCTGCAGGTCGACTTTGAGCGCCCGGCGCTTGCGGGCGCGGGACTTGTCCGGTAAGCCGGCAAAGTCCTCGGCCACCCAACGCTGCAGGGCGGTGTAGACGGTCTGGCGGCTGGTCGCCAGGTAGCCGGCGATGCTCTGCACACTCCAGCCCTCCAGATGCAGCCGCACGATGGCGAGGCGACGCTCTGTGCCGTTTTGGAGCTGGTGATAGGGCAGGAACCGCCGCGGTGGCGCGGTGGGCACCGGCCCGGTGTCGAGGAGGCGTTTGACGGTGTGGTAGCTGAGCCGGCGGCCGAAGCGGACGGCGGCAATGCTCGTCAGCTCGTGGGGGTTGAAGGCCGGATACTCGCCTTTCAGCAGCAAGAGCGCGTCGCGGATGCCCTCGGGCACGCGCTGCGCTGGCGCATCTGTCCCGAGCAAGCCGGCAAAGCCGGCACGGTCGAAGACGTCCGCCTGGCGGCCGATGGTCCGGACCGCGGCACCGGTCTGCTCCGCCCGTTCCGCCGGTGTGAGCCCGAACACGACGACGGGGCGAATGAGCTCGTACTCAACCTGCTCCGGCCAGTGGAGGCGGAGCTGGAGTACCTCCCAGTCGTCGGTGGGCGGCGTTCGGACGCGTCTGGCAGCTGGCATGCCGGGACTCTCTCGCAGCTGTGGAAAGCCCGACTATAGTCAATGACGCTGAAGCGGGCAAGGGCGGCGGCGACACGCACGGATAGGTCCTGGGATGGGGGGAACGGACCTCGCCCATTACAGCGGGTCATTGGCCAACCGAAGTGCACGCCGGTGTCAAGGATGATGGCTCTCCCGCCGTTTCGATGATTGCCGACCTGCCGCTCCCACCTGCACGCCGACCTGTCACGCATTCGGCCGTCGCAACTCCCAATCGGACGCGGTAAGGTCGCCTGCACGAGCACGTGCCCCACGGGACGGCCTTCATCATCGGGAATGCGGGAGAGCCAGGATGATTTTGCGGGGTGTCCCACGGCCAGCACATTCACCGCCTCCTCGACAAAGCTGCCGCTGCGCAGCCGTTCCAGCTGCTGCCGCAGCGCCGGCGGGAAGCGGGCGAGTTCCAGCGTGCGGAAGGTCTTCTCCGGCGGGAGTCCAGACTGATGCAGCAGGCGGGCGACACGGCGCTGCTCGCGCTGGGCCAGCTCCGCCTGCGCCAACTCATACAGGAAGGCTTCGTGGGTCAGGCCGGCTTTGGCCGCCTTCAGTGCCAGGTCGGCAAAGCTCGCTGCCATCGCCGGGAGCTTCAGCGTGCGCAGCATGGCATACAGTTCGGCTCGGTGCCGCTTCTGCGCAGCGGTCACCTCGGAGGGGAACGCACGCTCGCGCTTCTACAATGTGCCAACCACCGACACGCGTCCGCCTTGGCAAGCCGACAAGGCGCGCCGTGTACCGGCCCCGTCCGGGAGCGCGATCACGCTGCTGCACGACCACCGGAGGCGCTGTCCATGACGCAATTGAGCACCCTCTTCCAGCACATCCCCCATCCGCGAACCAGCGAGCACCTGGCAGGAACCGCCCCACCGCCGCCGAAGGTCGACGACGAGCGGGTCGGGCTGAACGGCAAATTAGGGCTCTTCATCACGACGATTGTCGGCACGATGTGGGCCGCGTATCTCTTCACCCTCATCGCACTGGTGAGCTTGCCCTCCGCCATCCGCAGTGGCGACAGCATCATTATCGTTGCCTGGGTCGCACAGACGTTCCTGCAGTTGGTGCTCTTGCCCATCATCATTGTTGGCCAAAACATCCAGGCGAAGGCATCCGACCGACGAGCGGACGAGACGTACCGAGACGCCGAAGCCGTCCTGCACGAGTGCGTCCAGATACAGGCCCACCTCAGCGCACAGGACCAGGCGCAGCAAGCGCAAATCGCGGAGCTGAAAGCGCTCATCGCCGAGCTGCGTGGCACGGCATAGCAGCGTCGCTTCGCCACAGCCATCCTCTGGCGAACCGGGCGGACAGCCGTGCGCAGTCTCGACCGAAACGATGCGCCAGATGAGGACGACGCAGCCGCCGCTATTTCCTGCAGGAGTGTGCAGTGGTCGCGCTGCAGGGTGCTACCGCTGTTACGGTAACCCGCTTGTAGTAACGCTATAGACGAGCGCAACATCTGCCGCCACGAGCACCAGCACCGCAAACCAGCCCCAGAACTTCGTCCAACGCCCGTTCACAAAGTCGCCCATGATCTTGCGGCGTGACGTGAGCAGCAGCAGCAGCACCACGAGCACCGGCGCGATCAGTCCATCGAGCACCTGGGAGTAGAACAGCGCCTTGATGGGGTCAACGTCGGAGACCGCGAGCTGTACCCCAACCAGCAGGGCAAGGCCCAGCACGATGTAGAACTGCGGGGCGTTATTCACGTGGCGCGTGAGACTCCGCCGCCAGCCGACTAACCCGGCCACAGAGTAGGCCGTCGCGGCGGCGAGGACGGGAATCGCCAGCAAGCCCGCGCCAATAATGCCGACCGCAAACAGGTACTTGGCCGCGGACCCGACAAACGGTTCCAGCGCCTGGGCGGCGTCCGCCGCGGTGGTGATGCTCTTCTGGTGGGTGAACAGGACCGCGCCCGTGACGACGATGATGAAGAAGGCGGTGATATTGGACCACACCATGCCCGCGGCGATGTCCAGGTTGGTGCGCGTGAGGCCCTGCACCCCCCGCTTCTCCTCAATTTCCCCGCTGGTTTGCCAGAAGAAGAGGTAGGGCGTAATCGTCGTGCCCAGGAGCCCGACCGCACCGATGAAGTAGGTGGCGGTGAGGTGGAGGTGCGGGACAACGGTCTGGGTGAGCACGTCGCCCCAGTGGGGTCGGGCCAGGAAGGCAGCAACGATGTAGGCGGCAAACACCGCCACCAGCCAGAGCAAGTAGCGGGAGAAGCGCTTGTAATCCACGAAAATGCTGACGTAGGCCATCAGGGCGGCGAACGGCACGATGAAGTAGAGGTACTTCGCCCCGGTGACCAGCTCCATCACGGACGCCATCATCACCAGGTCGGCGCCAATGGTGATGACGTTGGCAATGACCGTCAGCAGCACCACCGTGATGGCCAGGCGGCGGCCGAAGTGGGTGCGAATCGCGGTGGCCAGGTCGGTCTTGGTGACGTTGCCGACCCGGGCGCTCATCTGCTGGATGACGATGAGCATCGGGGTGGACAAGAGCAAGAGCCAGTTCTGGGCATAGCCGCTCTGCGCACCCACGACAGAGTAGGTGGTAATACCGGCGGGGTCATTATCAGCACCGCCCGTGATAATGCCCGGCCCGAGAATCTTGAGCAGGTCACGGGCCCGCACGTGCTGCGCCGTGCCGACGGCCGCCTGCGCCTCCCCTGCCGGGCTCGCAGCACTGACCTCCGGCGCCTCGGTCGATGGGCGCGAGCTCACCGGGCACTCCTCCTCGCAGCGTCAGGTGTCGGTACGGACCCTGCGACCCCGCGCTTGTCATCCCCATGCGCAGCAGCAGCGACGGCACGCCAATCAGGGGCCGCCGCGGGCGGTAGCACAAGGGTCTCCAGGCTACGGGTTTCCTCGTCGAGCAACTCGCGGGTCTTAAACGCTTCGGTCTCGTCGACCGTCACGACCACCAGCGTGCGGCCGGCAGTGAGCGCCCGCTGAGCATCATCGCGGTTGGCGTCCGGGAGCAAGGCGACGAGGTGGTCTGCCGCAGCGCGGTCCGTCGGCGCAACCACGAGCAGGCGTTCGGGATGGACGTGTGCGTGCTCGGTGAGGTAGCTCTGCGCGAAGGCCGCGGTCTCCGGGTTCTCGAAGGCCGCGACGAGGGTTTGGGTCAGCAGCCCCGCCTGGTCCTCGCTGTCGGCACCGACGACAAGGTCGTTCTGGAGCGTCGTGAAGCCCTTGCCCTGCAGATGGGCGACTTCGGCCTCGATGTCGTGCCGGTCCTGGGCGGTGGGTACCGTGCCGGTCACGACCAGCGTGTCGCCCTGCAGCTCCGCGTGGATGTCGGTGCCGTGGACCGGGTGCGAGCCGCTGAGCTGGCCCACCAGCACGGTGGTCCACCAGGCGCAGGTGCGGTCCTGCAAGGTTTCGTGGGAGGCTTGTTCCGTCTCACGTGACTCAGAACCCGACACGCGCTCCTCCGGTGATGGTCGTACTGGATGACGCAGCAGGCAGTCCTGCCGCAACTGTCTAGCAGCGGCGGCGCCCGTCGTCGCCCCCGCCGCCAACGAAACGCAAGACAAGCATGATACCGACGAGAATTAGCAGGAACGAGCCCGCCAGCAACGTTTCGCGATTCTAGCGTAGAAGAGCCGCTACCTCGGGGTCATACCCATTCATGCTGCCTATCGTGGCGTCCACGTACGCCTTGGCAGCCCGCAGGGGTAGGAAGCTGCTCGTGCACCACCAGTGCTGTAAATTGGTCTGCTTTGTGGCGGTGTTTCTGGTGCGCTTCATGGCGCGGCGAGGAACTGCTCACGGTCCCCTGCATGGACGCGCCAGCCGGCTTCGCTGCCGCCGCTGCGCCGGCACGGAGTCGTCCGTCCCACAACCACTGCTGGCCCGTCGCGACTGGGACGCCGAGCAGCGGCCCGTACTGGTGCACGAAGCCCACTCCGCTGGGAGAAGAACGAGCAGCACTTGCTCGGCATGCTGCAACGCACCTGGGCTTCATCACCGTCAGGATGGCTGACCTACTGGGATAGCTGCTTCGCGCCCGCCCTGTCCTCATGGACGCTTCAGGACTATCCAGTAGAACACGACGAACACCAAGACGATGCCGATATTCACGAGCAGCCGTGCCCAGAACTGGTGTCTGAAGAACAGGACATCCACAACAACGACACTGGCGGCCAGCAGCACGAGGTACAGGACCACAGCGAGCTGTCTACTCATGTTGCGTCCCTGGTTTCCAACGCTCTGTGGCGGGGTTTCAGCGTGGCAGGGCGTCGCGTTCCAGCCGCTGCACCGCATGCTCGAGGTCACGGGCGCTCGGGTGCGTGTACATGGCGGTCGTTTCCAGCCGGCTGTGGCCCAGCAGGGCGGCCACGGCGACGAGGTCCACACCGCTGTCGAGCAAGCCTTTGCCGAAGCTGTGGCGCAGGGTATGCGGGGTGACGTCGGCGAGACCGGCGAGGCGGGCATACTTGGTCACCAGGTTCTCGACCGCCTGCGGGCTCAACCCCTGATGCCGCTGGCCGATGAAGAGGTGGTCGTCCGGCACCGCCGGACGCACGGCGAGGTAGTCCTGGATGGCCTTGCGGGCGTCGAGATTGAGCGGCACGACGCGGTACTTGCTGCCCTTGCCGGCCCGGACGGTCACGCTGCCTTTACGCTCGCCGAGTTCGACATCGCCGAGCCGGAGGGCACAGAGCTCACTCACCCGCAGGCCGGTGTGCCGCAACGTCAGCACAATCGCCAGGTCGCGCTTCTTCTGCTCCTTCTCCACGGCGCGGATGAGCCGGTCCATCTCGCGCTTCTCGAGTGCTTTCGGGGCACGTGGGCTGGCCTCGACGCCTTTCACGGCGTCAGTGGGAAGGTCCTGGATGCGGGCGGTGGCTTTGGCCCAGGTGAAGAACTTGCGCAGCGCGGCCAGCCGCCGGTTGACGGTCGCTGGCGTGCGGCATTCCTCCTGGATGAGATACGTCCGGTAGTCGCGCAGGTCCGTAGGGGTGACGGCCGCGGCGGTAAAGGGCTCATCGTTGACGCCGGCGAACCAGCGGGCAAAGCAGAGCAAGTCGGACTGGTAGTTGACGAGGGTCTTGTGCGCGACTTCTTGGCGGCTGAGGTCCTGGGCAAAGAGGTCCACCTCGCCCGGGTCGGACGCCGTGTTGTGGTCGGCTGCTGGTGGTGTTCTAATCATCGGTCTTCAGATTAGACGGAGAGTTTTGCGGGGCTTACGGGCCGAAACGCCTGGAAGCGCCATGGGTAGCCGGTTTGGCAACTCTCCGTCTAATGGGTATTATTAATATAAATTATACGGAGTTCGTGACACTGGTGTCAAGACGCGGGCTTGCTAGAAATTGCGCAAACAGTCCGGTCTTAATAGTCGTCTGCCAGGATAAGTAGTGAGATGTAGATTGTTTGACGAGTTGTCTTACTCAGTGCTGACACGCGACGCCCCGGCAGTTTCAGGGCCGGCCTGACGAGTAACGTAGGCGTTTGAGAACGATTGTCTTTACTGCTGCGCTACGCCAGTAGGCGTAGCAGTTCCTCCCGGGATGGCCCAGGTGGCACCACGGCCTCATGCGTGCCGACGACCTCCTTGATACGGTCAGGCACGCCGGACCGCGCCAGCACCTCCTGTGGCAACGCTAACAGCGAATTGATCTCGATGAAGGCGCGGAAGAGGTCGGCATCGTACTGCATCGCCAGCGGCAGCAGGTCCCCCACATCCGTCGGAGTGGGCATAGGTCCGCCGTGAATCACCGCCTTGATTTGGGCGGTCCGCTTGCGGTCGAAGTCCACCGTGCTCCGGTACCAGGGTGTGACGCGCGTCTCGGTCATCGCGTCCTGAGCCAGCGCGAGCGCCAGGGGGTCATCCAAATGTTGCCCCACGACCTCGACTGTGCCCACAGCATGGATGAGACCGATGCTGATGCCACGGCCACCGACGGGGTTGGTGCAGGCCCAGGCATCGCCTACGCTGACGAGTCCCGTCGCGACCGGTGCGCCATCCACGACGAACCGGCGGTACCGGTCGGTGACGCCCCCCATGGCGAGGACATCGGTGAGCGGCTCACCGTCCACCCAGTGGGCCTGTAACGGACACGCGCGGACGAGCGCGGTCCAGCGCGTGGGCTCGCGGAGTGCCTTCAACGCTTGGTCACCCGAGAAGATGAACACCGTCACCGACCACGTATCCGCATCGCCGGGCAGTGTGAGCAGCGAAAACGAAGGGTAATGGGTCAGGAGCCCCGCCCGGTAGGTCGGAGTGCCCCCCGTCGCGGCGCGAAAGTAGCGCGTGTAGTAGATAAACCCAGACTCTTCGGCCTCCTCGATGGGACGGCGGGCGCCCACGGCCGCCAGCCAGTCCGGCACTTTCGAGCGCCGCCCCATGGCGTCCACGACGAGGTCCGCAGGGACTGCGTCGCCGTCCAGCGTACGCACCCCCGTGATGTGTGGGACGCCGTTTGCCGCCGACCTACCGGTCAGCAGACCGCTGACCGCAACGCCGCGGACGATAGGGAGGAGCCGTTCGGCGGTGCTTTCCACCGCGTACTCAATCGCGGGGCGGCGGCCGGTGACCGTCACGAACCGTGCATCATCCGCGCGCGGCGTGCGGTCGGTAATGCGCGGGGGCAGCAGCGTGCTCATGTCGAAGGTGACACAGCCAGCGCCGAGGAGCGCTTCCTTCACCTCCGGCAGATAGGCGTCAAATATTCTGCGTGCGGCTGCATGGAGGTAGTGCGGCTGACGGAACTGGGCCACCCCCTGGCGTTCCCACGTGTGCCACGCTGCCTCTGGTGAGCTGGGAACGGGCTCGCTGTCGCGTTCAAACACGGTGACGGCGTGACCTTGCCGCGCTAGCATCATCGCCGTGGAGAGCCCAACCACACCACCACCGAGAACCACGATGCTGGACATCGCGCGACCCCCTCCTGGTGAAGCGTGCACCGAGACTGCCGGCTGCCACTGAGCTTTATCCGACCAAGCTGGGCGGTCAAGAACCTCTCAATCGGGTAGATCCGTGGACTCTTGACCGTACGGATCCGCTGGGCCACGCTCGGCATGGCCGACACGCCCCCCGATAGGCAACGACAGGAGGGAAGTCACTATGCCCCGTCGCCTGCTTCGCGCTGCGCTCCTCGTGGTCGGCGTGGCCGGCCTGCTGGCCCTCACGTCCCCGACCTTCGCTGGTGCACCGACCGTCCACGCGGCGAGCAGTTGTGTCACCCCCGGCGGGACCGGCGGGTGCCTGGCGTCCATCCAGGCGGCCGTCAGTGCTGCTGCTGCCGGCGATACCATCACCGTCGCAGCTGGGACGTACAAAGAGAGCGTCACCATCACGAAATCGCTCACGCTGCAGGGAGCGGGCGCCAGCAGCACCATCGTGGACGCCAGCGGGGCGAATCAGGCCTTCCTCATCCAGGGTACCAGTGGCGTGCAGCTCACGGGCTTCACGGCTGAAAACGCGACGCTGGAAGGCATCCTGGTGGACAACGCCTCCCAGGTGACCGTGAGCGGCAACCTCGTCCAGAAGAATGACCAGGGTTGGCAGGCGCCGAGCGACCCCAAAGCCAGGGCGACCTGCCCAGGGGCCGCCCCCTTCGACCAGGATGACTGCGGCGAGGGGCTCCATATCCGCGGTGTGAGCGACTCGACCATCGCCGACAACATCGTGCAGCACAACGTCGGCGGCATCCTGGTGACCGACGAAACGGGGCCGACGCACGACAACTGGCTGGTCGGCAATATCGTGCAGAATAACGACCGCGACTGCGCCATTACCCTCGCCTCGCATCCGGCTGGGCTGACGCCGCCTGCTGGGCCGCCGCCTGCGGGCTACGGCATCTACAACAACACGATTGAGAACAACGTCGCGGCGAACAACGGCGCCGCGGGGGTGGGCATCTTTACGCCGACGCCCGGGACCAATGCGTACGACAACCTGGTCATCGGGAACACGCTGACCGGCAACGGCCTGCCCGGGGTAGCGCTGCACAGCCATGCGGGGAACCAGAACCTCAACGGCAATGTCATCATGTACAACACCATCAGTGGCAATGGTGCCGATGATGACGCGGGGGCAGCACCGACCGGCATTATCATCTTCAGCGATGCCAAGGGACAGGCCGCCCCCATTGATGCCACGGTGATTGCCCACAACCGCATTAGCGGCGAGACGAATGGCATCTGGGTGGGCACCACAGCGACCAACGTGTCAGCGCACTTCAACGACCTGACCGGCAACGGGGTCGGGGTGAACAACGCTGGTACGGGCACGGTGGATGCGGGCTGGAACTACTGGGGCTGTCCCGGCGGGCCGGGAGCGTCGGGCTGCGTGCCGACCATGGGCACCATAATGACCGCTGGCTGGTTGCCATCCCCACCGGTGCTGCGCTAGCCGCTGCTACGCCTGGAGCCTACCGCTAACAGGCGGTGTCGGCGTCGTAGTTCACCCCGGCATACTGCACGCTGTACTGCACTAGCCACACGCTTGCCCCAGCGTAGAACGGCGTCGCGGCACTGCACGTCGCCGTCCCGGCGACCCAGTTTGGGAGCCTCGGATTGTAGCTGCCGGCGATTGTCGTCCACTGGCTTGCGGTCGAATAGACGCCCACCGTCAGCCCCTGACTGCTGGCGAAGTCGGCCGCACCCTTGATTACGACAGCATTCAGGTTCAGCGTCACGCCGTTAACGGTCAGGGTGGACATAGCGCTGCTCGGCCACCAACTGTTGGCCGTCTCCACGTCCAACCACCACATCGTGGATGCCGCGCCTTGCTGTGCGGCTATGCTGAACGCGTACTGGGCGGCGTTCCAGCCGTAGTTGTAGGCCAGACAGGTTTTGTTCGACGACGCGCAGGTGCCGTCCGGTCCAGTGGCACCCTGCGATGCCGTCGAACCTATGGGAGCATTCACGTTCATGTACAGGGAGGGCGCCGCGGTCGGCGCGGTCGAGGCCCTCGCCGCCCATTGGTAATCGCTCCCCAGGCAGGCATTTTCGGTGAAGGCACGGCCACCGGTCACACCGACGATGCCGAACGAATACGAGGCAGGCGGATACGCGGTGCTGCAGCCA
Source organism: Ktedonobacterales bacterium (assembly GCA_035310125.1). Lineage (GTDB taxonomy): Bacteria > Chloroflexota > Ktedonobacteria > Ktedonobacterales > JADMIN01 > DATGEP01. Next base: position 12,076 of record DATGEP010000091.1, read on the forward strand.
GCGGTCTTCTTGGGAGAACGGGGCGCGAGGGTGGAGATGTCAAAGCCGCCGCTGCCGCTTGGGTAGTAGCTGGCAGCAGTCGCAGTCGAGAAGCTGGCGCAGAGGAGCAACGCGCCCACGAGCGCAGTGACGAGCGCAGAACGGCTCCGGCGGGATAGCAGCACGGCATTGCTCCTTGTATTTCAGCATTTTGACACAACAATACTTGTACACCGGTAGCATTGTGACAACCCCAACCGCGGCGCGTGCGCGTGCCCCGGTGGCGCTGGGCTGCTGCCCACCAATGAGAGCTGAAGCTGTATCAGAACTCATTGCACTAGCCATCACGCATGACCTTTTGAGACGTACACCTGTTCGTCCCAAATAGGAGAGGAGCCCTACTGAAGTGTCGCTGTAGGGAGCGTTATTTTTCCTCGTAGACGAGCTACCTGCTGCGGCTCGCGCCAACGACAGCCGCTATGCTGGCCAGCACTTGCGCCACCAAGCGGACCAAGAACACCGCCATAAAGCGGACCAATTTACAGCTCTGAAAGTGACACCCAGCCCTGGGTGTCATCTTCAGAGCAAAGTGGCGCGGTTTCTGGCTCTTGCGCAAATCTGCTGCGTACGATACTGGTGCGCGCGGCGGTCGGTACGCGTGCGGGCGTGGGTATTCCGCCGCCGCGCCGCCCCACCATCGGCAGCGAGAGTGCGTAAGAGCCCGGTTTCTCAGCGCTATTTGGCGTAGTACCTGGTGGTGTTGCGTTCCTGCCTAGAGCCTGTTATGCACTTTGGCTTGGTACGCTGGGAGGATGGAAACACGCCACCCCTATCCCAGCGACGTAAGTGATGACGAGTGGGCGTTCGTGGCGCCCTACCTGACCCTGATGATGGAGGAGGCGCCGCAGCGGC
>DATGEP010000092.1:0-2200 GCA_035310125.1 Ktedonobacterales bacterium
CCACTCGGAGGGATACTCCTGTCGGTGCTCCTGCACCATGCGCACCGCGCGCTCCCGGAGCTCCTGGGGATACCTGCCGTGGTTGCTCATGGCCCCATCCTCTCACAGCATGGAGCCTCCACCTTTTCCGGGGCGCTTCAGCGCCATACCCTGAGGGGCATAGATCGTTATAAAGCGGGCAGTCATAGGCCATAGCAACGTCGCGGCGGAACGGATTGCGCTTGAGTTCGACAGGAACGAGCCATGTGGCGATCCCTATGGCGGCAGTCGAAACGCCACCGATGAGGACCGCGCGGCGACTATGCTTGCCTTCGGACTCGGCTACTGGTGGACGGCGAGAGCCAAACATGTGCGTCATCCTGCCTTCAACGGAGGGGGCAACCCTTCACCGACTTGCCTGGCCAGCAGGGCTGAGTCACGCCAGCGACATTGTCCCGTACGCCATGCGGGTTGGCGCGAGGTGCTGTCAGCATGAGCGCTTACGGATGCCCCGCGTAAGGTGGAATCCTGCCAAATCGTGGCGGGGTTCCGCAACAGGCGGGAGCGATTTTCCGCCGCTACGGGGTGGAACGGCCCCGGTTATGGTGGGATCCCCTCGCGTCACGACGCTGCGGAGATAGCCGTCTACTGCCGCCTCAAGCACCATCGCATACGGACTGAGCACGCCGTATTGCTCTTGCAGCTCGTCCACCAGCCGATCGACGCTGCGCTCACTGCCACGCCCCAGTTATGCCTGCATCACCCGCGCGATCTCGCCGTGGGTCCAGCCGCGCACCAAACCTTCGATGACGATCTGCTCCGCTTGGGACGCACGGACCCGCGGCACGGCGGGTTCTCCCGAGACGGGCGGTACTCCTGCTTGCAACGGTTGGCCAAGTAGCGACTGGGCGGTAAGCTGCGCACGAACACAGTTCGTGATGGACTGGGCACAGACGAAGATGCCAGTTCGGCCGGCAAGGGCCAAAGCATCGCAGAGCTGTGGGATCGGGTGAGACAGTTTAACCAGGTAGCCGCTGACGCCCAGGGCAGTCACCGCCACGAGAGCCCCCAGGGTAAAGAAATTGGTGCGCAGAACGATCCGCGCCCGCGGGACCGAGCCCACCAGCGTCCCCACGAGCGCGAGGTCCAACTCCTCACCGTCCCACGGATCGAGCAGGATCAGATCCGGCGTGAATGCGGCGCCATCAGCAGCGGCACACTCCCTGGGCGCGAATGTGCCCACCACGACAAATCGACCGTCTTCCTCCAGGAGGCCCCTGACCATCGCTTGCTGAGCCTCATCGGGATCAAGCACCAGCGTGCGCAGTGGAGTGTCGATAGTGATGCCTGACACGGCAACACCCGCTCCCGCCGAATCTCAAGACGATGCGAAGCATACCATCGGCCAATGACAAAGCAATTACAGAAGTATACTGCGTATAGATCGGACAAACTCGCTCAGTCGCGTGCGCCGCCGCAGCGCGCAGGGTACGCGACCGCGACAGCGCCGCCGATCATGGTCACGGTGAAGGCGTACGCCACGCTGGGCGAGAACTGCGGCGCCTGGCGCGCCGTCTTCGACGACCAGCCGCCCACCGCCGTGTGAGGCCGGTTGGGTCCGCCAGTCTCGCCACGCATTCAGGACCGCTGACTTGGAATCTTCGAGAGAGTCGTCCGCCGAGTGAGATCAGCGCGCTTGGGAATCTCCGTTCGGCATGGCATACCCGGGCGATGGCTTGAGTGCACGTACCGGGTGGTGCGGCAGTCGCTACACTGAGACGACGCGCTACCGCCGGAGTCAACCGATTCCCACCTTCTATCGAGCGGTGCAGGGCCAGCGCCTGACACTGGCCGAGTTCATGTCGTACGACGCGCTTGGTGTAGCGCCTCGGCGGCCGCTCACGCCATGGCAGGCGCGTCTTTGGCGGGGGATATCGGTCTATCGCGGTCTGGCACGGGCGCGCTGGCGCGCCGCTGGGCTCATACCACCCCACCGGTTTATCGCCACGCTTGAGCTGGAGGAAGGTGGACCGGTCACCTGGGAACAGACTGGGCGGGATCCGGAGCACTTCACCGTCTGCCCTTTCTGCCAACCTTAGGTGAGACAGGTGTAGTCCGAGAATGAGTGTAGGGCGGAGCAGGAGAGGCACCCGATGGTTGCACCCGCCCCGGTAGAAGACCGTTCCCTTCCTCAAAGCCGTCCCCCGATGGCGGCAGTCCC
>DATGEP010000093.1:0-33791 GCA_035310125.1 Ktedonobacterales bacterium
GGGTTTCCCGGTGATTCGCGACCTGGTCGTAGATATGGACCCCTTCTTCGCCAAGTACGAGAAGGTCAAGCCCTATCTCATCAACGACGAGCCGGAGCCGCGCACCGAGCGCCTGCAATCGCCGGAAGAACGCGCGCGCTATGACGAAAGCACCAAGTGCATCCTCTGCGGCGCCTGCACGGGGTCATGTCCGCAGGTATGGGCAAATCCGAGCTGGGTGGGGCCAGCCTCCATCGTCAACGCCCACCGTTTCATCTTCGACAGCCGCGACCGCGGCGCGGACGAACGCCTCCAGATCCTTAGCGACTACAATGGCGTTTGGCCCTGCAAGACCATCTTCAACTGCACCGAGGCCTGCCCGCGTGGCATTCCCGTTACGGAAATGATCGAGCAGGTCAAACGCGCGATTCTCTACGGCTCCCGTGACATAGAGTGACCTGAATACGCCAGCCTTAGTGCTGTGGTGCCACAACGCCAGTGCTATGTTACCAGCGCTGGCGTTGTGTGGCATGTAGCTCCCGAGATGGTGATAATCCCCGGAGGCGATCTTTTGGTCTAGCGTCTGCTGGGGTGCCAAGATCCCGTGAACGGATCGAGTGATTCGCGGAGGGCGCTCTCGAAGCGATTTGACGGCTCCGGCACAAGTGGCTCCTCGCTCGGCGCCTCCTGCGGTGCCAGCTCCGGCAGCGCGGGCCGGCGTGCGGGTCGTGGCGCCATGGGCACACGCTCGTATCCGTAACTGTATCCATAGCGGGCGCGATACTGAAGCGGTGCGCGTGTGACATATGCGATGGGGAAGCTGTAGATATGGATCAGCCGGGTAAATGGCGAGATGCCGAACAGCAGGAACGCCAGCGCGATATGTACCTGCAAGAGTAGGGGAACGCCCGCCATCAACGCGATATCAGGGTTCAGCGCGAGCACACTGCGTATCCACGGTCCGACGGTCGCGCGATATTCGTACGATCCGTGCAAGGTGCTATAGCCAAGCGTGAAAGCAAGGCCGAGCAGAATGACGATCCAGAGCAAACCATCGGAGACATAATCGGAGAAGTCGGAATTCATACGCACCCGCGCATTTGCGATGCGCCGGTAGAGCAGCAGAGAGATTCCAGCAAACGCCATCAGGCCCGCCAGGCCACCAGCGATTTCCGCGACGGCATGGTAAAGCTCAGGTGAAATACCCAACCTCGTATAGAGCTGCATAGGGACAAGCAATCCGGCGACGTGACCGCCGAACACCAGGAAGATGCCGATATGGAAAAGCATGCTGCCCCACATGAGGAGCTTCTTCTCCAATAGCTCGCTCGACTTCGAGCCCCATCTGATCTGGTCAGATTGATAGCGGTAGATCGTGCCAACGATCATGACCACAAAACACAGATAGGGGAACACACCCCAGGTAAACTTTGTAAGCTGCGTCATATCGTATCTCCGAGCTGTATATCGCGTGTACTTTTGCTGCCGTGCTTCCCGCACGTCACGACGCATCCATTACGCCAGGTATACGAGGCGAGTCGCGCGGCACTAGCTGCTACTTGGTTCCACGTCCTTCACCCTTAACCGTATAGCGTGGACCGGCGGCGCGCTGTGATATTTGTCGCTGATCCGCCCGGTTCGCGAGCCGGCCGCAGTCGAAGACATCCGCGCGCCTCGGCGTTCGCGACTCGACGTGCCACAACTGGAGTGGCGGGCTATCATATGACATAGGCTATATGAGACAATGCCAACCGCAGGCAGGCTGTTAGATACCACGAGAGTACAAGCACGCGTCTATGAGTTACGGGGGTTAATACGTTCAATGCTCAGCGCCAGTGAATGCGAAGACCTGCGTCAGATTCCACTATTCGCATCGCTCGACGAAGAGACGCTGCGGCAGGTGGGTGTAGCGACGGTCGTACGGCACTATGATCGAGGAGAAGTCATTGAGGTTGAAGGAGGACAGACAGGCTCATTGCGCTTCGTACGGGCCGGGATCGTCAAACTCGCGACGATTTCGCCGGATGGACGCGAGCAGGTCTTGCGTCTCGTGCCGGAGGGGCAAACGTTCAATCTCGTTTCCGCGCTCGATGGCCAGCCCAGCGCCGCGACCACGACGGCGCTTGACCGCACGACTATCTATGCCGTCAATCGTGATGTCCTCACCAGATTGCTCATCGAGCACCCCGACGTAGCCCAGGCGGCCGTGCAGGCGCTTGCCGCGGACACGCGTGAAATGATCGCGCTGGCCAAGGATCTCGCGCTCTACCACGTCAGCGAACGGGTGGCGCGCTTGCTACTCGATCAGGAGCGGTGCAGCTGCGAGCGCTGCCGCAAACATTACCTGACCCAGCAGGAGATGGCGGCCATCGTCGGCACCGCGCGCGAGATGGTCGGTCGCACGCTTCACGAGTTCCAAGCGGCCGGTATCATCACGCTGAATCGCGGACACGTCGTGGTGACGAATCCTGACCGGTTGCGCGCACTCGCACGGGAGCGAAAGGCCACCCACCGCCGCGCGCCATAGGACGACGAGTGCTGCTCACCACGGCGCCCGATACGCCGCGTTTTCCGCAGGTATCTCCAGCGCGCTTGTCACAGGCGGACATAGGGACGGACGGGCCAGCCCATGTGGCCGGCATGGAGGCCGCGCAATCTCAGCCTGCTCATCGCCGTCGTATTAGCGCGCTACTCGAGACGGAATACAGTCTCGCGTGCGCTGGGAAAGAGCATCAGGTCTTCACGCTGTTGATGCGCCAGGATGAGCTCACAGAGACGTAAACATGGCTCATACGGCTGCTCGCCTCGCGCAAGCCGCGCATATATGTCGTCGCGCAGGTTGCGAATCTCGACATGCTCCTCATAGAAAGGCGTCAGGAGGTCTTTCCCCAACCCTCCGGCGATGGGGACGAACGCGTCAGCCTCTTCTACGGCGATGTGCGTGTCCAGATCCTGTGTCAGAGCGGCACGTGCTGCCTCCAGGTTGGCGGCGAGGGTCGTCGCATCTCGTGACTCAGCGGCTGCTTCGATATCTTCGAGAATAGCGCGCAGGTCTTTATGCTCATGTGATAGTTGTGTCAACAAATCCATCGTGGCTCTCCTCACTCGTTATCAAGTCTCGCCCACGCGTGGCGGTTGCTTGCGCATGCAACACTACGCGGACATGGCGGCCACTGCTTGTGGCACGTAGGTTGACCAGCGCCGTGCCTTGATCGCGCTGGCGTCACCTGGCGCAGCGATCACTCGCCCTTCCGCGAGCAGCCGTTCGACGCGGCGCAGACCCAGCAGTGCGGCGCCGAATGCGCCGTTGAGCTGGCCGAGACCATTGGGCGGAAGGTGCAGCTGCGCACCGAGCTTGCTCTGCAAGGCGGCGACCATGGCGGCGTTATGCGTCATGCCACCGGCCAGCGCGAAGTCCGCTTCGAGTCCGACACGCTTCATCAGCTGGGTGGCGCGACCGCTGAGCGCGACGATAGCGCCTTCCATGATGTCCTCAGGGGCAATGCCGCTAGCGAGGTGGTTGATGACCTCTGACTCCGCGAAGACGGCGCATACGCTACTGATTTCAACAGGCGCCTGGGAACGCAGGGCATAAGCGCCGATGTCACCTGTCTCCAAACCGAGGTAGCGTGCGGTCTTCTCAAGGAACGCGCCCGTGCCCGCCGCGCACTTGTCATTGAGGCGGAACGCCCGTACCCGGCCTTGCTCGTCTATCCGAATGGCCTTGATGTCCTGGCCGCCAATATCGAGGATGGTCCGTACAGATGGAAAGTGATGACTGGTCGCGACGGCATGGCAGGTGAGCTCGGTGATTTGCGCGTGCCGGAAAGGTACCATATAGCGCCCGTAGCCCGTCGTGGAAATGTACGTGACATCATCTTTCGCAATGCCTGCGTTGGCGACGAGATCATCAAAGACGGCGATGGCCGCGGCAGCTGGCTTGTAGCCACTCCGCCGGATGGCGGTGGCGCGTACGGTGCGTGTTGCGTCGAGGAGCACTGTCTTCGTGTACGTAGAGCCGATGTCAATCCCGGCGACGAGGATATTCGTTGTCATGACGCTACCTCCTGCGCCGTCGCGCGTCGTTGCCCGGATCGGGCATGATCAAGCGCGTAGAGCGCCGCGCCGATGGCGCCCATGAAATGCCCACGCGAGCTGACATTCAGCGGAGCCGCGAGGACCTGCTCCAGGAGCGCTACCATCGCCGCATTGCGCGAGACGCCGCCCGTAAACGTGATTTCGGGAGTGAGTCCGACACGCCGCACCAGTGAGGCGCACCGTGTAGCGATTGAGTAGTGCATCCCGGCGAGCACATCCTCAGGGCGGTGGCCTTTCGCCAGATGACCGATGATCTCAGATTCGGCGAAGACCGTGCACGTCGTCGTGATTTTCACTGGCGCCGTGGCTTTCAGCGCGAGGGGACCAAGCTCCGACAGCGGCAGATCCAGCGCGAAGGATGCCGCCCCAAGGAAGCGCCCGGTGCCGGCGGCACACTTATCATTCATCGCGAAATCAACAACCTCGCCGGAATCGCCGATACGAATGGCTTTGGTATCCTGTCCACCGATATCGAGTACCGTGCGCGTCCGCGGAAACTCGCCAGTAGCGCCGCGCGCGTGGCAGCTGATCTCAGTGACCTGTATATCCCCGAAGGTGACGCGATAGCGACCGTACCCAGTCGCTACCGTGAACGCGATATCCTCTGGAGTAAGCTGGGCGGTCTCCACGACCCTGTCGAATACCTGCTGAGCGGCAGTAGCCATGTTCATCTCAACGTCGAGGATTGCATCCGCGACGACGTGCGCCTGCTCATTTAGGATGACAGCTTTCGCCTGGGTCGAGCCGACATCCACGCCCGCGACATAGAGCATCTCAATGCCCACCTTTCAGAAGCGACCGTTGCTCGAGCACCTCGAAAAATGCGTCAACACGGTTCTTGATCTGCGCATCCGACCAGTAACGCGGATCTATCAGGTCTGACTCGATATAGAGGGTCGGCAGCCCATAGCGTGTCGTGACATACTCGCGGTTATCCGCCATGCTCGTAGCCACCGTCCGGCAGCTCTTGATTCCGTGGTACACGATGCCGTCCGCGGCGTAGTCCTTGACCTGCTGCGCAAGCGTATGGTGCGAGAAGAAGTGGTTTGATAGACCGAGCTGCGAAGCAAGTGTCGTGACCTCCGCGAGACTCTCTAGCGGCCTTGACGGGTCGTAGTAGAGGCCACTGCTATCGAGACCGCCGGCCGCATAGGTCAAGTAATCGGATGCGGCAAAGACTCCTCCATGCGTCTCGAATAACTCGACCAGGCGCCGCAAATTCACATAGCACGGCGTGCCGCTAAAGATAAGTCGGAAACGCTCGTTCGCTACACGTCCCTGGCCGCGCGCCACCTTGTCCGCGACCTCGTCACGCAGTAAGCGCATGTACTCGACACCCTCTGGTGTGCCACGCCATGCGTTGAGAACACCGATGTACGTCAGGCCGTCGAGCATCGAGTTGTACGGCGCGGGACGCTGTTGATTCAGCGTGAGAATCTCAACCCAGAGGCGGATCATCTCGTTGACATTGCGCTCGACCTCCGCCAGCCGGTCGAGGTCAAACTTCTTTCCGGTGATGTCTTCGCAGCGAGCGATGAGGTCGCGCAGCTGCCCCTCAACCCATCGCTTATCGGCATCGTACTGCGCCGTGCCCGGTATAGGCTGCCAGCTAGCGAACCGCTTGCCAGGAATATCCAGCACAAAGGCGGGTGTGCCGAAGTGGCGCTCCCATATCTCCGCCCACTTGATGTAGACGTTGCAGAGGCTCGACGCGATGGCGAGATTGGGCTTTGGCATACGTGTCCCAGATGGATGTTGCATGTCGCTGAGCATGAGGCCGACATCGGCCTTGACGTAGCTGCAAACATCCGGCGAGAAGCCGTAATCTTCGGCCTTGGCAAGGAAGTCTGGCGCGGCTTTCCGTACACCCGTTTGCAGGGAATTGATCTCAGGAAAGACCAGCTCGAAACCAAACACACGCAGGATTTCGACCGCGTTGCCCATCACGAACACATAGGCGACGGGCTGGCCGCGCTCAGACGCGGTATGGATGTTCGCCAACCACTGGTTGACGAGGCGCTGGCCGGCGGTACGCGCATCACGTGCCGGCACGGTGGTGGTCATGCAGAACCTCCTATTCAAACAGCAACGACTCCGCGAATGTCTCGACCTGCATCGCCATCTGCTCGAAACTGGTCATTTTTTCCTCAAACTCCAGCACCAGATAAGGCACCTTCTCCTTATCGAGCCGGTGAGAGAGCGCAAGCTGGTCGTCAAGACCCGGCTCACAAAACTTCGCGGCGGAGAGGATTGCGGCATCAGCGCGGGCCGCTCGCAACATGCCCATCAGCATGTCTTCCTTCGGCTTACGGGCATCGAATTGGACGGGACTCGATGCAGACCGCTGAATGTAGCTTTCCGCTAGCGCCCAGACTGGGTCGCCATCCTCCGGCACCTCCTCGATAATCCAGCGCTGGCCGATGAGTAGATCATCGTCCACGATGAAGCACACGTCTTCGATCGTCTCAATCAACTCAAGAGGTGGCTGCTCGCAGAAGCCTCCGAGAAAGATGACTCGCGGCTTGTCCATGGTCCGAACGCGTCGCTCAGGAAGAAGGCGCACGACCTCACGCAGCAGCTCGTTGTGTTCCTCGCGGCGGAGGCGCGTGCCGGCACGAACAAGAAGGTAGGTTTCGACGGTTGAGAGCCGGTCTGGATCGTCGCGCTTCATGGCGTACAGCGCGCGTTGCAGGCGGCGGTTCTCGTTATACACGCGGACACTCTCACGGATGGCTTCATCGGCAATCTCGTGCCCCACCTTCTGCGCGAGGATACCGCGTAGGCGCTGGTACTCGTCGTAGACGTACCGTACGGCGGCGGACGAGTTAACGTTCTGTGGCAGCGCCAGGATCTGCGGGTCCTGCTGGGGAAAGTTGCGGCCCCAAATGCCAGCCATGTGTTTGGCGGCGTCGCAGATAGGCTGCGCGAAGAATCCACCGAGGCCTTTGAGCGAGCCGTTCAGGCCAAGCTCAGTGGTGGTACGACAGATCGAGCATACAAATGAGCCAATGCGCGCGTCGGCGTACCGCACTTCGATGCGGTTACCGCCGCCGAGCAGCGCGTGAGGTCGAAGTCCGGCGGCATGGACGATCTCTTCAGGGAAGTAGACCGGGAAATAGCCGATTGCGGTGTCCGTCTCGTCGTCGGGAATCCGCTGGCGCATGCTCAGCTCGTGGCAGCGCGCCAGAATCTCCGTGAGCGACGTTTCGATTTCGACAGCCATGGTGGCCTCCTCATCAGCAATGCGCTGAGGCGCACGACGTATTCACATCCACGTCATGGAAGGTACGGCGGTTCAGTGCCAAGACATCCGCGCAAATCTACACTGCGGTGTTGGCTGCGAGAGAAACGGGAGGTTCGGTTGCTATCACTCGTTGCGCCAGACTGGCTGGCGTTTCTCGATGAACGACTGGATGCCCTCAGCCGCATCAGCGGTTTCCATAAGGTCGGCGAGATAGAGGTTTTCGATAGGCTCAAGCGCACCGGCAACGCCACGATCAGCGCCGGAGAGCAGCGCGCTCTTGGCAAGACGGAGCGCAGCGGCGCTCAAGGGGCGTAATTGGATGAGCAGCCGGTTCAATGAGGTCAGTAGCTCCCCATCCGGGGATACTTCGGTGACGAGACCCAGCCGGAGGGCTTCGTCTGCCGAAATGGTCTCGCCGGTGAAGATCAGCCGTGCCGCTTGCTGATAGCCGATCAAGTGTGGGAAAAGCGCCGCGGCGATTGGCGGAAAAACGCCAAGCTTGATCTCGGGTTGACCGAAGCGCGCGGAGGATGCGGCAAGCACCATATCGCAGCCGAGCGCTAGCTCAGCTCCGCCGCCGAGTGCGGCGCCATGCACCACGGCGACGGTTGGAACAGGCAGGGTGCGCAGGCGGGTGAAGAGACGGCCAAATCCGTGAATCATCGTATCTACCCGCCCTGGGGCGTGGTCGGCGACATCAACACCCGCACAAAATGCCTTCCCGTTTGCCCGCAGGACAACCGCCTTCAAGTGTCCACCGGCAGTGACTTCGTCCAGAACAGCGTCAAGCTCTCGGATCATCTCAATGGTGAGGATATTGAGGGGTGGCCGGTCGAGCGTGATAGCCGCGACCCCATCTGCTGTGTCCAGACGGAGAAACTCGAATGCGGTTCCCATGCGCGTGCCTCCTCTCCTTACTCCATGACAACCACAGAGCGAATGCCGCGACCGGCACGTAGCGTATCGAGACCCGTGTTGATCTGGTCAAGCGGGAAACGCGCCGTGACGAGGGAGGCAATCTCGATACGGCCCGCGCGGGCAAGCTCAAGCACACGGGGATAGTCAACTGGGCGACAACCGAGGCTGCCGCGAATCTCCATCTCGCGATACATCACACGCCCAGCGTTGAGCGCCACCTCGTGATCGCTGTAGCCGACGACGACGAGCCGCCCACCGGGGCGTAGCGTGCTAAACGCATCCTGGATCGTAGCTGGGTTGCCGATCGCCTCGATGGCGATATCGGCGCCCGCGCCGGACGTGAGCTTGCGGACTGCTCTGGCGACTCCCGCGGACTCTTGTTTCGGGTTGATGACCGCCGTCGCTCCCAGCCGGCGCGCATGATCCAGCTTCTCCTCCGAGATATCTACGGCAATGACAATACCGCCAGCCAGCCGCGCAAACTGTACGATGTTCAGCCCGACACCCCCGCAGCCAACGACCACGACCGTATCGCCTGGCCGCACTTCGGCACGGTTCTTTACGGCATGGTACGGCGTCGTCACGGCGTCCGCGATGATACACCCTTCAATCAGCGGGATCTCGTCGGGCAGAACGAAAACATCCTTGGCGGGCGCCGCAACAAACTCAGCGTATGCGCCATCCACGTCATTGCCAAACATGCGCATGTGGAGACAGATGTTTTCCCGCCCAGTACGGCAGGCGAAGCACGTACCGCAGGGGAGCACGGCCGGCAGCAGCACGCGATCGCCTGTCTTCACATTCGTTACACTCGCGCCCACCTGCGCTACGATACCCGTGGCCTCATGCCCGAGGATCAGCGGCGGTCGCTTGGCCGTTGGGACGCCATGATCCAGATAATGGAGGTCGGTGTGGCACAGACCGCACGCGGCAACGCGCACCAGAATCTCGTCGCGATTGGGCGACGGCTCCGGCCAGTCCTGCACCCGCAGCGGTGCGTTCGGCTCATAAAAGATCGCGGCTCGCATGGGATTCTCCGTATCTCAGACTTCTAGCGCGCGGCGGACTGGTCGAGCTGGGCACCGCAGCGGCCACAGAAGGCGAAGTCCGCGGGGATGCCAGTGGCGGCGCACGATGGGCAGGTCTGGTTGTATGGACCCCAGACGAACTCGCTTGATCCTCCACTCGCCGCGCGCTGGCGAATGTCGAGATGGCCGGGGCGGCGCTTCTCGACAAAGGCGTGCATGCCCTCGTAAGGTTCCAGCGAGGTGTAATGAAGCGCCAGCCACTCGCGAGCATGGCCAGCGGTTTGGGACCAGGCAAAATCCTTCCAGAAGTTGGTCTGCTGCTTGGTGTAGCGTAAGCATTCGGGGAATTTATCTACGAGCTTGGCGACCATGGTGGCAACCGCATCATCCAGCGCCGCGGAGGGCACGACCTGATTCACCAGTCCCCAATCGCGCGCTTTATTCGCGTCTATCCATTCGCAGAGATAGAGAATCTCGCGCGCCCGACGGTCGCCGACGATAATCGGCAGCCATTGGGTCGCGCCACCCGCCGCGACGCTCCCCACCTCAGCCCCGACCTGGCGGATGCGCACGTGATCGGCGGCGATTGCCAGATCGCACGCCATATTCAGCTCATTGCCACCACCGACAACCATCCCATTGAGGCGCGCGATGGTCGGCTTACCGATGTTGCGGAGCATGTCCAGGCACTCGATGAAGACGCCCATCCATTTCCAGTAGTCATGCGGGCGCTCGGTGTACTCGTCGGCATACTCTTTCACGTCGCCACCAGTGCAGAAGGCTGTATCGCCCGCGCCGGTGAGCACCACCACCGCCACGCTGTCATCCCAGGCGGCGTCGCGGAATGCTTGCGTCATCTCTTGAAGCGTGCGGTAGGTGTACGAGTTATACTTGTCGGGACGGTTCATGGTAACCGTCGCCGTCCAATCGCGCTTGCTGTAGAGAATCTCCTGGAAACCGAAGGATTCAGGATCTTTTCCGGGGAAGTTTGTCATCCGATTTGCCTCTCTGCCGCTCTCGCACTCGCGTTTGCGAGCACTGGGCGCGTGTAGATGGTGCGCGCCAATGTCATCACAAAACACTGCTCGCATCCTGCTGTGGGCGCCGCCTCCTCTGAGCCGCGTTCCGCCGGCTCAAGTCGGATCTGATATCCGAGCCCACGGTAGAGCTCGATAGCTTCGTCCAACCGGGCACCGATGGCGGTGAACCGGCGCGTCCAGCCATTGCGCTCGAGCAAGGGATCGCGCTCCTCTGGCTCGACCTGACTCATGTGCTTTCCCTCTCGCCGTCGCCACAGCGCACTCGCAGCGGTACCGTCTGCGCGAGGCTGAAACCGATCGAAGCGAAGAACTTGAGCATGTCCCATGCGTTCCAGTTCACGAGCGTGTACACGTCCCGCGCGCCACGTATCGCGCTCTCGGAGACAAATGCGCTCGCGAGCTGCTGCCCGATGCCGCGTCGTTGCCCGTTTGGATGGACGGCGATCGAGTCCACCAACGCGGTCACTTCGGTGAAGCCGAACTCGCCGTGGGTGAGCGTTCCCATGATGAAGCCCACGATGCCGCCGCCGTCCTCGGCTGCAATGCCGATTGTGTGGCTTGCCGGCTCGCACCAGTCAGATGCGGCGAATCGTCGCTCAAAGTACGCGCGCCTCGGCTCACCGAACACGTGCGCATCGAGCTGGACCACGGCATCCAAATCGTCGGGCCGCAATGTGCGGATCGTGGTGCGCGTGCGCTCGGCGACATGCGGAGAATGGCGCATGACCATAACTGGTGTTCTCCCGTCGCTATTGGGTCGCAATTGGTATTGGGAGACACAATGCCATAGGTTTGTATGGAAGATATGGCGTGAAATGTTTCGAAAATGTAAAGTTCCTTGACGGCTGAATCACGCGCACATATACTGCTATACGACGCGAGCCTGAATAGGATCGAAGGCATATGATCGCGTGGCACGGTGTTGCGAGTGCGTTGATCGTCAGCGCCGCCCTTCCGGCGAGTACGGAGCGAATCGCCTATGCCAGCGCAGGCCGAGGTTTCACGTCCTCTTATCCTCGTGGCGCACCATGTTCCCGGCAGCGTCGGATTGCTGCGGTCGCTGCTCGAGCGCGAGGGTTATGCCGTGCTTTGCGCCTATAACGGGCGAGTGGCGCATCAGCTCATCCGGCAGCATCAGCCGGCTCTTCTGCTTCTCGATCAGGCGCTAACGCTCGTGGATGGGCTGGAGCTATGCCGCGCCCTTCGGCACGAAGGCGATACACCCGCGATCTTCATTCTGAGCGACCATGCTGATGAGCTGAATAAACTGCTCGCTTTCAGCGCGGGTGCGGACGACTATCTACAGCTCCCCATGCATCCACGCGAGCTGCTTGCGCGGGTGACGGTGGCGCTGCGCCGGACTACGAGTCCAGGAGGCGGCGCACGGTCGGTTATGCGTCGCGGCAGTATCGAGCTGGATCCCGAACAGCGCCAGGTACGCGCCGCGGGCCAACAGGTGTCGCTGACTTCATTAGAGTATGAGCTGCTTGTGGTCTTCGCGCGGAATCCTGGACGCGTGTTTTCACGCGACGATCTGCTCACCCGGCTTGGCGGCTTCTTGCGGGGCGCTCCGCTCGACCGCACCGTAGACATCCATGTAAGCAATCTGCGCCGCAAGCTGCGGCAGGCAATGGGCGAGAAAGCGCCTATTGAGACTGTGCGTGGGGTCGGCTACCGGCTTCGTATCGAGCCGGTGGAAGGCGGCTCAACGGTCCAGACACGTGAGGACACCGGCGCCGCCAGCATGGAACGCCTGGCGCTAGCAGCGCTTGAGCGCGCCCCAATGCCACTACTCGTGCTCTCGCCGGACCGCACCGTACTGCTCTACAACGCGGCGGCTCAGCATTTGTGTGGCTGGGCGGCTGAGGAGGTCGCGAAACAGGTCAAGTGCTACAGCCTGCTGGGATGTCATAACAGCGATGGCACAATGCTCTGTCATGACTTGTGCCCAATGCGGGTGGCGATACGTAATGGCATCAGCGACCAGCAGGCGCACTATATGATCACGCTCAAGGATGGGCGAGAGTTGCCGGTTATGGCGCACTACACCCGCCTGAGCGACGCTGGAATCCAGAGCGACTGCGTGCTGCTCGTTCTTCAGCCGGAACGCCGCGAACCCGCCCACGAGATGACGTGAGCGCGAAGGAGCAAACGGTGCGCATGGTATTCCCGCTCAGCTCAATACGTCAACTCCGGGTGAGCCCGCACTGTCAGGCCCAAGTGAGGTGGTCCGGCGACTTGCGCGCGTGTTGCTACTGATATTGGCATTGATTACTAAAGGTGGCGCGGACAAGCATGTCCGCGCGGGCCGGCAGGAATGCCGGCCCCACCAGGTCGCTTGGTTGAGCGCTTGCCACCGACATCAGTAGCTGTGTTGCCTCTGCCGGATCAGCCAGACATAGCGCGGCTTCCACATCGCGGCAGTTATGCGCTTCTCCATCTCATCGGGCGCATACGAGGGCGCCACGCCCGCGTGTTGCGCGGCATGCGCAACCGCAATCGCGACCCGACGCGAGACCTCACGCACATCTTCGATGGCTGGATACAGAGACGCCGTCGGATTCTGTCGCGCGGGTGAGCACGCGCTGAGCGCCTGGGCTGCCGCGACGAACATGTCCTGCGTCACGAACCGCGCGCCGGATGCCAGGATTCCCAGGCCCATTCCTGGGAAGATGAACATATTATTGCACTGCCCAATAGGTATCACACGGTTGGCGAATGTCACGTCTGGGTAGGGGCTGCCCGTCGCGATCAGCGCGCGACCGTCGGTCCACGCGACGAGATCAGCCGGCGAGGCCTCGCTCTTGGCGGTTGGATTGGAGAGTGGAAAGATGATAGGGCGCTGTACGTGCCGTGCCATCTCGCGCACGATCCTTTCGGTGAAGGCGGCGGGCTCGGCAGCCGTGCCGATCAAGATGGTGGGATGCACATGCGCTACGACGTCTTCCAGATTAGGGTGTCCTCCACTGGAGGATGTCATCGCACCATGCGTCCACGGCTGCGCGTACAACCGCTTCGTGTCGTCGAGATCCTGCCGCCCGGTGTGTACAAGCCCATGCCGGTCAATCAACCAGATAGTCGCCCGCGCCTGCTCTTCGGTCAGGCCGTCGAGCTGCATAGCGGCCACGCACTGCTCGGCAATCCCGGTGGCGGCTGAGCCCGCACCGAGAATTACTATCCGCTGAGCAATCAGTCGAGACCCAGCAACCGCAATCGCGGTCAGCAGCCCAGCGAGGGCTACAGCGCCGGTTCCCTGGATGTCGTCGTTGAAGGTACAAAGCTGGTGTTGGTACCGCTGTAACAGCCGCCTGGCATTGCCTTTGCCAAAATCCTCCCACTGAAGCAGCACATGCGGAAACGCACGCTGGACAGACCGCACGAATACCTCGATGAAATCGTCATACGCCTGGCCGCGTATTCGATGGTGATGCCATCCCAAATAGAGAGGATCCCTGAGCAGCTCTTCGTTGTCAGTCCCTACATCCAGGACAATGGGCAGCGTAGTTGCGGGATGAATGCCAGCGCAAAGTGTGTAGAGCGCAAGTTTTCCTATCGGGATTTCCATGCCGCCAATCCCCAGATCGCCCAGACCAAGGATACGCTCGCCATCGGTGACGACGATGACACGAGTGTCTCCTGCTGACGGCGCGTGTGACAGGATAGTATCGGTTTCACTCTGGTCTGGATAGGCGATGTACAGCCCGCGGGGCCGCCGATAGATGTGGCTGTAGTTCTGACAGGCGAGGCCGACGGTTGGCGTATAGACAATCGGGCTCATCTCGCGGATATGGGTTTCCAACAGACGATAGAACAGTATCTCGTTACGGTCGTGCAGCGATGCGAGAAAAATGTAGCGTTCCAGATCGCTTTGCTTGCGGCTGTAGTTTTCGTATGTGCGTGCAAGCTGCTCTTCCATGGGCGCAACATGCGGTGGTAAGAGGCCGAGCAAACCCAGCTCACGCCGTTCCTCTTCCGAGAAGGCGCTGCCTTTATTCAGCAGCGGAGATTCGAGCAAGCATTGGCCCGTCAACGAAGTGGCATGTGTCTGAGCTTCCGATTCAGGCGCAGCCTCCGGCGCTGCATCGTTCATCCGAGTCTCCATTTCCTGAGTGATGGTCAGCCTGATGATGCGACCACTCGTTACACAGCGATGTGTGAGGACAGAGTTATCACACGGCCAGGCACTTCCTGACGTACCCGTTCCAGTGCATACGGTTTGCTTTATTGAACATGCGAGAGGAATATCTCATGGCAATCACAGACATAACGTGCAATATCACAATGGGCGCGCAGTTTGATACGCCAGCGCCAGGATCTGCACCAGCGTGTTGCGACGCCGGTAAAGCCCGTAACATATATCATGCGGGACGCCCCTCATAACACACAGACAGGCTGCCAGGAGCGCGCTCCCAGCAGCCTGTCTCACATCCAGCACGAGGGCGGAATGCACGAGCTCGAACGATGCCGCCCTTTCCAGTCCCGTTCCATCGAGCACTCCCCGCATCTTCCCGGTCGCCAGCGTTTGCGGCAGCGACCGGGCGCGACGCTGCTGGTGCGGTCCCGACGGCCCATGCGTAGTCTGCATCTTCCCGCGCGCGAACTTTTAACAGCTCGTCATCATGCGCGGCGTTCTCGGGCGTGGTCATAGACCGGAGCAGTGTCTGTGTGCCCGCCTTTACGGGCGCGTCCCCTCCACCTGAATCACCATCCCTAGCACGCGGATTGGCATGCGGAAGAGCAGCAGCAGGAACGCTCTGATCTGCAGCAGAGTGCGTGTGATCATCGGTGATGCTCCTTTCCGCTGTCCCTTCTCATGGCTCGCCCCTGGCGGGAGATTCCTATTCGGTGGTGGGTGTTCGCCCAATCTCGCCACACGCCAGATTGGCATCAGGGGCTACTCACAACATGCCACACGGCATCGTTGAGAGCAAGAGCAAACGGCTCACAAAGGCATCACGCTTTCTCGCCGGAGGGGCGCGGTGGCGGGCAGCTATTCAAAGACGATTAGTGGCTTCAGTACGTTGTCGAGCTTCTTGTCCATAATCTCGAAGGCTCGGCTCATCTCGCTGAACCGGAACGTGTGCGTTGTCATCGGCGTCGGATCCACGCGCTTCATCTCCAACAGCCGCAGTAAGCGCTCCATGCGCAGTCTGCCGCCGGGACACAGCCCGGTGGCGATGGTCTTCTCGGCCATGCCGACTCCCCACTCGACACGCGGCAGATGCACGAACTCGCCCGTGCCGTGATAGCCAATATTAGAGATTGTGCCGCCGGGCTTGGTGACCTTGACGCAGTTCTGGAACGTCATGTCGGAGCCCAATGCCTCGATTGCCGTATCCACACCTATGCCGCCCGTCAGCGCCAGGATACGCTCGACCGGATCGTCCCGGCTGAAGTCCACGATTACATCAGCACCGTACTGTCGCGCCAGATCCTGGCGTCTTGGCACTGATTCAACGCCAATGATCAATCCAGCCCCACGCAGCTTGGCGCCAACTGTTGCCATCAATCCCACTGGACCTTCCGCAAACACCGCGACGGTGCCGCCGATGGGGATATTACCGTTCTCCGCGCCCATGAAGCCGGTCGAGAACATGTCGCAACAGTAGACTGCCGCTTCATCAGGCACGCTGTCAGGAATCTTGGCCATATTGGCGTCGGCTTCATTGACGTGGAAGTACTCCGCGAATACGCCGTCTTTGGAGTTCGAGAACTTCCAGCCACCGAGCGCCGCTCCCGACTGCGAGGAGTGGCCTGCCTGCGAGGCTGGGTCGCCCCAGTCGGGAGTAATCGCGCCGACGACCACACGATCACCCGGCTTGAACAGCTTCACATTGCTGCCCACCTCGTGAACGATACCCACCGCCTCATGGCCCAGGGTCAGATTTTCGCGGGGACCAATCGCGCCATGTACGGTATGCGAATCGGACGTGCAGATCAGCGCGCGAGTAGTCTTGACGATCGCGTCGTCCGGCCCAGCGGTCGGGATGGGTTTGTCCAGGAACCCGACCTGCCCCAACGACTGCATTACGAATGTGCGCATCCTGGATATCTCCTTCTCGTCCAATGTCTGCCATCCAGTGCTCGCTGGCTGCCGCTTGCCAGTCGGTATCTCGCGGACTCTGCGGCCACGCCGGCGCGCATGCTTCCGTGTGGTGCGGATGACGCGCTCGCGCACCAGCATGTACGGTAAGTGTCATACTACTCACAAATCGCTCTCGGTGTGTCCTGCGAATATCACAATCCCTTCACGCCGAGTCAATCCACTGGGACATGATGAAAATAAACGGTATGCCGGCGCCTTCGCTCGCGCGTTGGTTGGTCGAGCACCACCGGCTCAATGAAAAGTCGTATCCGCGCTTGTGCCGCGTGGTCGACCACGTGGGCCTGTCTCGCTCTCGCTCCACGGTGCGCTGGCCAGCTGCGCAATTCTCCGTGCGCATCCATATCCATTTCCAACCTTGCGTACAGTGATTGGACTGTGATATCCCGAATTGTTTGCGAGATTTCGCTGAGAGTGCGCTGTGGCTCCCTGAAAGCATCGCCGCAGCTTCGAGGAGTAGCCAGCTCGATTGGCTTCCTGGCTTCCACGAGGCTCGCGCAGGAGTCAGCCGCGCACCAGGCAGGAGCAATGGGAAAGCGCGATGTGGTGTAGGGAGGCGTCTGCCTAGAGCAGCCACTGAGCCAGCGTGCCTGCGCGGCGGCGAGTGGGCGTATGAGTCGTGGACCGATCATAGTAGCACGTGCTACACGGTCCAAGAATCCAGCGCATGCAACGAACGAGCAGGAGGTACCAGTTATGCGTATGCGACGCTTCGCCACTGTTGCCATTTCACTAGCTGCGACAACGTTGATAATTTTTGGGATATTGCCCGGCCCCATACAGGCTTCGGCGCCGACAACATCGGCGGCACAACCCCTTGCGGCTCTTACGGCGCCGGCCAGCGTCAAGGAGATCGCTAAGGTCGTGCTGCCGGAGACGAGTGTGAACGCGCCGGGCTTCTTTAGCTATGTCAATCAGCCATACACTGGCTCTGTGATCGCCTGGGCGGGGACAGACCCCGCACACCGCATCAATGTGATGACCAGCACAGACGGATTGACCTATGGTAACAAGCTTACGCTTGGCGAGAGCACGATCAACCGTCCCACCGTCGTCCAGATGTCAAAGGCGGCTGGAGGCGCGGTGATTCTTGCTTGGCGGGGCATGGACCCGAACCACTCGCTCAACATCCTCTTCAACGTCTATGGCAGCCGGCAGAAGCTGACGCTGGCCGATAACAGCTTCACCTCGCCAGCCATTGCCATTTTCAACGGCAATGCGCTGCTTGCCTGGACCGGAACCGACACCAACCACTCGCTCAACGTGCGACCGATCTATCTCGCGCCTCTGCGCGCCGGACCAAAGACCATCCTGTCACAGTTTAGCAGCGATGCGTGGCCCAATTTGACGAACCGCGGTAGCATGATCGTGCTGAGCTGGTCCACACGTACCACGCACCTCAACCTGGCCGACTCCAGCGATGGCAAAACGTTCACGAGCTCGCTCGGCGGTGGTCTGCTACAGCTGAGCAATTTCGGAACGGATTACATGAACTTCCAGACCGAAGGCGGGCCGGAAGACTGGATAGCGTGGACAGGCACGGACACAATCCATCACCTGAACGTCCAGTGGACGACACACTATCCGCAGTGGCCGGACGCTGCCTCGACCAAGACGGTGCTGCCCGAGACAGCATTAGGTGGCCCTATGTTGGGTTTTGGCAGCGGAATGCTCATCGTCTGGACGGGCACAGACACGCTCCATCACCTGAATATTGCTCGGCTGACCGGCTTCTGATCCTGGCGCAGTCAGGTCCTTGACGCGGCAGTCGCTCCAGCTATACCTGACGTCGAGTAGGAGTACACCCCACACATGCGCCCTTCCTGTCCCAAAGAGTGGTGCGCCTTGGCGCACCACTCCCACTCCGCATGCTTCATCCGTCACGCGGGCGCAACAGCGACCTTTTTCATACCACTGTCACAGCCCAGTCATTCGGGGTTGTGTCGCGGGAGTCTTCTGCGTGCCCGACCACGAGGGTGACGATGGCATCGCAGGCGAGACGGTGAGCTATGGGGTGCCGGCCTCTCGCCTGGCGCACGCGAGCAACGCGACGTATGCCGTCGTTATCCCGTGTGGGAAGCGTTCATCGAGGATCCTGCTGAGCCGTCCCTCGACGGCGGCTGGGAGGGTCGTGAAGAGGGAAAATAAGCTGTTGAAGAATGTGACGGCCTCGTGCCCATCCGCGAAGAAAAACGGCAGACGAACGCACTCCTGGTGGGTCACCGTGAATCCTGCCTGCTGGAGCGTGGGCAGCAGGAGTGCGGCCTGTTCCATTTTGACCATGAATCCGCGCAGCAGCCGATCTGAGACTGGCACCACTTCGTGCACGACCTCAAAAAGCTCGCCCCAGGATTGCCGATCAGGCACGCTGGACCAGAAGCTCGCCCCAGGTGACATCACACGCCTGATCTCTGCCAGCGCCTCAACCGGATGAGCAAAAAAGGGAAAACCCAAATTGCAGGTTACCGCATCCAGCGAGCCTGTCTCGAACGCAAGATGGTGCACATCCATCGTGGCAAATGTGGCGCGATTTCCAAGACCAGCCTCCACCGCGCGCCGCTGGGCTTGCGCGACCATTTCGCCCGACGCATCCACCCCGATGATGCGCATATCAGGAAGCTCGCGCGCCAGCCTGAGCGAGAGGGTGCCGGGGCCACAGGCGACATCCAGCAGGCGCTGGTCCGCGCCGTTCGTGCGCGACGCGGCGACCACACGCTCGCCAAGCGCATCCGCAACGAGCGGCGCGATGCGGTGTCCCGCGGTCATGGTATATAGCTCGCTCCCTTTGCGGGTGCGAAAGTTGGGAATCTTCATGCAGTTGTCTCGTTCACTGGCTGTATCGAGCGGTGCGCTGAGCTGGTCAGGTTGCAGTGTCGCGCCCTACTCGTAGTGTAATGGGTATGGTAGCTCGGCCGTATCGGCACGCTCATGGCGCGGGAACCTGGGCCGTCGCGCCGTGGATCCCGGAGCTTTCTCTGCCTCAGCGCCCGGCGCTTCCGCTGGCTCGACGAGGGGCAGCAGTATGCACAGCGCTACGAACACCGACCGGTAGGGGTCTTCCGTCGCAAGCGCATCGCGAATCTGAGCGCATACCGCCGCCAGACGCCGCTCCAGAGACGTTGTATCCACATCGGGCGGCGCATAGGCGACGTATTCGAGCAATGCTGGGAGGTAATCCGGAAGCTCGCCTTCCGGCATCTCGAACCCCCCCGCGCGAAGCATGGCCCGCAGATCGAGCAGCGCCTGCCCGCGCATGCGGCTGTCGCCCAGCTCGTGCGCGGTGAGATAGAGCGAGCGCGCTTCGCTGAAGTCGAAGCTGGCGACATAGCTCGCGGTCAGCATATCGGGCGGAATCACCCGCAGCGCCGCAATCGCCGCCATGAGATCGGTCGCGGCGGGCGGGGGCACGTGTTCCAGGTCCGACCGCATCTCGTCAAGCACCGTGCCCAGCTCGTCGTCCGGATACCCCAGGAGATAGGCAGCCGCCTTCAGCAGCAGGCGCCGGTGACCATCATCAATCGCCGGCGTGGCCTCAGCAGCGACCGTCGTGCCGGTGGTCACACCTGGCGGCGGCACGCCGTTCGTCACGCCCGCTACGCCGGCCGTTCCATCGGCTGAGTGATTCGTGCCCAGCGTGGCACGGTCGGCGCCATCGCGTGATGTCTCGCTGTTCATGATTGTGGCTGCTTTCCGTGCGAATGTGGCCGCCGTGGCTGGAGCACGCCCTCGGCGGGCGCTAACTCTTCCAGGCTGCACGCTCCCTGCTCGTAACTCAGATTGGGGTCGCCTTCACGACGACCCGTCGGAATGACGAACCGCTCGTTATACTTGGCCACGCCGAGCAGGTACGCCATGTCCTCAATCTCTTGCTCGGTCATACCCGCCTCCCGCCAGGCGTCGCCATCATCAATGTCGCCGACGGTTTGTTTGCGCATGTGAATGCGCATCGCAAGCAGCCGCACCATTGCGCGGCGAACGACTTTCATATCGCCTGCCGCCAGCAGCGACGCCAGGTACTCCATCGGAATGCGCATCTCGTCGAGCGCCGTAAAGTAGCCCGCCGCGCTGAGTCGCGGCTCGTTCTCGATGTGGTTCATGATCGGGCTGAGCGGCGGGACGTACCAGACCATCGGCAGCGTGCGATACTCGGGATGCAGTGGCAGCGCCACTTTCCAATCCATCGCCAGCTTGTAAACCGGCGAAGTCTGCGCCGCGGCAATCCAGGCGGCATTGATACCGGCCTGCTCCGCGGCGGCGATGATCGCGGGATCGTGTGGGTTGAGAAAGACACCGAGCTGCGCGGGGTAGAGATCGTGCACATCCGGCACGGAGGCAGCCGCATACACCCGGTCAGCGTCGTAGAGCACGACGCCCAGATAGCGGATGCGCCCAACGCAGGTTTCTGAGCAAACGGTGGGTAGGCCGGCCTCGATACGTGGGTAGCAGAAGGTACACTTCTCCGCCTTGTGGCTTTCCCAGTTGAAGTACATCTTTTTGTAGGGGCACGCGCTGATGCAGAAGCGCCAGCCACGGCAAGCCTCCTGGTCTACGAGAACGATGCCATCCTCGTCGCGCTTGTAGATCGCGCCGGCAGGGCATGCCGCCGCGCAGGAGGGATTGAGACAATGCTCGCAGATGCGTGGCAGCCACATCATGAACGTCTGCTCGTACTCGAAGGCAATATGCGTCCCCAGCTCGCCGAGGCTGCGCACATTGGGATCGCGCGGCGCGATGGCCTTGCCGCCTGCCAGGTCATCATCCCAGTTCGGTCCCCAGACAGGCGCGTCCATCCACTTTCCCGTCAGCGCCGACCTGGGCCGCGCGACTGGCTGATGCTCGCGATGCGGGCTGTAGAGCAGGGAGGCGTAGTCATAGGTCCACGGCTCATAGTAGTCGTCAATCGTCGGCAGGTCCGGATTGGCGAAAATGGTGAAGAGCTTCGACCACGCCCCACCCGCGCGCAGGCGCAGACGCCCATCGCCATGAAGCTCCCAGCCACCGTGATAGTGGTCCTGATCCTCCCATTCCTGCGGATAGCCAGGACCGGGGCGGGTCTCCACATTGTTCCACCACATATACTCGGTGCCTGGCCGGTTCGTCCAGGTATTCTTGCAGGTTACACTGCACGTATGGCAGCCGATGCACTTGTCCAGGTTCATCACCATGGCAACTTGCGCTTTAATATTCAAGCCAGTCCACCTCCTTCATCGGGCGGATCCAGGTCAGGGTATCCCGCTGGTGTCCGGTCGGACCATAGTAGTTGAAGCCATACGAGAGGTGCGCGTAGCCGCCCACGAGGTGTGTGGGCTTGGGGATGACCCGCGTGACGCTATTGTGCGTGCCGCCACGATCTTTGGTAATGGTTGTGCCTGGCACGCCGACCGTGCGATCCTGCGCGTGATACATCATCGCGACGCCTTCGGGCAGCCGGTAGCTGACCACGGCGCGGGCGGCGATCACCCCGTTGCGGTTGTAGACCTCGACCCAATCGTTATCGCTCAGACCAAGCGCCTGAGCATCCTCCTCGCTGAGCCAGATCCTCGGGCCGCCGCGAAAGAGCGTGAGCATGATCGGTGTATCGGCGTACGTGGTGTGAATGCCCCACTTTTGGTGCGGCGTCAGGTAGCGCAGCGTGATAGCCTTCGCGCCGTGAATAGGCACCTGGGTGTCCTCGTCGGTGAACGGCGGCAACGCGAGCGGTGGCCGGTAGATCGGCAGCCCTTCGCCAAAGTCGAGCAGCAGCTCGTGATCAAGGTAGAAATGTTGCCGGCCAGTGAGCGTACGCCAGGGAACCCCGTACTCGACATTGATGGTGAAGGGGGAGTAGCGCCGGTCAGGCGCCTCCAGCCCGCTCCACATCGGTCCTGGGAGCGCCAGACGCGGCTGTGCTGTGATGCTCTGCAGCGTCATCTCTTCGGCCTCGTGCTCGGAAGCGATCTCCTTGAGCTTGAGTCCCGTCTGCCGCTCCAGCGCCGTCCACTCCTCCACCGCGCGGCGACCGTTGGTGGCACCCGAGAGCGTCAGGATTGCCTCAACCGCCGACTCGTCGCGCACCAGCGATGGACGCCCCTCGCCCGGTCCTGGTGTGCGGTGCAGCCCAACCCGCTTACCCAGCTCGCGGTAGGCGCGGCTGCCGTCTATAGAGATACCTTTGGACGCGATGGACTTCTTCGCCAGCGGCCCCAACGTCTCGTACATCTGGTCCAGGTTGGGATAGTCTCGGTGAACGAGGATGAGTCTGGGCATCGTCTTGCCGGGCACAGGCTCGACCTCACCCGCGCGCCAGTCACGCACCTTGCCACCCGGCTGCGCAAGCTCATCGGCCGTATCGTGCAGCAACGGCGCCATCACCAGGTCGTCACAGGCAGGCAGATGGTCCTGGGCGAGGCGAGCTACCGCCTGCGCCAGCATGTGAAAAGCCTGCCAGTCGGTGCGGGCCTCCCACGGCGGCGATATGGCCGGATTGAACGGATGCACGTAGGGATGCATATCGGTGGTGGAGAGGTCATACTTCTCGTACCACGTAGCTGCCGGCAGCACAATGTCCGCGTAGAGGCCGCTTGAGGTCATGCGGAAGTCAATATCAATCGCTAGATCGAGCTTACCGCGCGGCGCCTCGTCAGGTGTGGCGACCGTCTCCGGACGCCACCCGGTATTTTCGTCTGCCAGCACGTGCCCATCGGCGCCCAGCAGGTGCGTCAGGAAATACTCATGCCCCTTGCCGCTGGAACCTAGCAGATTGGAGCGCCAGATGAAGAAGACACGCGGGAAATTCACCGGGTTGTCTGGTTCTTCCGTGGCGAAGCGCACCTCGTCGCGCTGGAGACGGCGCACGACGTCTTTGACGATAGCCTGCTCCGTCTTGGCGCCGCGCTGGCGGGCCTCCGTCACCAGATCGAGCGAGCTGTGGTCGAATTGCGGATAAGTAGGCATCCAGCCCAGGCGCGCCGCCATCGCGATGGTGTCGGCGGGATGTTGATGCTGGAAGCGTCCGCTGCCGACCGGCGAGCCAAGCACATCGGTGCGCAGATCTTCGTAGCGGAACTGATCAGTAACGAGGTAGAAGAAACTGGTGCTCTGCATCTGCCGAGCGGGCCGCGTCCAGTCGAGGCCGAACGCGAGGGTTTGCCACCCTTCCAGCGGGCGCACCTTTTCCTGGCCGACATAGTGCGCCCAGCCGCCACCATTGACGCCCTCGCACCCGCAGAGCAGCGCCAGGTTGATGATGCAGCGGTAGATGAGATCGCTGTGATACCAGTGATTGGTGCCCGCGCCGAGCGCAATCATGGACTTGCCCCGCGTGCGGTCAGCGTTATCCGCGAACTCGCGGGCGACCTGGATGGCGAGGTGGCGCTTGACGCCAGTGATTCCCTCCTGCCAGGCGGGCGTATAGGGCTGTGGATCGTCATAGTCCGCCGGGTACGTGCCGGGCAACCCCGCCCGCGCGACGCCGCAGTGCGCGAGCAGCAAGTCGAACACCGTCGTGACGACGATCTCTTGCCCGTCCGGACCACGCACCCGGCGGACAGGCACTCCGCGTGTAACCGTCCCGGCCTGCTGGCCGCCGAAGTAGGGGAACTCAACGGTTGCCGTCTCGCCCGCCGGTTCGCCTGGCGCTGATTCAGCCGGTGCGCCAGTGGCGCCGTACAACGTCAGCGCGGGAGCGAGCGGCTCGCCCGCATCATCTTCGAGCGTGAGGTTCCACTGACCGCCGCCGTCCCAGCGATGACCAAGGGTACCTTTCGGAAATGCCGGGCCGTCGCGTCGCGTGTCCCATAGCAGCGGTTTCCACTCCGCCAGCGGCGCTTCCATCCCCAGGTCGGCGGCGTTCAGGAGGCGGTCCGTCGTCCAGCTCGCGCCGCGTTTTTTCAGTGTGACCAGAAAGGGTAGGTCGGTGAAGCGTCGGACGTAGTCCGCAAAATAGGGTGTCTCGCGCTCGACGAAAAACTCCTTGAGGATGACATGCGTCATCGCCAGCGCCAGCGCGGCGTCGGTGCCGGCCTTCGTCGGCAGCCAGAGATCGGCGAACTTATCGTACTCGGCGTAGTCGGGGCTGACCCCCACGACCTTGGTGCCATTGTAGCGTGCCTCCACCATGAAGTGCGCGTCGGGCGTGCGCGTCATTGGTAGATTGGTACCCCAGATGATGAAGTATTTGGCGTTGTACCAGTCGGCGCTCTCTGGCACATCAGTTTGCTCGCCCCAAATCTGCGGTGAGGCGGGGGGCAGATCGGCGTACCAGTCATAGAACGACAGCATTGTGCCGCCCATGAGGGAGAGGAACCGCGCTCCTGATGCGTAGCTGACCTGGGACATCGCAGGGATCGGGCTGAACCCCGCGACACGATCCGGCCCATACGTCTTGATCGTGTAGATGGTGGCGGCGGCGATCAGCTCGGAGACCTCCGCCCAGGACGCCCGCGCGAAGGCGCCCTTGCCCCGTGCGCGCACGTAGGTCGCGCGCCGCTCCGGATGCTGCACGATGCTCTTCCACGCCGCCACCGGATCGCGTCCAGCCCGGCGTTCGGCACGCCACATCGCCAGCAGCTCGCCCCGCACGTACGGATACTTTACCCGCATGGGGCTATAAGTGTACCAGGAGAACGTCGCGCCGCGTGGGCAGCCGCGCGGCTCGTACTCTGGAAAATCACGACCGAGCGAGGGATAGTCGGTTTGCTGCGTCTCCCAGGTGATGATGCCATCCTTCACGTAGACCTGCCAGCTGCACGACCCCGTGCAGTTGACGCCGTGGGTCGAGCGCACCACGCGGTCATGCTGCCAGCGCGAGCGGTAGACGTCCTCCCACGCGCGCGGCTTGCGGCTCAGCTCCGTCCATCCTTCGTCAATACGCGGTCCGCGGCGAAGATAGGCAAGACGCTCGTACCAGGTCACGCGGGGTTTGATGGTGGTCATTGCTCAGTTCTCCTTGCGCCGCGATAGCTGAATTAGATGTTTTTCAGGCTGTGGATTCGACTCGCCATGTGCCACGGCCCCGGACGCTGACGCGGGAGTTGAGGATAGCGGATCGAAACGCGCACCCACCACCTTGAACTCATCGCTTCCGCTGGCGAGCTCGTCGAGGAACACCTGCCAGGTTGGCACATTGGCGGCGACCAGAATCAAGCGTTCGAGCCTATCGAGATCGCGACACGCCTCGATCTGATTCCGCACCATATCCGGCAACGCCCCGAAGCGTATGTTCAATATTGCCAGCAGGTCCGCGCGGTCGGTTTCGGCTGCCGCCTGCGATTCTTGTTCACGCCGTGCGCTGTGCGGGTCCTGCTCGTTCACTGAGCGCCTCCTTCCGGATGCTTGATTATGGTGAGATTGATCCGTGTCCGCTTGTCGCGACTACCTGGGGCACCAGGCTCAGTAATCTCCATGGCCTCGTAGTATTCGGACCGCACCGCGCGCTCGCAAGCGCCGGCAATCGCATCAAACGCGTGCTCAACCGCGACGGGGTCGGACGCATCGGAGAGCGACACCTCCAGCGTTTCCACGAAGTCGCGACCGAATGCCGCCCACAGCCGTACCTCACCGCCGCCGCCACTGGCACTCGATCGGACCATGAGCCGCAGATCGCCAGGATGAATGCCACGTGTGCCCAGGCGCTCAACGCCCCGCCGGTAGATATCGGGGTACGCCACCGCAAGCGGCACGTCGGTCGCGCTAAATACATCAGGAGCGGGTGCGCCCGATGCGACGGTATCGGCGGCGGCCCGTTCCTCGTGCGCGCGGACCGCGCCGCCCAGCAGGCGTTGCTCCTCCTCGCGACTGTGAATCGCGTTGAGCAGCAGCATCGCCTCGAAGCGCTCCATTATGCCCGTCACCCATCCGCGAATAGCGACAATCTGCTCGATTTCGCCGAGCAGCAGGCGCAACAGGTCATGATCGCGCGTCAATTGCGTGATGTCCACGTGCAGCTCGGGTCGCTCGCGTGCCACGTCGCGATACCAACCCTGCTCCTCCGCCTCCGCGTGGCGCAGGGTACGTGTCTGCCAGTGTTCAATCAGCACACCCGTCAATTGCAGCGCCTGCTCGTGGTCACCTGCCAGCGCCGCTTGTCGCAACAAGCGTGTGATCTCCTCGGCCTCGGTGAATGCCGCTTCGTGGATTGCGTGGTGCGCCTCGCGCTTGGTCAGGCTGGGACCGGACCTCAATGAATCGCTCCTCTCTTTCCTGTCGAAGAGGAAAACTCAGTGCTGAATTGACGTTCGCGATCCAGTCTGGCAGCGGGACCGCAGGCGCGTAGTGAGTAGGGGTGCGCGCTCAGTCGGGTATATCTATACTGGCGACGCGCCAGGAAAACTGTGATCAATGTCGCATGTCGCCGTCATGCGTCGCTGCCGCCAGGCACGTCGCGACGTTGGCTCGGGCGCGGGAGAGCGCTCCGCACAATACATCTTATCACGATTGATCATTGTGCGCAGGGATGACCACCACGACTTCTCCATGGTGCCGGAGCGGCCTAACGTGCTGGATATTGCCCACCATTACCCACTTATGCGGTACATTTCAAGCTTCGGCTGCGGCTCTTCCTGCCGCTCGGTGTGACGGCCGCCAGCTCGATCTCAACGAGCGGAATGCTGACCGTCGTGGCGAGGGGAAAGATCGTGCGGACGGAGGCGGGATGCGCAAAGCCCCCAGATAACGCCATTGGTAGCGGTGTTGCACGGGGGCGACCGGCCGGCCCAGTCGCTCACGCATCCATTCCGCCACTGCCCGCGCCGTCCATAGCGCGCGAGATACAAAAATGGGGAAGGGCGTCAAACCCTTCCCCTGGAAGATGATGCGAGTACGCTGAGCTGCTAGTACGAGAGAACGCAGCCACCCGCGCCGGAGTTGAAGGCGTTGCTCCACAGTGACTGCACCGGGAAGCTCGCGCCGTTCATCGAGACGCTGGCCGCCGCGCCCTGACCGGAGCTGATCCAGGCGCACTTATCGCCATTCTCGCTGCCCCTGCTGTCGAGCCAGCCGGTGCTGGGGAAAATGTCCGTCTCGGTCTCGGCAAACTCGTGGCCACCGACGATGGTAATGCCAGCATTCGGACCCAGGCCATTGAAGTTGGCGCCACAGCTCGCGCCCGCGTCGGTGATGTACGGCATATTGGTATAGGCAACGTTGCCGTAGCTGGAGCTGGTGGAGCTGTGCCAGGCGCAGTACTGCGTGCCAAAGCCGCTGGCATTGTTGCCGGTGGCCGTATTGATCACGTACTGGGCCTGCGTGTTGGCGCTGGCGCTCGTGTTGCCGAAGTGTGCCGCCGCTCTGACGGCCTCGCCGGCAAGCTGAGACTGCGATGGGCTGGACGGAGCCGCACTGCCATTGTCGTACCAGACGCCCGCCAGAACTCCAGTCGGGTTGGTGGCCGCGGTGCCCGCACCGTTGCAGAAGATGGTGCCGGAGGAGACCCCCTCGCAATACTGCGTCACGGAGTTGTTCCACGAGCTGCTGCCAACATGGTTGAAGAAGCTCTGTTGGATGGATGCCTCGCCGGAGGGGTCATTGCTGTTCCACTGTGAACCCCAGTAGACGAGGTAGACCTTATCCGCGCCAGTCTCTACGCCTACGCCGCCGGTGCCACCATGATAGGAGAGATTGTTGCTGCCGCCGTGGCGTTTCGGCGAGATCCCCTTCTGGTGGACCTGCATGAGATGGAGCGGGCGAAGCGTCTGGGGCGCGGCGGCTGATGTAGCGCCGGCACGCGCGCCGGCGCTGCCGACGAAGACCGACATGACGAGTGCCACGGCTGCCACCGCGACGGCGCCGGTGCCGAGCGAGGCGGCAAAAAGCGAGCGACTTCGTTTCACCGTAGTTTCTCCTGATGAGCGGGCTGCTACAGGTAGGTAGCATCCCGGATGTCAAGGTGCCGGAACCGCGTGCTACCGGGCGCACAGCGCGAGCCTGCTGTGCTGCGGCAATTGTTGGTTTCCGGCGGGACGCATGCAGGGGATTACGTGGGATTACGTGCGCGTATGCGAACGCGCGGGCATCAGCGGCTCGGTTCCTCTTGAGTGGGGTGGATGCTCCTTTCTGAGTTCGCGCGCGATCCGTCGCGGCGACACAAACCTCTTCCAATGGACTTGAGTTGTACCCCGATCTTCGCCGGCCCACTTCCCATCGAAGGTGAAATCCGACGAAGCAATAGGCATGGCAGCAAGTATACTGACGCGCTGGCTACCTGTCAAGAGAATTGTGTAACGAGATATGAGGCAGCCCGCGATTATATGCCTCATCCACACGCAGGGATGCATGCGCAGCGAGAAGGGCACGTGCTGGTCTAATTCGCAAGCGGATTCCCATGGCAGCGGATTCCCTCTTGACAAACTAGAAATAATGTTCTACTATTTTCTCTGTCGAGCGTTGGCCGTGGAGTGCGCAACTTGTCAGGCGGCACTGTAGTGCGTTCGATGGTGGATGCCGCTCCCCCGTTTTTCGGGCGGGCGGCATACGCCAGCGGTGAGCCCGAATAAGGCGCCGCTCTCTCCCGTGGAAGATCGCGGGTGGAGAGCGGCGCCTTGTCGTTTTTCGGGCGTGATCGTGAAAAGGAGCAGGTATGGAGACGCGAAAGGCGCGCGCCACACGCCAGGCGACTCCGGAGCCAGAAAGCACGGCGGATGCCCCGGATGCCCCCGCGCGCCGTGAGAGCGTCCCGCTGGGTGCCACTCCACAGGTCGAGGGCGCACCACCGCAGGGCGCATCCGTCGCGCGGGTGGGCTATGCGCCCATTGTACGGGTGGATGCGATCCGGCGCGAGCTCGAGCTGTGCGCCACCAGTGAAGCGCTGGATAGTTACGGCACAGTCTTCGACTATGCCGCCAGCAAAGATGCCTTCACGCGCTGGATTGGCAACGTACGCGAGATGCACGAGCGGCGGGCGGTAGGCAGCCGCGTTAGTGTACGCTGCGACGATGAGCAGCGCAAAGTATATGTGCGTGTGCGCATCTCGCACGGCGCGTCAGACACGTGGGAAAAAGTGCTGGATGGAACGCTGCGGGGCGCGAGCATCGGCGCGAGCAACGTCGTCTGGGAACGGCAGGCGCGGCGTGTGGCGGGACGCGAGCGACTGCTCAACGTAGCAACGCGCTACGACCTCATAGAGCTGAGTTTGGTTGATAGCCCCAGCAATCCCGATGCGCTGGGCATCTCCATCGTGCGCGATGCCGTGCCAGATGCGACGATGCTGGACGACCTCACCATCAATCCCTCTCCGCCCGCCGTAAGAGCGCTGCCTGCCGCGCCCGCCGAACGACAGGACGGCGCGACACATATCGTAGACACATCCCACGACATTGTAGGGGCGTCCGGTGGACGCCCGCGCGACGATGCAATGGAGAGTGTAGGGGCGCAGCCTGCCGCGCCCGCCGCCGTAGAGGTAGGAGCGCACCTCTCACCCTCCAACACCGCGCTCGTTTCACACGCTTCTCCCCTCTCCTCGCAGGGAGAGGGGTCGGGGGTGAGGTTCCCCGCGCCGCCGGAGGTGCGCATCGCGCGGCAGGCGATGGCGCACGGATGGGCGGCGATACAGGCGGCCCACGACAGCACACCACCGGCGCACGAATCGAACCGCCTGACGTTCGCGAAATCCGGCTCGGAGCGACCTCAGCCGCCAGCCGCGTGCTCCATCTCTCTAGAGTTGAGCACGGGCGCGGAGCGGAGTGCGCCTTCCAGCACTGAGACTGTCCGCGAGCGCGGTCCATTCAGCACGAACCTGGAGGGCTTCCCCGATACGGGTGTGCCGGCGCAGGCGGTGGAACGCCCCACCAGCGCGCTCGGTGTGCGTGAGGAGGGCAATGCGCGCGACCGTTTCCATGCCGCCGCGCGCGGCATTTTACAAGGTTGCGGCTGCCCGCTCTGCGAAGGGGCGCTGGCCGCGCTCGGCGAAACGGGCACGGCGGAAGGCTCCGCTATGCAGGCGCGGCGCACGGATGGGGCAGCCAGTGCGGCGCGCGAATCCGCTCTGGCGCGGGCGCTGGCAGCGGGGCTCACAGCCAGCGTCACGCGCATGGAGCGCATGGACGGGAGCGTGCGCGGGCTGAGCGACATCCTCCAGGCGGCTATGACCCGGATCGAGAGCACGGCCAGCGACCTGCGCCAGCGCCTGGAAACGCTGGAAGCGCAGCCGCGGACGGGTGGCCCTGCCGCCTTCGCCTTCGACAAGTCACTCGCCCTCGCGCCCAGTGGTGGCGCACTTAGCCAGCCGGGCGCCGCCGAGCAGCGCCGCGCGCTGGAATCGCTTGCCGGCAAGCTCACCGATCCGCGGGCGCAGATCGCTGTCGCCGCGGAGCTGATCCGGCTGCAACGCGGGGAATAGGGGAATAAAGGCGCGGCGTCGCGGCAAAAAGTTCGCGCGCACATGGACACACGCGACCCCAAACGGCCATACCGCCCTCACATGTCGGGGTGTCCACTGGACGCCCGCATACCAGGGCATCATCAACGCACAGAAAGCACGAGGAATACCAAACCATGGCAAGCACACTCTACAACCCGTCCCCGGTTGGGACGACGATTAGCGACGAAACCGTCGCGCTGGTGCGGCAGGCGATGGCCGACACGACACGCTCCATCACCACCGCCAGCGGCCTTATCGGCTACGAGCTGGAGACGCCGTCGCGCGTCATCGTGCCGGTGATTACGCCGCTGGTGAACATGATGCCGCGCCGCCGGGGCGCCGGTATTGATGTGGTTCACTGGAAAGCGATCACCAGCTTCGATACGGCCCGCAACTGGGGTGTCGTGCCGGACGGTGGCACGCCCAGCCAGGTAACCTATGCTGTCGCCGCGATGCAGAACACCATTCAGACGCTCGGCCTCATGAACTCCGTCAGCTTCCAGGCGCAGTGGCGTGGCCGCTCACTCGAAGCGGACGTGCGGGCGCGCCGCGTGGCGGAGCTGCTCTACCAGCTCAAGATGACCGAAGAGCGCTGGATTCTCGGCGCCAGCGCGTACGTGATGGTGCCGCCCGCGCCCGTGCTGGCAACGGCGGCAACCGGTGGCACCGTCGCCGCGGGCACGTATTGGGTGAAGATCACGGCGAAGAACGCCCAGGGCGAGACGCTCGGCTCCAGCGCCGCGAAGATTGTCACCACCGGCGCCACCTCAACCATCACCATCAGCATCTTCACCGTGCCCAACGCCACGCAGTACAACGTCTACATCGCCTCCGGCACGAGCTATCCTGGCGACGCGGCGGCCTGGCTGCAAGCCGGCATCTCTGGCGCCAACGCGCCGCAACCCTCCATCGGCTCCACGGTGACGCTGGCTGACGGCGTGACGGCGATGCCCTCCGGCGAGGTGAACCCCGCGGTCGTCACGGTGACGCTCGCCGCGCCGCCTGCCAGCACCGGCACTGCCCTCTCATCCATCGCGAGCAACACCGCCAAAACGTTCGTGGACGGCGGCGGCAGCCTTCTCATGTGGGACGGCCTGATCGCGCAGGCGCTCAACAATGCCAGCGCCGCCAATGGCGCGACGCTGGGCGCGCAGGTGGCCCAGCCGGCGGCAGCCAATGGCGTGCTGGCGCTCTCCGACATTGACAATCTGCTGGCGGGCATGTACCTGCAAGCGGCAGGCGATCCCGACTACATCGTGATGAACCCGCTGGACAACGTAAAGCTGACGAATCTCGTCGTTGGCGCCGGCCAGCTCCGCTACGTCGTACAGGCGGGCGAGAGCGCGGACCAGGGCCAGCTCACGGCGCAATACCGCGTGACACGCTACCTCAACAAGAGCACTGGCAAAGAGATGCCCATCATCTTGGACCGCTACTGCCCGCAGGGCTGCATGGTCTTCCTGCCGATGTCGGTGCCTTTCCCCGTGCCGGAGATCGGCAACGCGGTGGAGATCGAAACGAACCAGGAATACTGGGGCGTGGACTTCGCCATCACCGACAGCAACTTCAAGTTCGCGGACTACGTGGACGAAACACTCAAAGTCTACTTCCTCGGCGGCCTCGGAGTGTTGCGCGGCATTTACCCCAGCTTCTAACCGCTAGCCAGGATTGCCCCTGGCTTCCGCTGGGGCGGGGCGGCGTCCGCCACATCTGGCGAGCACCGCCCCGGTGTCTGTCACTCCACGGCGGCTGGTGCGACCACCACCGCTGGACTGCTGGATGTCGCCCGCATGCGCAGCGTGTACGTGAGTAAGCCGAGCAGGATACTGCCGCCCATGATGGGTGTGAACACCCGCTCGAAGAACGGAACATTCGCCAGCAGGCTGAGCACGAAGCCGATCATGCCGAAGTTCATCCCCCAGAAGAGGATATGGTCGGCCCAGCGCCAGTAGTCCCGCCGCTCGCGCGTTACCTCATAGATCAAGCCGAAGAGCGCGTTGGTCATCACCCCAATGAACATCGCGTGGTCCTGGCCGAAGACCAGCCAGCGTGGGATGAGGAGGAAGTCCGTATAGACCTTGGTGACGATAGCGCCGATCAGGTAGACGATCAGCGCGACATTCACCACCACGAAGATGCTGCTGATAGCGAAGTAGCGCTCGCTCGTAGGCTCAAGCCAGCGCGCGCGGAGAACGCGCGGAGCGAACCGCACGATGTAGATGACGACCCCCACGATCTCGAAGAGCACGTTGACTCCCAGCAGCGCAAAATTATTATAGAGCAGCCCGACGGTGAGCACCAATCCAGCGGTAAAGGGCAGGGCGATCTGAACGAGACCGGCGCGCGGGAGTCTGCCGGTATCCGGCATCAGCCGCCACTCGCTGATTGCCATACCCACCAGCAAGAGATAGCCGACGACCATCGTTGCGGGATGCGCGGCAAAGGCTCCAGAGGGCAGAAAATTCCCGCTTGTCGCGAACTCAACCTGCAAGAGCACGCCGATGACTGCGCCGACCGTGACCGTCACCAGCGCGCCCAGGATGGCAATGTGCGCCACGGTAAGGCGGATCTGGCGGCTGCGTTGGATGATCCACACGAGAATGCCGACGATGGCGGCCAGGACCGGAAAGCCAAAGATCGCGCGGGCAACGAGATTGCCGCTAAAGAACGCCACCACATAGACCGGCACGGAGACGGCGGCGAGCACGCTGAGCGCATGGATGTATGCGCGCATCGTATCCTGCGTCCGGTGCGACTCGGGTGTGTCGTCTCCGCCAAACAGCCAGAGGCAAAGCGCCATGACACTCAGCGTGATCCAGCCAATCGTGCCAGCGTGGACGTGCGTGAGCAGGATGTCCTGGCTGAGTTTGATGAAATGCTGGCCATTGAGCATGCCGATGCCCACCGTGATGACAAAGACACCCATCGCCGTCTGGAAGAGGAGCCGGATGTCGCCGCGCCAGAATGGTTGCACCATAACCAGTCTCTCCATTCACACCACCGACTTGCACGCCGAACGGGCGCTCTCTCGCGCCATCGGTCCCGACAA
>DATGEP010000094.1:0-9912 GCA_035310125.1 Ktedonobacterales bacterium
ATTCTGGAGGAAGGGCTGGCTGTCGCCCGACGGGCTGAAGATCCCGAATCGATCGCTCATGCGCTCTACCGGTTGTCGGACCTGAACTGGTGGAGTGGCGACTACGCCACCGCACAAAGCATGGGCGAGGCGGCGCTGGCGTCCAGTCGCGCGGCTGGCCATGGCGCCCTGGAAGCGTCTTGCCTATTCAGCCTCGGAGCCGCCGCCTGGGGGCAAGGTCAGTTCGCCGAGGCACGCGCCCGTCTGGAGGAGTGCTATTCGCTGTCTCAGCAGGTGGGGTTTCCGCGCGGTGTAGCCATGGCCCTGGCGTTGCTCGGGCGGGTGAGCCTCGCGCAAGGGGATCTGGATCTGGCAAGCGCCCAGCTGACCTCGAGCCAGGACGTGTTCGGGACGTTTGACTTCCCATGGGGCACCGCATTTGTCCTTGTGCCGCTGGGCTGGGTGGCGCTGCAACGTCGAGACGTGGCAAAGGCGCGGACACTGCTGGTTCAGAGCGTGCGGCTCTACGAGCAGTTAGGGGAACGCGTGTGGGTGCTCCGATCGCTGGAAGGCCTCGCCGCGGTCGCTGTCGCGGAAGGTCGCTACGAGCAGGCAGCGCGACAGGCGGGCGCCGTCAGTGCGCTCCGCGCGCGGGCGTCTGTGCTTGCCTCGCCTGTCGAACAGATCCAGCTGGAGCACTGGCTGAACTCGGCTCGCGCTCGGATTGGGGAAGAGCAAGCGGAATCGGCCGAAGCCGCTGGGCGCCTGTTCCACTTGGAGCAGGCGATTGCCGAAGCGGTTGTCGGCCCGCCCAAGGCGGCCAGACCGGGCTAACTGGACGGTTCAGCCCCGTCGTCGCTCCAATGATCGAGGGGCGCCCGGTCGAACGACGCAAGCCGAGGAGCCCGCATTCTTTGAGCGAGCCTGTTTCAGGCGCACGGAACTTCCACAGGCCGCGGACTTCTGCTAGGTCGGACTTTCGAGTTGACGCGGCGTCGGCCCACCCGGTGTCGGCACGTCTATAAGCTTGTGGACGAGCGCCTGGAGGAGCTCGGCGCCTCCGTGATGGCTGCGAGCTCGTCTTCGGTGAGCGTAAGAGCCTGCTGCATCTGGGTCATGTTCCTGAGATGCGCCGCACCTTTGGCGTTAGCTTCCAGCGTTGAGGACTTGGGTCGATAGAACGGGCATCGCGCACAAGCCATACGGTGCGGACATTGCTCATAAAACGGA
Organism: Ktedonobacterales bacterium; assembly: GCA_035310125.1. Classification (GTDB taxonomy): domain Bacteria; phylum Chloroflexota; class Ktedonobacteria; order Ktedonobacterales; family JADMIN01; genus DATGEP01. Next base: position 1,210 of record DATGEP010000094.1, read on the forward strand.
TTGGCACACATGCCGTGGCACAAATCGAAGTACTTCCACGGCATGCCTTTGGCCGCCGCGCCGCTGAGAATTGCTTGTTCATCGATGAGCACATCGACCGTGCGGACGTTGCGCCGAGCGTAGTCGGCGTCGGCGTATGCGCGGCCTAGCTTCGTCGGCAGGATCTGGAAGTAGTGCTGAGTCGACGATGGCCAGCGGTGGCCGAGCCACTGCTGGAGCTCCAGTAGCGTCAACGGCTCTTTGGCGTTGCCGAGCATGCTGGCAATCGTAGAGCGCGCACGGTGGCTGGTCAGCTTGCCACGGGCGTCCGCTTCCGGGACGCCGGCCTTGCGCCAGAGTAGCGGAATCAACGTGGCGTTCAGAAACGCCATCCCAAGCAGACGTCCGCGATGCGCGAACAGATATTGCACCACCTCGGCGGCTTTCGCATCCAGCATGAGAGGCTGCGTCGTACGGAGCTGCTCCCACGCCTCGATCACCTCGGCGACGACCGGGTCTACTGGCTTGGTGTAGGCGGGTGTGGTCTTGTTCGGCGGCACGTTCAAGAACACAACGGAGCCCTTGGACAGCACCTCATTCGAGGCCGGCACGCCCATGTCACGAGTCTGTCGCTGCACGCACCCGACGCGCTGTCGCCGGATCTCGTCGCGGCGGATCCCGCAGAACAGCCAGACGATTGCGACCGCGCGAACCATCGCTGCGGGGTAGTTGTGGCCGGTCGACTGTTTCTAGCGTCTTGCGGTTTGGCTCGACGCCGTAGGGTCAAAAGTCGGCGCCCATGAGTGTGCGGGTCGCTTCGACCTCCGCGATCAGCCATGGCAGGGCGGCGGCAAGCGCACCCGAGTAGCCGAGCGCGGCTATGCTCTGCTGCTTTGCGGCCACAAAGGCGTCATAGAGGCTGCTTGCCACCCACGGATGGCGCTCCAGCAGATCGGCCCGGATCACCACCGTGTGCATGATTGGGCGGAGTTGTCAAGTTGGAGGGGTATCGGCGATAAGCCTCGCTTGATGCCCGTCTCCCTCGCGCCTGCCGATCGCTCACCGTATCGGGGCCACCGCTTCCCACCCGAAATCATCGCCCATGCCGTGTGGCTCTACTTCCGTTTCCATCTCAGCTTTCGCGACGTTCAGGATTTGTTGGCCGAGCGCGGCGTCGTGGTCAGTCACGAGGCGTCCGCCAGTGGTGCGTGAAGTTCGGTGCCGCCTTCGCCGCAGGGTTGCGTCGACGACGAGTGCGTGCCGGCGATAAGTGGCACCTGGACGAAGTGGCGCTGAAGATCCGCGGCAAACGCCACTGGCTGTGGCGAGCCGTTGATCAGCACGGAGTCGTACTGGACATCCTGGTCCAGGAACGGCGCGATCAAGCCGCTGCTGAGCGCTTCCTGCGTCGGGTGCTTGACGGCGAGGGCGACGTCGAACCGCGCGTCGTGATCACCGATAAGCTGGCGAGCTACCTGCCGGCGATTCGAAGGGTACTACCGACCGCCGAGCATCGTCGGCACAAGCGTCTCAACAACCGGGCTGAGAATTCGCATCTGCCGACACGCAAACGTGAACGGGTGCTCCAGCGATTCAAGTCAGCCGAGCACGCGCAGCGCTTCCTCGGCCCGTTCAGCGCTGTCTCGAACCACTTCCGCCCACGTCGACACCGATTGACCGCCTCCGACTACAGACAAATCCGCACGGCTGCACACGCCGCTTGGCAGGACGTCACTCTCGCCTACGTGCGGCCATAACACGGGCCGATCTAACCGGTCTCGCGCGCTGCGTCGCACTTTCCGCGATTCTCGGCGCCTAACCTGACAACACCATCGTACCCGCGGATGAATTGGTCTGTGCAGCGACCTGTCGAAGCAGGTAGTGCAGGATTATCTGGCTGAGCAGATCGGCGCGCTTGCTCTTGGGCCCGTCCGGATCCATCCCCGGAATCACCGCCATCTCCGCGTTCGGCAGATGCTGGTACAACTCGACCGCGTTTTTCAAAGGAACGAATATATCCCGATCGCCGACCACCACTAGCGTCGGAGCCGTGATGCGTTGCAGCTCGTCTGGTCCATGCTCTGTCGGCCTGATCCAGGCGGGCCACATGTTCTTTAGGTAGGTCTTCCAGTTGTCGGGGCCCTGGATGTGCTGGTGCGCAGCTCGAAGATCCGCGACCATCCGCGGCTGACTTTGTTCCATGAGCCTCAGATCGTCCTCTGCCAGCTCGGCGCGAAGCGGGCCGTCGATACCCATAAAGTGCTGAATTGCCAGCATCCCGCGGCGCGATTCTTCTGTCGCAGACCACAGCCACCCACCGACGAATACGAAAGCGGTGGCAAGATCGGGCTTCCAGACAGCCATCTGAAGGGCAGTGTACGAGCCGTCGCTGAACCCGACGATAAGCGGCTTCTCCAGCCCGAGGGTTTGGATAAGCGCGAAGCAATCCTGGGCCATCAACTCGTAGCTGATGGCGCCATCGGGGTTGTCCGTTCGTCCATGGCCGCGGAAGTCTGGCATGATGACTCGAAAATGCGGCGCAAGCGCGGGAACCTGGGATCTCCAATCCGTATGCGTCCCGAACCCACCATGGAGGAGCAGGAGTGGGTAACCAGCACCTTGCTCTTCGAAATAGATTCTCAGCCCATTGGCGCTGGCGTAGTGTCCAGTGGCCGCCGCTTCAAGCACACCCGGGGGCATGGTCCCACCTCAAAAGACTTAGCAACTACGTAGCAAGACTAGGTTCATCGGCGAAGTCCCAGGTTCGAAGGACGCCCGGCACGATGCGGAGCGTCAGCTGGGACGCCGGGTCGATGCCGTCGATAAACGCGTTACCGCGCTCGGGCCCCACGTACCGCACGGCCATACGCCGCAGAGTCGCCAGATCAGGTTCGGTTGGCACGACTTCGGCGCGTGCGCGCACCTCTATTCCGGGCAGAGGCACGGCGTCGCCAGACAGAACGACGCTCACCCGCGGGTCGCGTTTGATGTGTCGGGCCTTCACATCACCGTCGAAGACGATGACGGTGAATCCGCCGTCGCGCCACTCGTGCCACACCGGCGAAAGCAGCGTGGTGCCGTCGGCAAAGTTCGTTGCCAGGATCAAATTTCGAGGTTGATTCAGCAGATCGCGAAGGTCTTCGAGGGGGATGTCTTTCCGCATCTGGTCGAACTACTCCTTCGTACACACGTAAATACAGTGGATCAACTCGCCGTCAGGCACTTTGACTTCAACCTTTTGGAACCCTGCCCTGCGCAGGTATTCCGTCGCGCGCTCTACGCCCCATGCAGCGCCCAATCCCTCCCCATTCTGTGCGAGTGATAAGGGCATGCAGTGTGTCAGGGACCACAAGTAGATGAGTGGTCCTAGCGGATGCCCGATGTTGTTCTCCAACGAGCTGGAAGTTCGCACGTCGTCCATGAAAAAGGTGCCGCCGGCGCGCAGCGCAGCATAAACGTTCTGGAGGACCGTGCGTGGCTGTGCCAGATCGTGGATAGCATCGAAACCGATGATCACATCGAAGGCATCGGGCGTGTCCAGCCGGGCAAGGTCCAGTAGCTCGAAGTGGGCATTCGTCAGTTCGAGTTTCGCCGCCTCGGCGTTGCCCTTCGCGATGCCCTCCGTTGAGAAGTCATAGCCGGTGAACCTGCTGTGCGGGAATGCGTCGGCCATCACATTGAGACGGTGTCCGTCGCCGCATCCGATCTCCGCGATGTCGACTCCGCTGCGGAGCCGGTCGACGAGCCCGGGAGCCTGCGGCAGCGTGGTTTCGAGCAGGCCCGCGTCCGCAGTCGACGGTCCAACCGCCACGCCGGATTTGAATCCGGTCAGTGCCGAGTACGGCAGGCCACCACCGGCACGAAAGCAGTCGACTATCGCCGGCTCAAGTGCGAGGAGAACCGGGACGACCTGAGCCATCCCCACCATCGAGGGCAGCATTCCCGTCAGTACGACCGCGTGATCGCGGGGCAGAACGTACGTGCGAGTCGGCGGATCATACTCGACGAGACCACTGACGACCATCGCTCCAAGCCACTCGCGCACGTACCGTTCGTTCAGCCGGGCTTCCTTGGCTAACTGTTCGGACGTGCAGGCGGGCAGCCTGGCGAGAGTATCAATCAAGCCCGTCTTGTGACCGATGCTGATGAACAACGCCTGAGAAGCGTGGTTCAGCACGTCGAGGAGGTGGGCTCGGAGGTCCGCGATCTTCGCGCCCGAGCGCGCCTGCTCAATCCTCGACTCGGGTGGATCTTCCAAGCCAGTCATCTGTGCGATCTCGCTCGTGTTGAGGTCAGCCCACTCTGAATCATCGCGTCCATATATCGACGATCGCGCGGCACGACACCACACACGCTTGACACAGTTAACTGACACACTTTGCCGATAGTCGCCTGCGCGGAGGGCTGCTACGATACGTCGGCGTGACGCCGGGGGGCGCCCAACCAACGAGTTTTGGCGTATTGCTCAGGCGCTTCCGTCTGGCGGCCGGCCTCTCCCAGGAGTCGTTGGCCGAGCGCGCGCAACTGTCCGCACGAGCGATCAGCTCGTACGAACGCGGTATTCGTCAGGCGCCGTACCGGGAAAACCTGCGCCAACTTGTCGACGCGCTGGGTCTTTCTGACGAAGACGGCCGGGCGTTCGAAGCAACCGTTCAACGGCGGCGCGGTCCCAGGGCGGCGTCAGCACTAGCCGCCCAATGGACGAACCTGGCAGCGCCAATGACCAGCTTTGTCGGCCGCAAACGCGAGGTAGCTGAGGTAAAGCGACTCCTCGCGCAGACTCGCTTGCTGACGCTTGTCGGCGCTGGCGGTTGCGGCAAGACTCGTCTTGCGCTCAAGGTCGCGGGCGACCTGCTTGGCTCGTACCCTGACGGCGTGCGACTGGTCGACCTCGCCGCGCTCGCGGACCCGTCTCTGGTAGTCCACACGGTTGCGGCTGCCATAGGCATACGCGACGAACGCGGGCAGCCGCTCCAGGAGACGTTGGTCGCGGCGATGCGCGGCCGGCGTCTGCTCCTCGTCCTCGACAACTGCGAGCACCTCCGTGAGGGGTGTGCGCAGCTTGCCGAGGTGTTGCTTCGCGAGTGTCCGGACCTGCGCATCCTGGCCACGAGCCGCCAGGCGCTGGGCATCGGACAGGAGACCAGTCGACGCGTGCCGTCGCTGGCATTTCCAGATGCTCGACCGGATCGGCGAGGGCTCCCACTGAATGGATACGAGGCGGTTCAACTCTTTGTCGCGCGCGCACAAGCGTCGCGCGCAAACTTTGCGCTCACCAGCCAGAACATGGCCGCCGTCGCTCAGGTGTGCCAGCACCTGGATGGCATGCCGCTGGCCATCGAACTGGCCGCCGCGCGGGTGCGCGTGCTCAGCGCGGAGCAGATTGCGCAACGCCTCAACGATCACCTCCAGTTGCTGGCCAGCGGTAGTCAAGAAATGTTGCCGCGGCACCAGACGTTGCGAGCGACGTTGGACTGGAGTTACGCGCTGCTCACCGAGCCCGAGCGGGCGCTGTTCCGACGGTTGGCGGTGTTCATCGGGACGTTCAACCTAGATGCGGTCGAGTTCGTTGGCGAAGGCACCGCGGCAGCTGCGAGCTGGGGATGGTCGGCGTTGCACGCCGTCGCCGACCCGGAGTCCGGCGCTTTATCGGTGCTCGATCTCCTTGCCCAACTGGTGGACAAGTCTCTACTCCAGGTGGAGGAAGTCGCGGGCGAAGCTCGGTATCGGCTACTCGAGACGCTTCGGCAATACGCGCTCGAGAAGCTGGTTCAGAGTGGCGAAGCAGACAAGGCTCGCCAGCGGCACCGAGCCTGGTACCGGATCCTGGCGGACCGCGCCGAGCCCGAATTGACCGGGCCACGACAGGGCGCCTGGCTCGATCGGATCGAACTGGAATACGACAACATTCGAGCGGTCATCGAGGGAACCAAGTCGGATCGCGGTGAACTGGTTGAAGGCCTCGGCGTTTTGGCGAAACTCCTTCGGCTATGGGTGGTGCGGGGCTATCTGGCCGAGGGTCGCAGCCTGCTCGAACCGCTTCTCTCAGCCTCGGAATCCGAGCCTGATGTACGCCGGACCCCGGCCTGGCGGGAGGCCATACATACGGCGGGGTTCGCCGCGTTATTTCAGGGCGACTTCGCAGCGATGCGCCACCTTGGCGAGCAGTGGCTGGAAATCGCCGAGGAGGTCGGGGACGAACGGGAAATCTGGCTCGCTCACGATATGCTTGCGCGGGTCTTCATGAACCAGGGCGACTACGCCCGAGCCCGGGCGATTTTCGCCGATCAGTTGGCGGCGATGCGTCGCCTGGACTACGCATTCGGGATTGCCTCGGCATTGGTTGGACTCGGGGTGGTGGCGCGCTTGCAAGGTAACTACGAGCGTGCCATCGCCTACTGCACCGACTGCCTCGCGCAGAGCCGAGCGAGTGGTGACGTCTGGTTCGTTGGTCAAGCGTTGAGCAACCTCGGGCTGGCGTATTACCAGCTCAGGCAATACGGCATAGCCCGCAAGCACTTCGCGGAAGCGTTACAGGTCCGTCGGGACCTGCGCGATCGCTCAGGGGTCGCCTGGTCGCTCATCAATCTCGGCGAGGTGGCGCAAGCTCAGGGCGACGTCAGCGACGCGCGCGAGCAATTCGAGGAGAGCCTTGCGATCTTGCGTGATCTCGGCGACCGGTCGGGCCGCGCGCATGTCGTTGCGGCGTTGGGACGTGTCGCTCAGGCCCAGGGAGACTTCGCTTTGGCGCGATTGCACTTCGTCGAGAGCCTCGCGCTTCGACGTGAACTTGGCCAGCGGCTTGCCCTCCCGCAAGTGCTCGAGGAGCTTGCGGGGCTTGCCGCGGCGCAAGGCAGCCACGCGCGCGCACTTACGCTTGCGGGCGCCGCGGCGACCCTCCGCGCGAAGCTTGGATCACCAGCCGCGTCGGTCGATCATGAGCGGATCGAGCAGTGGTGGCGTGCGAGCCAGCGGGCGCTGGGCGAGGAAGCCAATGAAGCCACCGCCGCAGGCCAAGCGATGACTGAAGAGCAGATGCTCGCCTATGCGCTCGCCGAAACTCCCTAGCCTTTAATCGCCCTGCTGAGAATGCCACGCGCGAAGTAGCGTTGCAGGAAGCAGCACCAATTGCAGCGGCCACATGCAGCAGCAGCGATTCGCTGATGCACTCGAACGCACCGCGGCTTCCTTCCCTATTCGCGTCGTTGACGCCTGGGCCTGGGGCGGCAACGGCTCCGGCCAACTGGGCAACAACAGCACTGAGCGTAGCCTCGTGCCGGTGGCGGTGCAGATGCCTACGAATGTGACCTTCACCGCCATCAGCGTGGGGTACGACCACAGCGTGGCACTTTCGGGTTCGGCTGGCCAGATCGATCGATGCCGATCTGAAAATGCCCACCTATCTCAGAAGGAGCGGTCCGTTATTGCCGATGCTGGCGTCTACCTCAAGGCCTACAGGACGTGCGGAGGTGGCCGCGCGTCACCTACAGGTCGCTGCCATGCTGGAGCGCCAGACTGTGGTACGCGCCGGCGCTGATCATAGTGAACGTCACACTTGTGGACATCTGGAGCGCAACCGGCACCTCGGCAATAGCGTCATTCGTCCTGTTGTTACCCAGTGGCCCAGTGCCCCAGGCCCAGCCGTGCCCGGCCGTGTCCAGCGCCAAGCAGTAGCCTTCGCCCGCGCTGATCGTGGCGAACGTGACGTTCGCCGGCATCTGTACCGCGACCGGCGCTACGCTGAAGGGCCGGATGTTGGCGCCCAATTCGTTGCTCCAGTTGTTGCCCCAGGCCCAGGCGAGCCCGGCCGTATCCAACGCCAAGCTGTGGTCGTATCCCGCGCTGATCGTGGTGAACGCGACATTAGCGGGCATTTGCACCGCGACCGGCACGAGGCTCTGGTCCGTGCTGTTGCTGCCCAGTTGACCGTGGTCGTTGGCGCTCCAGGCCCAGGCGTGCCCAGCAGTATCCAGCGCCAGGCTGTAGCCCGGGCGACCGCCGCTTGCGCTGATCATGGTGAATGTGACGCTCGGCGGCATCTGTACCGCGACCGGCACCAGGCTCTGGTCCGTGCCGTTGCTGCCCAGTTGGCCGGAGTCGTTGGCGCCCCAGGCCCAGGCGTGCCCGGCAGCGTCCAGCGCCAGGCTGTAGCCCGTGCCTGCGCTGATCCTGGTGAACATGACATTCATCGGCATCTGCACCGCGACGGGTGCCGGGCTCAGGAGCGTGCTGTTGTTGCCCAGTTGGCCATAGTCGTTGCGGCCCCAGGCCCAAGCGACCCCGGCTGTGTCCAGCGCCAAGCTGTCTTCGGATCCCGCGCTGATTGTCGTGAACGCGATATTCGGTGGCATCTCCACCGCGACCGGTACCAGGCTGCCATTCGTACTCCTGCTGCCCAGTGGGCCTTTGCCCCAGGCCCAGGCGTGCCCGGCCGTGTCCAGCGCCAAGCTATGGTCGTATCCGGCGCTGATCACGGTGAACGCCACATTCTCTGGCATCTGCACCGCGACCGGCACCACGCTCTGGTCCATGCTATTGCTGCCTAGTTGGCCGTAATCGTTCTGGCCCCAGGCCCAGGCGAAACCAGGACTGGACGAGGAGACCGCTGCAGCACTGCTGGGGCTGATGCCCACGAGAGCGAGCACCGCCAGCAGGAGGCTGAATTTCCAGATGCATGCTTTCATCATGGCCCCTCTCCCGTCTCGCACACCGAGTTGGGGTCGG
>DATGEP010000095.1:0-10632 GCA_035310125.1 Ktedonobacterales bacterium
CGCGCGCGGCGATGTCGGAGCCTCGCTCATTCGTCTGGCGCTCATACCGGCGGCGATTACGACGCTCTGCATCGCGGTGTCCCTTGGCGCCACGGCGACTCTTACGACGCTCATCGTGAACGAGGCGCCGGGCCTGATGGATAGCCAGGACAGTGGGGGCGTTTTCCTGGTTGCCATCGTGGGCTTTATGGGTATCGCGCTCGCCATCGCGCTTGCGGGTTTGGTACGCGGGCTGCGGGCACGGGGCGCAACCCGTGGCGCGGCGGCCTGACCTCGTGGACTTTGCGAGCAGCGAGTGGTGAGAAGGCGATGCTGCGAGCTGATCGAGGATGGTTGAGACGGCTGCATCCACTTGAGTGGCGCGTCCGTTATGGCTATGAGCTCGCGATCTTTCTCGACGGTTACCCACTCTCACTGCTGAGTGATTGGGATGTATTGTTAGGTGTTCTTCAGCGCAGACTGACCAGGGCGACGAGGCCAAACGCCAGGAGGATACATCCGGACACGCGATTTACCCAGATGAGCAGGCGCGCATTGAAGTGGCTGCGCAACGCAGAGACGCCACTGCTGAGCAGCAGCCACCAGAGCACGGAACCGATGAATACGCCTGCCACAAGGGCGCTCGCCGTACCATAGCTGCCGCTGGTGGAGGCGATGCCCAGCCCCGCGAAGACGGCGGCGAAGGAGAGAATTGTCGCGGGATTGGTGAGGGTGAGAACTACGGTGGAGGCGTAGGCGCCGCCGAGATTCGCGGCGCTCCCTGTGGCGGCGGGGCGCTCGGCAGGATAGGACAGGATGGTGCGCACTCCAAGGTAGGCGAGGAAGAGGCCACCAAGAAGATGAATCCAGAGCCGCGCGCTAAGGAGGAAGCTGGAGACAGCGGTGAGTCCGAAGGCGGCGACGCAGCCATAGGTGAAGTCGGCGGTCGCGGCGCCTAGGCCGGTGACGAAACCCGTCAGCCGGCCGAGCGCCAGCGTGCGGCGGATGCAGAGGACGCCGATAGGGCCAACGGGCGCGGCGATGGAGAAGCCGATGAGGAGGCCCCGAAGCAGAAACGAGACGGGCATGGGAGCGCTGCCTTTCGTAGACTGGATGGTCGCGGCCCTCAAGGGCCAGCGCACGCTCATGGAGGCTAAAACCTCGCTGGGTGATGCTGTCGCATCCGGTCAGGCAGGTACGATCCATAAGGAAGCCCGCCGGACCGAGGCGGCCTGGCGGGCAGAAAGGGGGAGACATACGAGACACACGGAAGCTAGCCAGGCGGCTGGTTGGGCTGCTGGCGCTGCTGGCTGCGGATTGCTGTCGCGGTGGGGATGTGCCGCATCGCGTGTCTCCAGACTCAAAGATTCATGCACCTTCAGCATACCATACGCGGGGAAGCTACCCATCGAGGAGCTCCAGCAGGCCGGCGGGATAAAGGATTGCTGTGTCGGAACGGAAATCGTCGAGGGGCTTCCAGACGGCGGTGATGGGCGTGCCGTCGTCTTCGGCGCCAAGAAGATTCGGCTGGTGATAGGCGGATTGGTCGAGAAAGGCACCTTCGTAGACCAGCGCGATTTCGTGGCCGGGCAGGCCATCGAAGGTGAAGACGCTTTCGAGCGTACCCAAAAACTCCAGGTCGAGCACGTCCAGCCCCAGCTCTTCGCGAATCTCGCGGGCGGCGGCATCCTGGCTGCGCTCGCCAAACTCGATGCCACCGCCAAGCGGGCGGTAGAAGGTTAGCTCGCGTGTAGGGTCGTAGCCCTCCAACACGAGGATGCGGTTGTCATCATCGCGGAAAACACAGAGGGCGATGGGGCGAACGAATCCTACTTTCATTGTGTCTCCCTATAGCGCACCAGCACCTTCATGGGCACAATCTCGCCGCGTGCCATGCGCTCAAAGAGGGCGGGTAGTTCCTCTGGAGCGACGGCCAGCTCGAAGAGCCGTTCCAGCCCGCTCGTCGCGCCGCGCCGCACCTGTTCGACATACCATACGGCATGCTGCTGGTAATCCCAGCCATCACTTGAGCCGATGATGGAAAGCTCGTTCGCGTGGAAAGCGGGAGCCAGGGTTAGCGGCTCGATGTTGCCATCCGCGAGCACGCAGATGTGGCCGCCTGGCCGCATGCGCTCTTGCAAGAGGGTGAACGCGGCAGCGCGGCTGGAACACTCAAAGCCGGCGGTGTATGTCGCATCGTCGGGTAACGCATCTGGCGCGACGACGCGGCGCGCCCCGAGCGAGAGCGCCAACGTTTGCCGCTCCGGTCGCGGCTCGACGACGTCCACCGTGCGCACACCGTAGCGCGTCAGGATAAAGAGGGTCAACAGCCCCATTGTGCCGCCGCCCATCACGAGCGCGGCATCGTCGGGCGCCGGGGCGAGTTTGCGCACACCCTTAGCGGCGTCGCAGCTGAGGATCGCCAGCAGCGCCAGGGCGTCGGGAACATCGTCTGGCATCGGGATGGACTTCGCCTCCGCGACAACGCCATAGGTGCGATGGCCATAGAACGCCAGGACGCGCTGCCCAACGGCCAGCCGGCGCACATTCGCGCCGCATGCCTGAACGATGCCCAGACTCTCATAGCCGGTCATGCGGGGATAGCCACGTGGGATGACCTCACGCTCGTCGCCGCGATACTGTGGCAGCTCCGCGCCGATGCTGACGGCGCCCGCGATGGTCCGCACGAGCACCTCGTCGGGCGCGGGCGGCGGGAGATCGTCCGCAGCCCATTCGAGCCGGTGCGGCGCGGTCAGCAGCGAGTGCCGGCGCATCTCCGCCGCCTCACTTTCTGGCGCGTAGGGAGAAGAGCAGCGGCATCGTGTTGCCAGAAGTGGCGGGCCAGCGCCAGTATTCGTCGTCGCCGTGGATCAACGCGGGAAATTGTTGGTAGAACGACATGGGGAACTCGTGAAGGTAATCGAGACGCAACCCGGCATCGAGCAGCGCGGTGACGACTTCGCCAAGCCCGTAGGTCCAGCCATAGACGGTGTTGCCGCGACCATCTTCGTCGGAGAGTGGCTCGGCGCGGTGGAAATATGGCGCGGCGACCTCGAAGCGTCTGCCAGCCTCATCGGTGGGGTCGCCAGCAAACATCAGGCTGGTGGGGTGCATCTCCACCATGTAGAAGATACCATCCGGCTTGACGTAGCGGGCGACGAGCCGCGCCCATCGGTCCAGGTCAGGCAGCCAGCAGAGGGCGCCGTAGGATGTGTAGACGATGTCGAACTGCTCATCCAGCGCGTCCGGGAGCGCGTAGAGATCGGACTGGAGAAAGCGCGCCGGCAGCCCAGCTTCCGTCGCGAGCGAGCGCCCGCGCTCGATGGCGGCGTCCGACAGGTCCACGCCGGTGACGCTGGCACCCAGACGCGCCCAAGATAGTGTGTCGCAGCCCATGTTGCATTGCAGATGCAGCAGCGATTTGCCAGATACGTCGCCCAGCTCCGCACGCTCGATGGGGCGCAGGCTGGAGCCGGTGGCGCGGAAGCGGGCGACATCGCGGTGGTGGTCAGAGTCGGTATGCTGCGCGGTCCAGGCGTTCCAGAGCGCGCGGTTGGATGCGGTGTAATCGGGCATGATTTACCCTACTCGCTGGCTGTTTTCACGGGCGCCTTCGCCGGGCCGATCCAGACCGTCTGGATGTTTACGAATTCGCGGATGCCGAACCATGACAGCTCGCGTCCGTAGCCGCTGCGCTTCACGCCGCCGAATGGCAGCCTGGGATCGGAGGCGGTCATGCCGTTGATGAAGACACCGCCCGATTCGAGATGCCGCGCGAGCGCTTTTCCTCGCTCGATGTCTTGTGTCCAGAGATTGCCGCCCAGGCCGAACTGGCTGTCATTTGCCAGCGCGATGGCGTGCGCCGCATCGCGAGCGCGGACAACCGCCGCGACCGGTCCGAACGTTTCTTCGCGAAAGACGGGCATCTCTGGTGTTACCGAGCCAAGGATAGTGGGCGCATAGAAATATCCGTTGCCGGGAAGCGATTTGCCGCCGAGCAGCACCTTCGCACCCATCTCTACCGACCGGCGCACCTGATCTTCCAGCGTGTCGCGCAGATCTTCACGTGCCAGCGGGCCAACCTGCGTCTGCCGGTCCAGGGGATCGCTGACACGCAGCTTACTCGCCTCCTCGACGAACTTGCGCTCGAAGGCGTCGGCGACCGCCTCGACGACGATGAAGCGCTTGGCGGCGATGCAGCTCTGGCCGGTATTCTGAAAGCGCGCTCGAGTCGCGGTCTGCGCCGCGCCGTCCAGGTCGGCATCTTCCAGGACGATGAAGGCATCCGAGCCGCCAAGCTCCAGCACAGTCTTCTTCAGTGCGTGCCCGCTAGCCGACGCCACCGCGACGCCCGCCGTATCGCTGCCCGTGAGTGTCACCGCCGCGATGCGCGGGTCCGCGATGAGCTTCTCCGCCTCGGCGCCGGAGATCAGCAGCGTGCGAAATGCTCCGTCCGGGAGTCCGCTCTCCCGAAAAATGCGCTCGATATCCAGCGCCGCCCGCGAGACATTGGAGGCGTGTTTGAGCACTGCTGTATTGCCCGCCATAAGTGCCGGGGCGGCGAACCGAAAGACCTGCCAGTATGGATAGTTCCAGGGCATGATCGCCAGCACGACACCAAGCGGGACGTATGCGACGTAGCTTTCGCTCGCGCTGGATTCGACCGGCTCATTCGCGAGCATGCGCTCCGCATTGTCCGCGTAGTAGTCGCAGTTCCATGCGCACTTTTCAACCTCCGCTTCCGACTCCACGATGGGTTTGCCCATCTCGCGCGTCGCCGTTTTGGCCAGCTCCGCCTTATGTTCGCGCAGATAGGCCGCGACGGCGTGCAGGTGGGCGCTGCGCTCAGCGAACGAGGTGTCGCGCCAGCTTTTATAGGCGCTACGAGCCGCGTCGAGCGCCGCGTCTACCTGCTGCTTATCGAAGGACTCAAACGTTTCGAGTGTCTCGCCCGTCGCTGGATTAATGGATTGAATGCTCACGGCTGCTCCCTTTGCTGTATCGTAACCATTCGTGGGTTGCCGTCGCTGGCGCCCCCACGCAGCCCATCCGCCGCAGCCATCGTACCACGGCGTGTACCGGCTCCATATGGACACAGTGGCGAAAATCCCCTTCAAGTCATTGGGCGCGAATGGCACCGGGGTACTACTCCCATGAACACGGCGCGCAAATTGCTGCGGATGATATGACATAGGCAAACGGCGGGCGCAGCCGGCTGTGCCTCTACCATGAAGTGCGGCGGTCATGCGGTTCGTAGGGCTCTATCAGCGAGATATTTCAGCGCCACGCCACGCCGCATTACAATACCTCATAGTTGACGTACATCCATACCGGACATACAGGAGGTGTTCCCAATGCCAGAGCATGTGAAGTTTGTGGTCGAGCGGCGCGAGATCACGGGTAAGAAGGTGCGCCAGCTCCGAAGTCAGGGGATTCTCCCTGGTAACATCTTTGGACATGATCGCGCATCCAAAGCTATCCAGCTCGATGCCGCCGAGTTTCGTCGCTTCCTCAAGCTCCATGGGCCGACGACACTGCTCGCGTTAACACTTGGCTCAGAGCCAGCCGAGACTGCCGTCGTGCGGCATGTGCAACACGATCCCCGGACGAATGCCATTCAACATGTAGACTTCATGCACGTCGAGATGTCTGAGCCGATGAAGGCCGCCATCCCGATCCGTCTTGAGGGCGTATCACCGGCAATCAAGAATTTCGATGGCGTGCTGCTGCAGTTGTTAGAGACGCTGGACGTGGAAGCGCTGCCTGCCAACCTGCCTGAAGCGGTCGTGCTGGACATCAGCGACATGGAGGATCTGAAAGAAACGCGCTATGTGCGCGACCTACGCGTGCCGTCCAACGTGACAGTTCTGAGTGATCGAGACGAGCCGGTGGTGAAGATCGAGCCGCCGCGCCTCGTGGTTGAGGAAGTGGCGCCCGCCGCTGCCGCGGAACCTTCTGAGGCTACCGCCAAAGAAACACCGGCTGCCGCGAGTGGTACTGAAGAGTGATGTGCTTGTGCGCCCGCTCATGATACCGCACACTGCTGCTATGTAGCACTTCGAGCGAGGACTGACGCCTTGCTCGCTTCCCCGCTCTGAGGTGTTCTAGCGTATTGTGTATCGGGACAGTGAGGCGGTCGCGGCGGTGAATCTGAGTATTGCTCCCCTCTGGTATTGCGTTGCCGCGCTAGCCGGCCTCGGCGCGGGCGTTCTCGTGAACTTCGCCGCCGATCAAGTTGTGGGCGACGAGGAGCCGCCGTGGCACGCGGGAACGTGTCGCGCTTGTGGGGCCGGTCTTCCTTTCACGCGCGTTGTGCCGGCGCTCAACTTCGCCGCGAGCCGACGCGCCTGCTCGGTCTGCGGCGCGCGCGCCTCGCTGCGCCGTCCGCTGATCGAGGCGGCGCTGGCCGCGCTGTTTCCGCTGCTGCTGGCGCATCTCGCCAGCCCTGATGGCGATATCGTACACCTGGCGCCCGTGGGTATTTTCGCCGTGGAGGCCGCCGCAACCGCTGTGCTCGCGTTCATCTTCGCGGTAGACCTGGAACACCATCTCATTCTCGATGTGTCGGTGTATCCGACCGCCGCCGGTCTCCTTCTCGTCGCACTGCTCTTCGACCACAAGGCTTTTGCCGGTATGCTCTTCGGCCTGGTCATCTGCGGCGGACTCTTCCTGCTGCTCTATGTCGCGGGATTTGTGTTCTATCGAACAGAGGCGCTCGGCTTAGGAGACGTCAAGCTGGCGGTGCTGATTGGTTTGCTCACTGGCTGGCCCGGCGTCACAACGGCGCTCATCATCGCCGCGCTGGTTGGTGCTTCTGTCAGTGTGCTGTTGCTGGGCCTGGGGTCAGCGACGGGCCGCACGTTTATTCCATATGGTACGGCGCTGGCTGCCGGTGCGGTCGCCGCGTTCCTCTTTGCCCCGCCGCTGTGGTAGGCGCAGAACGGGGGACTATTATGCACGCCGAACGAGTGCTGGAAACTTGCCTCTATGCTGACGATCTGAATGCCGGCGAACGGTTTTACACCGGCGTTCTCGGTTTGGAAGTGGAGTCGCGCGCGGAAGGCCGGCATGTCTTCTTCCACTGCGGCGGCGCTATGTTTCTCCTCTTCAATCCCGCGGCGACCGAGCACGCCAGCGGTCCCGTCCCGCCACATGGCGCACACGGTCAGGGTCATGTCGCTTTTGCCGTACGCCAGGAGGATATATCCTCCTGGCGTGCTCAGCTTCAAGAACACGGTGTTGCCCTCGAAGCCGAAGTGACATGGCCCTCTGGCGGCACATCGCTTTACTTCCGCGATCCGGCGAAGAACAGCGTCGAGCTAACCTCACCGGGAATTTGGGGTTTACCCGATTGAGCTTGCGGTTCCGGCTTGAGATACAGCACGTAGAGCAGCACAAGTGAGGGTACTACGAAGACGACGCCGCCAGCCAGCGTCAGCATGAGCGCGGTATAGGTCGCGGGTGGTGTCAGCGCATCCGCCGCCCGTACGCTCGGATACACGAGATATGGCAGTCGTGTCAGGCCAAAGTTCAGGAGACTAAGCGCGAACTGTGCCACGGCGAGGCTCGCGGCCAGACCGCTTCGCCGCCGACCTCCGCGCGCAAGCAACCATATCGCTCCGGCGAACGCCACCGCGTTCACGATCTGAACGGGAAGTGTATCGCCGGGAGCGCGAGGAGTTTGTCAGGGGAATAGCGGCATTTCGTGTAGGGAAAACCGCGCCCGGCCTGTGAGGTATCCCGATGCGCAATACTCTGAGAGGCCGGGCGGAAGGCGCACATAGATTCGCGGCGATGCCGCGCGAGTTAGAGGTTGTTGCTGATATTCTGGAAGATGGACGCGATCTGTGGGCCAAGCAAGATCAGCGTGCCAATGACGACAATCGCGACCAGCGCGATAATCAGCGCGTACTCAACGAGGCCCTGACCCCGATCGAGACGTGATGCATGATGAGACATTGTCCCTCCTCCCTCATCCGATTGGAGAATACTGAAACTACCCCAGACTTCACACGCCACGGAATACCACTACACGTATTACACTGCCCGGTGTATACATACCGCGCGACTAGTATATACCTCTCGCTACAAACGCACAAATAGGAATTTCGCGCGTTCTTTTCATCATGTCGTACTGGTCACAAGTCACTGGCGGAGCAACCTCAGTGAATATCACTAGCCGCCCACGGCTATCGCTTGACGCCCCTTCCATCGCGGCCACACAATCAGACGGAAGCCGATTCGTCTAGCTTGCAAGAGGATTTTGTGATCACCCAACACTCTATCGCGCACGACACACCGTACGATGCCGTTATTGCCGGCAGTGGCATAGCCGGGCTGCTCGCCGCGCACGAGCTATTGCGCCGCGCGCCGCAAACGCGGATACTCATTGCCGATATCGGCCTGCCGCTCGAAGACCGCGAGCGGCAGGCGACGAGCCAGATGGGCGGATCTGGGGGCGCGGGGCTGTATCTGGGCGGACGGCTGTATCTGGGTTCGTCGAGCATCCCCATCCCGCCGCCCGGCACGCTTCCCGCCGGCTTTCGCACGATCCTTGAGAGTTCGGACTATGAACGCCGGGCGCATGAGGTCAATGCGCTGCTCGACGAATACGGCGCGCGGGCACCGCTACGCCTCGCGCCCGATGTTGCGATTCATACCGCCATTGCCGACGCGGAAGCCGCTGGCCTGGAATACATCACCAGTTATCCTGCCCGCTTCCTCACATCGGAAGATCGCCGGGGCATACTGCGCCGGCTGATGCGGCGCCTGGAAGAACGCGGCGTCACCTTCGCGTTCAACGCACGTGTCACGCCTGATGGACATGCCGGCGCTGGCTTTCAGGTGCGGCTCGAACAGGCTGGCGGGACATGGGAGCAGGCGCGCTCCGTGACCGCACGCGCGTTGCTGCTCGCGCCGGGCCGCTATGGCGCGGAATGGCTTGTGGAGACCACACGTCGCCTGGGCGCCGCGGTTGAGCAGCTTCCCTCGGCCTTTGGCATTCGCCTTGAAGTTCCGCTGACAACCTACGCTCCCCTCACGGACATCAACCCGGACCCGCGCATCCAGCTTACCCTGTCTGGGGACGCCATCATCAAGACGTATGCTACCTGTCTCGGCGGCTACGTCCTACCCGTCACTCGCTACGGCGCCCTCGTCGCCAGTGGCGTGCCGTTGCCCGCAGGGCAACGCACTGGCAGCACCACCTTTGCCGTTCTCGCACAACCGGGCGTCGTGGGTGCGGCGGATAGCTGGCGTGGCGGTGAACGGGCGGCGCGTTTGCTGAATGAGCGCTATCCAGGACGGCTCGTCGTACAGCGGCTTGCCGATGTTCGAGAAGGAGAGCCGACCAGCGCGGACGCGCTCGCCCGGAATACAGTGCGCCCCACCTGCGCAGATGCCACCCACGGCGCATTACACGATGTCTACCCTGACGCGTTTTGGCCCGCCTGCGAGGACTTTCTGGCGCGCCTGGCGCAGCTCGCGCCCGGCATCCAGACCGGCGACGCGCTCGCTTACGGTCCCGCCGAGGAGCGCTTCTGGTATTTTCCTACCGATGACCAGCTCCAGACCGGCGCGCCGGGCCTCTTCGTCGCGGGCGACGGCGCGGGCCAGAGTCAGGGAATCATCCAGGCCGGCGTGACAGGCATTCTCGCGGGCGCCGGCCTGGCACACTATCTCACAGCTCCACGTATACGTTCTTGACCTCTGTGTAGAGCTCAAGGCCGTACATGCCCAGCTCGCGACCGATGCCGGACTGCTTGTAGCCGCCAAACGGCGCCTCAATGTGGATGCTGTTGTTGGTGTTGATGGAGAGCGTTCCCGTGCGCACTCGCTTCGCCGTCCGCAGCGCGCGCCCGATATCGCGGGTCCAGATGGAGCCGGAGAGGCCATAGATGCTGTCGTTGGCGATGCGCACCGCGTCGTCTTCCGTCTCGAATGGAATAATGGTGACGACTGGGCCGAAGATCTCTTCCTGGGAGACGCGCATCTCCGGCAACACGTCAGAGAAGATGGTCGGCACCAGGAAGTTGCCGCTGGCCAGGTCTGGATCTTCCGGCTCGGAGCCGCCATGCAGCAGGTTTGCCCCCTCGCCGCGGCCGATCTCGATGTAGCCTTTCACGGATGCTTTCTGCTGCGGCGAGATGATGGCGCCCACGTCCGTCTGCTTGTCGAGCGGATTGCCCACGCGCAAATTTCGCGTGCGGGCTACGAAGCGCTCCACGAACTCATCGTAGATGGCGCGCTGCACCAAGATGCGTGAGCGGGCGGTGCAATCCTGCCCGGCATTGCCGAAGATCGCGGGTACGCCCTGGACCACTGCCTTCTCGAGGTCGGCGTCGTCGAAGATGATATTGGCGGATTTGCCGCCCAATTCCAGGGAGATACGCTTGATCTGGTCCGCCGCCTGACGCATCAGCGTGCGGCCAACTTCCGTCGAGCCGGTGAAAGCGATCTTATCAACGTGGGGATGTTTCACCAGCGCCGCGCCCACCACCGAGCCGTGACCTGGCAATACACTTACTACGCCCTCTGGTACACCTGCCTCCACGCAAATCTGGCCGAGCGCGAGCGCAGTCAGCGGTGTCAGCTCCGCCGGCTTGAGGATGGCGCAGCAGCCGACCGCCAGTGCGGGTGCCAGCTTCCAGGCCG
>DATGEP010000096.1:0-73910 GCA_035310125.1 Ktedonobacterales bacterium
GTGCGCAGCGCGATGGTCACCGCCTCCTCGGTGGGGAGGGCGAGCGTCTCGTCGAGGGAGTTGGTGTGGAGCGACTGGGTCCCGCCCAACACCGCCGCCAGGGCCTGGAGCGCCACCCGCACCACGTTGTTCATGGGCTGCTGGGCGGTGAGGGAGACCCCGGCGGTCTGGCAGTGGGTGCGGAGCGTCCAGGAGCGGGGGTTCTTCGCCTGGAAGCGGTCGCGCATCTGCTTGGCCCAGATGCGACGGGCAGCCCGGAGCTTGGCGATCTCCTCGAAGAAGTCGTTGTGGACGTCGAAGAAGAAGCTGAGGCGTGGAGCGAACTCATCAATGGTCAGGCCGCGCTCGAGTGTCGCATCCACGTACGCGAGGCCATCGGCCAGGGTGAAGGCGAGCTCCTGCACGGCGGTGGCGCCCGCCTCACGAATGTGGTAGCCGCTGATGCTGACCGTGTTCCATTTCGGCATATGACGTGTGCCGAACTCGATGGTATCCACGACCAGCCGCATCGAAGGCTCCGGCGCGAAGAGGAATTCTTTCTGCGCGATGTACTCCTTGAGGATATCATTTTGGAGTGTGCCGCCAAGCTTCTCCATTGGCACGCCCTGCTTCTCGGCCGCCGCGATGTACATGGCCCAGATAACTGGCGCCGGGCTGTTGATGGTCATCGAGGTGGTGACTTTGTCGAGCGGAATATCCTTGAACAGCAGCTCCATGTCGGCGAGAGAGGAGACTGCCACGCCGCACTTGCCAAACTCACCC
The DNA here is from genome assembly GCA_035310125.1 of Ktedonobacterales bacterium. Classification (GTDB taxonomy): domain Bacteria; phylum Chloroflexota; class Ktedonobacteria; order Ktedonobacterales; family JADMIN01; genus DATGEP01. The sequence goes on from DATGEP010000096.1 coordinate 763, forward strand.
AGCGCCATCTCGTGATCGTGATCGTAGCCATAGAGTGTGGCCATGTCGAAGGCAACAGAGAGGCCCATTTGTCCCTGAGTGAGCAGATACCGGAAGCGCTCGTTGGTCTCCTCCGCCGTGCCAAAGCCAGCGAACATGCGCATGGTCCACGGTTTGGCACGATACATCGTCGGCTGCACGCCGCGGGTGTAGGGATACTCGCCAGGGAAGCCGAGGTCGCGGTCGTAGTCGAGGCTACGGATGTCGTCAGGGGTGTAGAGCCGTTGGATGGGCATGCCAGACTGTGTTGTCGTAGTAGGTGGCTGCTCCGGCATGCGTTGCGTGGAGCGCGCGACGGCGTCCTCCTCCCAGGCGCGCTTTTCGGCGGCGATGTGATCTACGGTGCCCGCGTCGAAGAGGGGCAGAGTCATCTGCTCGGGGTGAGTGCCGCTGGATTGGGCGCTGCCATGCGCATCATTGGCTCGTGGCTTCTGTTCGAGCATGGTGAATGAATCCTCCTCGTCAAAACGTCACACGCGAGCCACTGCTGCGCAGTGTGCGAGGGGCGTCCGGTGGACGCCCCCATAGATCGGTGGATCGAGGGTCCAGCGCGAACAGCTAGACTTCGATGGACATAGCGACGGCGCCGCCACCGCCCAGGCAGAGTGTGGCAAGGCCGCGCCCGCCGCCACGCCGCTTGAGCTCGTAGAGCAGCGTGGTAAGCACACGGGCGCCGCTGGCGCCGATGGGGTGGCCGAGCGCGACGGCGCCGCCGTTGGGGTTGACGCGGCCCCAGTCCCAATCCAGCTCTTTACCATTGGCAAGCACCTGCGCGGCGAAGGCTTCGTTGACCTCGATGACGTCGAAGTCGCTCATCTTCATGCCGGTGCGGTCCAGCAGCTTGCGCACCGCACGCGGCGGGCAGGCGAAGATGTACTTCGGCTCGATGGCGGCGGCGGCGTATCCTGTAATGCGGGCCAGCACCGGCAGCCCCAGGTCGCGCGCCCTGGCTTCGCTGGCGACAACCGTGGCGGAAGCGCCGTCGTTTAGGCCGGGAGCATTGCCGGCGGTGACGGTGCCGGACTCCTTGCGGAAGGCTGGAGTGAGCTTACTCAGCGCCTCGATGCTGGTGTCGGGCCGGATGGATTCGTCGCGGTCAATAGTGACAGTGCCCTTCTTGGTTTTGATCTCGACGGGAACCATCTCATCCGTGAAGCGGCCCGCTTCGGTGGCAGCCTGGGCCTTCATGTGGCTCTGATACGCGAATTGGTCCTGCGCCTCACGGGAAATCTGGTATTTGTCGGCAACGATCTCGGCCTCAACGCCCATATGAACGCCCTCAAAGGAGCACCAGAGGCCGTCGTTCACCACGGAATCCACCATTTCGGCGTTGCCCATACGGTAGCCGGTGCGGGCCTTGGGCAGCAGGTACGGCGCGTTGCTCATGCTTTCCATGCCGCCAGCGATATAGAGGTCGCCATCGCCAGCCTTGATGGCCTGGGCGGCGAGCATAACGGCCTTGAGGCCGGAGCCGCAGACTTTATTGATCGTGACGGCGGGAATATCCGCTGGAATGCCCGCGTGGATCGCGGCCTGGCGAGCGGGCGCCTGCCCCTCACCGGCGGTGACGACATTGCCCATGATGACTTCGTCTAGCTGCTCGATGGGAAGATTGCCGGCACGCCTGACGGCCTCACGGATGGCGAGCGCGCCCAGCTCGGTGGCGGCGAGCGGCGCGAGCGCGCCCAGAAAGCGCCCGATGGGGGTGCGTACGGCACTTACGATGACGGGATGCGGGTGTTCGGCCATCTCCGGCTCCTTTGCATATGTGGCCAGGCGCGCCCCAGTGCGCGCCGGAATGTGTACCCGAATTGAAGAGTGCTTCAGGATGCGGGCCAGTTATACGCATTATAGGCTCTGAGCGGAGAGGGGGTCAAACGAGCGCGGGGTGCGCCTCGGGAGACACGACTTTGTTGGGAGGTTACACCGCGATATGTATGTTTAAGAGTTCTACGTCACGTAGTGTGAAATGCATCGTGTGAGGTGCGATAATGGATGCTGTGGACGCTGGCGGCGGCTGGTACCAGGTCGCTGATGATATAGAAACGAGCATATGGCGATGAGTCCGTTCGAGCAGGTAATACAACAGATGACGCTGGGCGGGGCGGTCCGCGAGAATCACGCGCTGGAGCACGCGACGATTGTGCTGCTGAACAAGCGTTTTCCAGAGGCGCGCCTTTCAGGTGTTTCGTTCGCATCGGGCTTCTTTGTGTTCGGCGATCTGCCCACCGAGGAAATTCGTCCGGCGGCGGATTCGGCGCTGGCACGGCTGCGCGGCGGTGAGCCGGAGATGGCGATTCACGAGCGATGCGGAACCAATCTCGCGGTGGCGGGCATGTTGACAGGACTGTCGGCGATGACAGTGGCGAAGATGCGCAAGCCTTATAACACCTTCAATAACGTCATTCTGGCTTCGACGGTGTCGCTGGTGCTGGCGCGGCCTCTCGGTCTGCTGGTACAGCGGTATGTGACGACGCGGACGCCAGGGGCGACGATGCGCATCAAAGGCGTGAAGCGCATGATGCTGCTGGGAAGTCCGGCGCACTTCGTCTCTACGGATAATCCTGGTGCGCGTCTACTGGCGGTGGCATCCTAGAGCGGCCGGCGGTTAATGCCGCGCCTGGATGGCCTTCAGCTACGAAGCCCGCCTGCGGAGACTGCGACGAGTGTCCGCGCCATACGGATCAGCTTTTGCCGACGCCGTGACGGGTCGCGATGGCGACGGCTTCGGTGCGGTTGCCAGCGCCCAGCTTCATAAGGATGGAGCTGACATGGAATTTGACGGTGCGCTCGGTGACGATCAGCTCCATGGCAATTTCTTTGTTTTGCAGGCCGCGCATCAGCAGACGCAGGACTTCCAGCTCGCGGCTGGTGAGCGCCGTGATACCAGGCGGTCCCGCGTGATCCTCGCTTACTTGACGTAACAAGCGTGACGCGATGATCGGCTGGAGTAGCGAATTGCCGGCGTGGACGACGCGCACGGCTTCAAAGATCTCGTCGCGTGGCACGCCTTTCAGTAGATACCCTTGCGCGCCCGCACGGACGGCGGCCAGGATGCGGTCGTCCGTATCGAAGGCGGTGAAGACGATCACCCGCGTGCTGGCGTTCAGCTCATGCAGGCGCTGGAGCACAGCCACGCCATCCTTTCCGGGCATCTCCAGATCGAGCAAGAGGACATCCGGGTGCAGATCGGCGACTTTGTGCACGGTTTCGTCGCCGTCGCCGGTATCGCCGACCACGTCAAAATCTGGCTGAGTGCTGAGGATGGCGATGAGACCATCACGCACCACCGGATGGTCGTCGGCTACGAGGATGCGTATTGATGTCGTCATAGGCTATCATCCAGTGGAATATCAACCACGATGCGCGTGCCCTCATCCGGTCCGCTTTCCAGACGAAGCTCACCGCCGAGCAGGCGCGCGCGCTCGTTCATACCGACGAGTCCGTAGTGGCCGAGCGGACCGTGAGGCGAATCGCAGCGGTCGGTCTCGAATCCCTGCCCATCATCCTCGACGAGAAGACGGATATGTTGGGGCACAGTTTCCAGTCGCAACAAAATGTGTTTGGCGGCAGCATGGCGTAGGGCGTTGGTAAGCGCCTCCTGCGCGATGCGGTAGATGCCGTTTTCAATACGTACGGACAAAGGGCGCGATTCTCCGGCGATGTCGCAGCGAATCTTCGGCGCGCTGGGGTGGTTGCGGTCTGACGCCAGGGCTGTCAGCGCCTCGGCAAGCGTCTTGCCTTCGAGGGGTGCGGCGCGTAAGTCTTGCACCGAGCGGCGCGTCTCTTCGAGATTGGCGCGCGTGAGGCGGAGCGCCTTGCGGACGGCGGCCTGGATGCGTTTGCGCTCGGCGTCGGAATCCAGCAGGGCATCGGCGGACTCGAGCTGGAGGGCAACGGCGGTGAGTCCTTGGGCAAGCGTATCATGCAGCTCACGGGCGAGGCGGCTGCGCTCTTCGACGGCGCCAACTCGGGCGCTGCGAGCGAAGAGACGCGCCCGTTCGACGGCCATGCTGACGAGGTCGCCGATCGTGTTGAGTAGGCGCAGATCTTCGGCGGACGGCTCGCGCCAGTCGGGACTGGCGACATTCAGCACTCCGAGCTTCTTGCCGCGCGCATACAGGGGAATACAGGCGTGGTAGCGCAGCCCATCGGTGCCATCCACGAGACCATCGAGGCGGCTACAGCGCACGACATTCACATTGGCGGCGCCGGCCATGTCGCCTTTGCGGTAGGTATCCAGGCAGTAGCAGCGGCCAGACATGCGCCGGGGATTTTTGGTGAGTGCGGGCGGGAGGTTCTGCGCGGCGCCGAGATAGGATTCGCCGGTTTCTTCGTCGAGCAGCCAGATCCAGCCGGTGTGGAGGCCGAGCAGCTCCGCCACCCGCGCGAGCGCCGTCCGCAATGCCTCGTCCACCTCAAAGGATTTGTTGAGCGCCTGGGCGATGCTGTTGAGGATGGAAAGCTCGCGGTTGCGCTGCTGGAGCGCGTCGCTGTCGGTGCGTGCAATGTCGGAGCCAGCCAATTGGAAACCTCGATGCTGCAATGGCGGAGTGAGCGGAAGCGTGCCTATCACCCATTATATCCCGCGCGGGCGGGCATTGGCGCTGGACGAAAGGCCAGAGAAGGAGACCTCACCCCCAGCCCCTCTCCCACGGGGAGAGGGGAGCCAGAGGCGGGCCGAAGCGATGAATGGCGAACGTTGCGCACGCTGCAACGGGTACGGGCCGACGAGATGCCTGTGGTACACGGTGGGCCAGCGGTACGGCGGTTAGGGGTAGTGTAGTCTATGGCGGGGGAGCAGCGATACGATCAGAAACGGACAAATACGGTCAGGTGCGGACATGAGTTTGCAAAGCGCCGAGGGGTATCTAAACTGCGATGAAACGTCAATTCAAATCAGCTCAAGGATGCCAGCGGTTGAGTCTGTGGAAAATGCCGTAATCTGCGCATGCGCGCGGCGAAGGGTCTGTTCGATATCAGTGGTGGTGCAGTTGCCCAACCGTAACCAGAGGACCTTGGGCGGGAAGCCGCGCAGCACGATCATATCGCTGAAGTCCGAATCCTTGGTGATGATGATGGAGCCGCTCGTTCGTGCATAGTCCCAGACGGCGGAGTCGGAGGCCCGATCCAACCCAACCAGCGAGACATGCGTGGTGTCTGGGTACAGGTCGGCAAGACGTGCCACCAGACGGGGTGAGAGGTTCTGGTCGAAGAGCATCTTCATGCTCATGCGTGGGCGACCTGGACCTGGCGCTCGCGGTCGGCGGCATAGCTGAGGCAGGCTTCAATGTCTTCCTCGGTCAGATAGGGGAAGTCTTCAAGAATTTCCTTATGAGACATGCCGGCGGCGATATAGGAGAGGACATCATAGACGGTGATGCGCAGGCCGCGAATGGTGGGCTTGCCGCTGCGTACACCGGGCATGAGGGTGATGATGTCCTGATAGGGGGTAGCCATACCGCACCTTCTTCCAGTCAGTTCTGTTTGGCTTCAGCCAGTTTTGTTTGAGCGCGCGAAACAAGGGTATTGTATCACGGGACCTTACCTCCGGCCCCACCGCTGCGCTCTCGGCCCGCTCCGCTCCTAATACCGTCGCTACCTTTGGCGGGGACCGCACCCGGCAAAGGCAAGGCCGAAGGAGGCGGAGCGGAGACGATTAGTGTTGGCCGAGTTGGGGCAGATTCTCAATATAACGCACGAGGTCAGAGAGAGAAGCGGCGTCGGTCCTGGTTGGCCCACCAGGCGATGTCACTGCGATTGAGCGAGGTATCGTTCACGAGGAAGAGATAGCGCCAGGTGGCGCGGGTGGCGAGAGTAAGCTGCTCGACATAGCGCTCGGCACGGGCTTGCTTGGCGCGGTCGCGCTCACGGATGGAGCCTTTGGTTTCGACCACCCAGCGTCGTGTTGTGGTACCACGTAATCTGTGCAAGCGCCACCCGCACACATGCTTCGCCTGGAAAGGCAGCGGCGAAAGCACGAATATACGTGAGATCGCGTGGCGAGAAGCCTGTCATCTCGGGGAATGCGGCGTGCGGGTCCGCGCCAGCCGGTCAATGACCCGCGCGCCCCAGCCATCGCTCTCCTGGCGCTGGAAAATCGTGCGGCCGGTCCACCAATGGAGCACCTCAGCACCAATCACCCCTTCCGCCCAAAACTCGTGGCCGCTCCTGAACGTTCCTGACCGTTCCTGACCGTATCGCCGCCCCCCGCCATATCCTACACTGCTCCCAGGGGCTGTATTGTCCCGCCGGCATCTCTCCGGCTCGTGCATTGCCAGGTGTAGGGGCGCACGCGGTGCGCCCCTTCTCGCCCGTCCCATACGCTGGCCATGTATGACCGCGACACACCCGAAAGGAGCCACCCGCCATGTCCACCGCCACCACCACCTCACCCAACATCAACATCACCCACCTCCCCCACACGCCCCACATCGCCCATCCCATCCCCCTGCGCGAGCAGGCCTTCACTCTCCACTGTCATGGTCTCCGTTCCCCTGCCATCGCCGCTGAGCTCGGCGTCTCCGAGCGCACCATCCGCGCCTGGATAGCCGCCGCCCTCGCCGATCTCAAGGACGACCTCCAGCTCAACCGCAAGCAACAGATCCTGCTCGCCGTCGAGCGCCAAAACCAACTCACCGCCACCGCCTGGCAGCAATTCGACCACGAGGCCGCCGCTCGCGACGCCCTCCTCGACGCCACCCTTAATACCCTTCTCGATGCCGGTGCCCAGACATCCGATGCCCCTGCCCATCCTATCACCGTCCACCTGCCAGCCAGCACCCCCGCCCCCCGCTATCTCAGTCTTATCCTGCAAGCCAACAAAGAAGCCAACCGCCTCCTCGGCCTCCATACCCTCGCCCGCCTCCAGCTTCTCTCCCCGGACACGGCCCCCGCCGATTCGCCAAATGCGGCAGAATCGGCAACCGCTGCCGAACCAGGATTAGCCGCGGGCCTTCAGCTCGCGAATCCCCACCACGCGACTCCCTCGCCATCTCTCGAAGCCGCCACCGAAACTGACATTCCGGCAGAATCGGCAACTGACATTCCGGCAGAATCGGCAACCGCCGCTTCCTCCTCGCTCCTCGTGGGAGAGGGCTTCCCGCCCGTAGCCGGCAACGGCGAGGTTCCAGTCGCCCCTGGCTCCTCGCTCCTCGTGGGAGAGAGGCTGGGGGTGAGGTCCCAGCCCGCGCACCGCACTTCTACCAGGAGGCTACACCCCTGGATGATGTGAGCGAATCATCCAGACCACATGCACCTTTACAACCCAATTCCGCGCCCTATCAGCTTTGGTGAAGTGCCTGGGTGTCCAGCCTCCATTGGCGCAGCCTTGCCCTTGCATAGTGGAGGAGCCATATGCTATACTGCCGGGCGTGAGGAGCCGGAACCGGAGCAGCCGGGATCGGTTCTCGCCAAAACAATGTCGTCTCTCGGGGTGTAGCGCAGTTGGCTAGCGCGCAGCGTTCGGGACGCTGAGGTCGGAGGTTCAAGTCCTCTCACCCCGACCAGACCCTCCATGCGCAGAGTGATGCTGTGCGCGTGGAGCGGAGTGAATCTGAGGAGCACGCCATGCTGGCGAGGGCTGCGAATACACGTATCACGGATACTTGTAGCGCTCCCCCCCATGTGGGCGTGCTCTTCGTGTCTTTGCCCCACGACGGCGGGCGATATCATCGGTCTCGCGCCCGTCTCGTTTGGATCAGCGGCCGCCATAGACGGCGGAGATAAGCGTCGCGTCCCGCAGTGCTACGCGCCCGCGGGCTGCCAAGACGACTCTTCTCCGTCGCGATCCTGGAAGGCTGCTGTATCCGGGGAGAAAGGGAGTCGCCGATGCCGGTGCTGGTCCTGAACACCTCGCTTCAGCCGCTCTCCGTCATACCGGAGCGCCGCCTGGTCGTGTTGCTCACGAAGCAAAAGGTGGCGTTCGTAGATGACCGCGTGCGTCAGGTGATTGAAGAGGGCATCAACGCGCGTCATATGCATACGGATGAGCCAGTGATCGTGCAGTTACTCGCCAATGTGCGCGTGCCACGCATGGTGTTGCGGCCCACGCGCTCGAATATTATGCTACGCGACGAGGAGACTTGCCAGTATTGCGGCAAGCACTCCCGTGATTTGACGCTCGATCACGTGCTGCCTCGCTCGCGCGGTGGCCAGAGCACGTGGGAGAACCTGGTGGCGTGTTGCCGCGCCTGCAACGGTCGTAAGGGCAACAGGCTGCTCAAAGATGCGGGCATGCATCTCACCAAGCAGCCGAGGCCGCTCGACCACGAGTACGCCGGGTTCTTCCTACTGCGCTACCCACGCCTGCGTGAGGCGTATGATGCGTTTTTGGTGTCGGCGCAGGCTCAGAGCGCTTGAGAACTTTCGGCGCGCCCATCCGTATATCTAATGGAACGGAGCTACGTGGGTGAGGATGCCGGCCAGGCGCCGCATGAAGAAGAAGGCATTCGCATGGATGCCTTCTTCGGTTCTCTCCGGCAAACTGGCAGAGCCGTTAAATTCCCATGAAATCACTGTTGGATCAGGGAATGTTCGGTTGGCATATCTCTTGCCTTATGGATGGTGTTCGCGTTTCCGGGCGGTCACCGGCTAGGGTAGGTAATAGAGTCGTTCACGCGACTACCCAGACGGGCTATCTGCCGCGATGACGATGATGGATTGGTACTTCCGAGCGGACTATTGGCGTGGGGAGGCTGGCTAATCGTTTACTGCTGTAGCATATGCACAATGACAGAGGCTCCACGCGGCGCATATGCCGCTATTTGGACGTTGTCAAAGTCAGAGGTGAAAGAATAAATGGATTCACATCAGTTCGTATGTCTCTATGGGCATTTCTACCAGCCACCGCGCGAAGATCCCTTTACAAGCATCGTTCCACATGAGCCGGGTGCTACGCCATACGAAAACTTCAATGAGAAGATTACAGCCGAGTGCTACCGCCCGAACGCCGAAGAAGGAAACTTCGCTTCCATCAGCTTTGATCTCGGACCGACGCTGGCGATGTGGTTGGAGCAGCGGCACCCTGATATTCTCCAATTGATCGTGGATGCTGACCGGCAGAGCTTCGCGCGATATGGCACAGGCAACGCCCTGGCGCAGGCGTTCAATCATACGATTTTGCCGTTGGCGACAACGCGCGATAAACGTACGCAAATCATCTGGGGGCTCGCCGATTTCGCGCACCGCTTCGGCCATCCCGCTGAGGGCATGTGGCTCGCGGAGACGGCGGTGGATGAAGAGACGCTGGAAATTCTCGCCGAGCAAGGCGTGAAGTATACGGTGCTGGCGCCGTGGCAGGCCGCAACGCCAGTGGATGCGACAGAGCCGTATACGGTGCGACTGCCGAGCGGGCGCGACATCGTGGTGTTTTTCTACAATGCTCCATTGAGCGGCGGAGTGTCGTTCGACTGGGACACCACCACCAACGCCGACTCGTTCGCGGCGTCATACCTGCCTGGTCATCTCAACACTGAGAAGTCGGCACGCGGGGAGGATCAGCTTATCGTCGTGGCCACGGATGGCGAGCTGTATGGACACCATAAACCCTGGCGCGACCGCTTCCTCAATCATCTCGTGCGCGAAGGAGCCAGCGCGTTCGGCTTTGAGGTCACTTCGCTGGGGCGCTATCTGCGCGATCACCAGCCGCAGCGCGAAGTAGCGTTGAGGGCGCCGAGCGCATGGAGCTGCTCGCACGGCGTGGCGCGTTGGGGCAGGGGCTGCGAATGTACCGAAGGGGATTCGTCGTGGAAGCCGGCGCTGCGCCATGCGCTCGATACCCTTGCCGCCCGGCTAGACGAGACGTTCGAGCGTGAGACAGCGGGCACGCTCTACGACCCTTGGGCGGCACGCGATGCTTATCTGAGCTTGCGCAATGGCTGGATGAGCGCTGAGGAATACTGGAATCAGCACGGCAAGAACGATGGACACCCGGTTGGCAAGGCTGCTGAGGAGCGTACGCTTCAACTGTTGGAAGCGCAGTATTATGGACAGTGGATGTACACGAGCTGCGGGTTCTTCTTTGAGGACTTGGACCGGATCGAGCCGCGCAACGACATCGCATTCGCGCGAAGGGCGATCAGCCTGGTCTGGCAAGCAACAGGACTCGACCTGGAAACTGCGTTCGTGAGGGATCTGGCGGCGGCGAAGAGCTGGCGAACGGGACTCACCGGCGAGGACATGTACGCTCAGCTTCCATCTGTCGCGGCTGGTTTGCTGCCCAATCCACGCACAACCACGGCTGACCCGGCGGCGTAGAGACCTTCACCCTCTCGGTTCATTGGCACGTTTTTGCTCACGCGGCGATGAACGGCAGGTCCGCGTTCGTGGCCGCGCGCCCGCGTCCGCTCGTTTAGGAGAAAGAACGTGCGTGGCATATAATGTGGGGAAGATTCCGCCGTGACAAAGCAGGCAGAGCGCGGCGCGAAAGTGAGGCAGCACATATGCGGCAGATAGAACAGGACGGCGAGCACATTTGGCTGCGGCAATCCGTCACCTTCACTGCCAACGGGCAGACCCGCACCGTCGAAATCGCGATCCCGCTGCGTCCCGGCGCGCCTCCCGAAGAAATCGAGCGGCTGCTGGCGGAGGCCGACGCAGGCATGTGGCGCATTTCGCAGCGCCTCGATAGTCACGTCGCCGCCCTGTTGAATGGCGCCGGGTCGGCGGCGAGTATCCCCAACCAGGCGCCCGTCTCGTCCACCGCTGCCGTCGCGGAAGCGCCGCGCCCGCCCACGCCCGCAGCGCCGTCACGCCCCACTGCCCATACAGAGCGCCCAGCGCAGCCCGCCGCACCAGTGCGCCCCGCTGCCCATCCCGCTAGCCCCCCATCGCGCCCATCACCGGAGCCAGCCGTTGCGTCCACGCGCCCCCGTCCCAACAGTCCCCCGGTCGAGCCTGCGCTCACCGCTGCCTCTACCAAATCAGCACCCGCGGGCAGCGAGCTTTCTCGCAAAGATTTTCTATCCGCTGCCGCCGAGCTGGGTCTCAATGCCAAACAGGTGATGGAGCGGCTAGGTGTCCGCACGCTGGAGGGCCTCAATTTACGCGAAGCGCTGGAAGCTCTCCGCCGCCAACTGCTCCGCGACGGCGACGCTGCTCCCGATCCCATTCCAGCCGCCGCGCCGAGCGCCCCAGGGCCGGAAGCCTCCTCGCCACGCTACTTCGAGGAGGAGGATGGTGATTACGAAGTTACCTTCACGATGGATGGCGACGACGCTCTTGCCGAGGAGCTTGACGCATACGAAGCCGCTCGCCCGGCCAGCGGAGCATCCGCTGAAGCGGCCGACGACCTGGAGGATCCCGACACCCTGAGCGACCTTGATCTGGATGATGTGCCCGACTTTGGCCCCCCGCCCTCCGCCGCGCATGCTTCCCATGCGGCCCATGCGCCTGCCCGCCGCAATGCTTCAGCGAAGCCCGCGCCGGCTCCATCCGCTGCGCCCGCCGCCCCTCTTGCCCAAGCGGGAGGGATCGAGCCAGCTACCTCATCCGCGGCGCAGCGTGTGGCGCAGCTTCGCGCTATTCGGGGCGGTGGCGCTCCAACCACACACCAGCGCTCGGCCTATCGCAACGTCGTCGTCAGTGAGCTTGGCGAGCCGGAGGCCATCGCGCTGATTCGTGGAATCTGGCGCGTCAATCCAGAGCGGTTGGGACCCGACCAGCTCGACGCGCTCATCAGCTGGGGCAAGCAGGATATCTTCGCCGAAGAGGCCGCCAGCGTGCTCGCCGCGCTCCGGACCGCGCGCCAGCAAGCCACAGCAGAAGATGCTTCCACATCCGAGGTGACGCCGCAGCCCACGCCGCGCAGCCGCGCGCCACAGCCGCCGCGCGCCCCCTCAGGAGGCCGCTGATGCGTGTCGTCGCCGGCTCTGCCAGGGGTCGCCAGCTCAAGGGGCCGAAGGGGCCCGGTACGCGGCCCGTCATGGACCGTGTCAAGACGGCGCTCTTTGACACGCTCGCCCCGCGCATCCGCGACGCCCGCTTTCTTGATCTCTTCGCCGGCACTGGAGGTATTGGCATCGAGGCTCTCAGCCGTGGCGCCGCCTCCGCCACTTTCATCGAGATTGGCCCCGAAGCCCTTAAGCTCGTCCGCGAAAATCTCGCCAGCACCCGCCTCGCGGCCCGCGCCGAGGTCTTGCGTGCCGATGCTTTCGCCTTTCTGGAGAGTGCGCATGCCGCCGCGAGGCGCTATGATATTGTGTATGTGGCGCCGCCGCAGTATCAGGGCATGGCAGCCCGCGCCGTCGCACGGCTCGATACCGCCCCGCTCACCGAACCTGGCGGCCTCGTCATTGTCCAGATTGACCCGCGCGAACGCGGCGATCTGGAGCCGCTGACCCTACGCCGGTTACGAGTCAGCGACGAGCGCCGCTATGGCAGCACCCTGCTCGTCTTTTATGAGCACGTCAACCCGAAGGAGCCGTCCACCGGGCAGGAAATGCATGCCACCGAGCGGCACTGCTCAGGAGCCATCCCATCATGATGAACCCAGCGAGTAGATTCTCTTTCATAGATGAGGGCGAAGCGCTACGCCGTCTTGGCGTAGATCGCGACACTCTGCAAACCTTTGTCCACGAGAAACGCCTGCGCGCCTATCCTGGCGTCGGCAAGGGCAGCTTTTTCCGCGTTGCCGACGTTGATGCCTTGTTCGCTGAGCTGCATGCCGGTGGTGCCAGTCCTGATCAGGCCGGCGCTGGTGAGGCGCCACCTCCCGGCCGCAAGCTCTTCGACCCCGCCTATAAAGTCCACGTTCGCCTGCAAGCCGACCTCAAATGGTATGACCTCGAAGACGACGATCTCAAAGCCTGGGCGCGCGAGATGACCGCCGACGGCTACGCCCGCCAGCGCACCAATATCACTCGCGTCATTGACAAGCTCCAGCGCATGATTGAGCTGATGGACGAAGCCGCTGCCGGTTGGAAGACGCTCACTCCACCCCCTCCACCACCCGTCTCAGACCCCGCCAGCTCACGTATCCAGCCCACCATCACCCGCCGCCAGCGCAAAGCGCTACCCATGGCTGGCCCCAGCATTCCGCCGCCGGGCACACCGGAGTAGCACCGGCTCAAGGTACTCTCGCGGTCACAAGATGGCGTGCCGCCAGATGCCCTTGACCTTCCAGCGACGGGAAGGTGTATGCTGCCTTGTGGAAGGAGGCGCGGGCAGCGATATGTCTACCACCTGGGTTCGCGCGGCGCGCGACGACACCGGCAACAGCTCTCGTGGCGCGGAGAACTTGACTATCGGCCGGTTGGCGCGTCTAACCGGGCTGAGCGCCAAGACCATCCGCTACTATGAGGAGATTGGGTTGTTGCCACGCCCGCCGCGTGGAGTCAACGGCTACCGTCGCTACGGCCCGATAGACGTTAACCGTCTGCACTTGCTCCGGTGCATCAAATTGCTGGGCGTGCCTCTTTCGCAAGCGAAGCCCCTGCTGGCCGGCGCCTCCGCTGCACGTTGCGCGGACGTGCAGCGCGAGTTGCAGCGGCTCGTGGACGCGCGAGCCTCCGCACTCGATCGGGAAATCGCCGAGTTACAAGCGTTTCGCGAAAATCTGACGGACTACCAGCGCGTGCTGGCGGCCTGCCATGCTGATGAACGCGCGTCGTTTAGTGCGTGTGAAGACATGCGCTGCATCGCTCCGTCGAGCGGCGCATGCGTATGCGACGAGGAGCAGAGTCATGTTTGTTGCTAAGATGTACGCCGCTGCAGCCAGTGATCCCTGTGATTGCCCGCCTGATTGTCCTTGTGGATGTGGCGGCACCTGCTGCTAAGGCTGCTAAGCTATGTGGCTGACAGGCGAAGGGTGGCGTGGCGTCGCGTCATCCATCGCCTGTCAGTTTGTGTACTCACCATTCGCTTCCGCGCCACATTGTGTGCGCAGATCGCAGTAAATATTGTCGCTTGCGCCTGGCGGGCACGCGCAAAAGCCCTCATGGCTGCCATGTGCGCTGCTCTCGAACTGGACCGTTGTGTGGGTGATGTGATAGGTGTCACGCAGCATGGCGCTGATGCCATCCAGTATTGGTGCGCTGCCACTCGGCGGTAAATCGTCAATCACGGCGTGACACGACAGCGCATGCATCCCGCTGGAGATCGTCCAGACGTGCAAATCATGGATATCACGCACCCCTGGCACGCGGAGCATATCGCGCACGAGCGCTGCCAGCGAGACATCGCGCGGTGTCGCTTCCAGCAGCACATTCACCGCCTCGACGATCAATCGGAGCGCTCCTCCCACCACCAGCAGCGCGATCACCACGCTCACCAGCGGGTCTACCCAGCTCGCCCCCGTTACCGCGATTGCGATAGCGCCCAGAATGACGCCGATGGAAGCACCAACATCACCAAAGACGTGCAGCGAGGCCGCCCGCGCATTTATGTTCGCTTCGCCCTCACCATGCAATCCCAGGCCGATGTAGAGGTTCACTCCAATCGCGATCAGCGCCGACACGATCATAATGCCCGGTTGCACCGCATTGGGGTGAGTGAAGCGGCGATACGCCTCGAACGAGATGACGACGGCAATGACGACGAGCGTGACGCCGTTGGCAAGCGCCGTCAGTATCCCCACACGGTGGTAGCCATACGTGCGGCGAGCATTGGCGGGCCGCTCGGCCTGTGCCGCGGCGAACCAGGCTAATCCGAGCGCGCCGGCATCCGTCAACACATGCCCGGCGTCCGAGAACAGGGCCAGCGAGTGCGCCAGCAGGCCCCCTGTACACTCCACCGCGAGGATGAGCAGAGTGAGGAAGAAGCCCAGCCGCAGCTTTTCGCGGGTCAGGTTGTGCGTATGGAGATGCCCGGTATGCTCTCCACCGCTGCGCTCGCTCCGTCTTTGGGAGCGAAGCACGCGGCGCATCCCATGCTGCCCGCGCGTGCCGCGCGAGAGATGTGTTGGGATACTCATACGTCCGGTCCTCTCCGGGGATGCCGCCGGTTCCTACTCGCGCTCGGTCCTAGCGCTGCTGGCGTGGGTGCGGTTCCATCGCATCCCTGCTGATAGTATAGCATCTACTGGGCCATCTGGCGGCATTCTCGACACAATGATACATGCGCCTCGTCCCACGTACTAGCGTGAAATGAGGCGCATATTGCGATTAGTGACCAGTGATGGCGGCGGTGTTGTAGCCGTAGAATGCGAACGGATCAGCCGGCACGTTGTTTTCCAGCACCATAAAGTGCAGGTGCGGTCCGGTGGACCATCCGGTCGAGCCTTCCAGCCCGATTGTCGCGCCAGGGCCAACGAACGTATGGAGGCTCACCAAGAGCTTCTCCATGTGACCGTAGATAGTGGAGATGCCGTTGCAGTTGTTGATCTTGACTGACCATCCCAAACCGCCGACGTCCCAGCCAGCCCAGATCACTTCTCCGGCTTGCGCCGCGTGAATGGGGTTGCCTGCCGGCGCGGCGATATCCACCCCATTGTGATACCACGTAAAGCCGCGTACCCACACGGACCCCGGATTGGGCGAGACAAGCTGATAGGCAGTGAACACCCCGTGACCATCTGGTCCGCACGGCTGCTCCGGTACCGGATTGCCGGCCAGTGAAGTCCACGGGCTGTTCCCGTAGGTCGTCGCGCCATACCGACCGCTGCTTGGAATGTATGAGCCTGGGCGGTAGTCCGCGCCGTAGTAAGGATCGTCTGGAATCTTGTACGCCTTGCCGGCATCAATCTCCTGGCCGGCAAGCATGTTGTTCAATTCGTAGATGCCACCGATTTGCACGTGAAACTGGGCCGCGATGGATTCGACGCTGTCGCCCGCAGCGGCCACATACCAGTGGAAGCTGGGCTGCCGGTGCCAGACGACCGCCCCCGAGACGGCCTGGAATGACGTGAGGCCCCCATCCGCTTTTGAGCCGAGCGGAGTGATGGTAAAGAGGCCGGTTACCAGGATGCAGGCCATGAGCGCGATCACGGCCAGACGCATTGTGAGCGGGCGCTCGCGCCGTTTGATGAAGGGAGTGCCGTACGAGACGCCGCTGCCTGGAATCACCACCGGGTCCATCGCGCTCTCGTCGTCCAGTAATGCGGGCAAGCGCGCATCAAGATTGTCCAGCGCCATCAGGTCGCGGCTCGCGCCGTCGTCGTAGCTACCTTCGTCGTACGCGTTATCATCATCATGCGCGTCGAAGGGTTCGTTTTCGGGATAGTCGCGCGGGGATCTGCCTCGACCCATAGTCCACCTTCTGCTATCGCTACCGCCCTGCGGTAGTTCGTTCCGCGACCCTTACGAGAAGTTACATCTCTTCCACTGTAGCCAGACGCCATCCACCTGTCAACGCCGCGCGCCTGGCGAGGGACCATCGTACCAGAAGCCGGGTCGTCGGGACGCACCAGCGTGAGCGTGAGTAGGAGCTCGAACCTCCCCTTGACAGCGCGCTCATTGCCATTTATACTCCCACATATATATTGAATGAGTGTTCAGCCAGTGAGATAACGCGGTGACGACTCCCAACCGGCGCGAGCTGCAAGCGCAAGACCGCCGCAACCAGCTCATCGAGACGGCCTTGCGGCTCTTCGCGGAGAAGGGAATGGAGAAAACAACCATCAAAGACATCGCGGAGGCGGCTGGAGTGGCGCAGGGGCTGCTCTATCACTATTACCGCAGCAAAGACGACCTGCTGTGGGCGATTGTGGGAAAGTACAATCCCGCCATGGAGATGGGCCAGATCTTTTCTACCGCTGGCGGTCGCCCCGCGCGCGATGTGCTGCTGGACGCCGCTACTCGTGCGCACGAGCTGCTTACGGAGCGTGGCGGCGCCATGCGCGTCGTGGCGCGAGAGGCGCTCGTGCGCCAGGACATCCAACAGGCGTTTCGTATGGCCCAGGCGATTGCGTTCGGCGTCCTCACGCACTTCTTCGATGCACGCATCGCCACAGGCGAGCTGCGCCCGCACAATCCCGATGTCTCGGCGCGCATGCTGCTGGGCGCCGTGGTGGCTCTGTACATGACGGGAACGCCCGCGGAGCCGTTTCTGCGGGAGATGGTGGACAATTTGCTTCAAGGCATCGCGGCTCCGGTAGCGAGCTAGATGAGCCGCGAACGAGTATTTTTTTGCGTTGACTGCTGAATGAATGCTCACTCAGCCAAGTCCCCTCAGAGGAGGTTACTGATGGCTACAGACGAACACCCCGGCGCACCGATCCAGCTTGACGCCGTCGGTAAGGTATTCGGCCAGACGCGTGCGCTGGATGATGTGACATTCACCGTCTCGCCCGGTGAGACCTTCGGCCTGATTGGCCCCAATGGATCGGGCAAAACGACGCTCATTCGCCTCCTGCTGGGACTGGGGTATCCCAGCAGCGGTACGGTGCGCGTATTGGGGTGCGAGATGCCAGATCGTCGCGTCGCCACTCACATTGGGTACATGACGCAGGCGAGCGCGCTCTATGGTGAGCTGACTGTGCGTGAGAACCTTGCTTTCTTCGGCTCACTCTACGGCCTCTCTAGGCGCATACTCCACGGGCGTATTCCCGAAGTCCTCAATCTGGTAGACATGGAGGATCGCGCGGGCGATCCGGTCAATCATCTGAGTGGAGGTATGCGCCAGCGTGTCTCGCTCGCCTGCGCGCTCACCCATCAGCCGCGATTGCTCTTTCTGGACGAGCCGACGGTAGGCATAGACCCGGAGCTGCGGCACGCCTTCTGGGAATACTTCGTCCGGCTCAATGCGCAGGGCGTGACCATTGTCGTCTCTACACACCACCTGGACGAAGCGGCGCGCTGTCACCGGCTTGCGCTGCTGCGCTTCGGCAGACTGCTGGCTGTGGATACCCCTGAAGGGCTGCGGCGAACGTCGGGTGAGGACGATTTCGATAATGCTTTTCTGTATTTCGCCCACCGCGACGCCGATGCTATTACGGCGGGCGGCGTCATATAGCAATTAGGGGAAGGTGAGGGGTGGCATTATGCCGTTATCGCCGCGGGTCGCGCGTTTCAACCACCGCGTGACAAACCGCGTGACACGGATGTTCGACGGCCGATTACCAGGATTCGCACTCCTCATCCACACTGGGCGGCGATCCGGGCGGACCTATCGCATTCACATCTATGCTTTCCGCGACGGGGATGACTATATCATCGCGCTTGTCTACGGTGTGGAGAGCGATTGGGTGCGGAACGTGGAGGCCGCGGGAGTGTGTGAAATAGTCACGCGGGGCCAGCATGTCAGGCTTACCCACCCACGCACCATCACCGACCCAACCAGGCGCTGGGCGCCGCTTCCCGCACGTCTGGTCCTCGAGCTTATCGGCGCATCGCAGTATATGCGCCTGACCCACCTGCCCGCGTCACATTGATGCAAGCAACGAGAAAGAGGTGATCTACATGTCTTCGCGGCGAGTGTTGGCCCTGGCTCTCCGTATCATCCGCCAGTTTGCACGCGACCGGCGCAGTCTGGCGCTGCTCTTTCTTGCGCCACTGCTGGTCATGACGCTGCTCAACTTTCTGCTTGGCAGCGGCGGCTCTGGTTTCACGCTGGGCGTCGTGTCGCCCTCCGGTCCAGCGGGTGAAGCTATTCTCACGCAGCTTTCCTCCCGCCTGAGCAATCAGGCGGGCGTGACGGTGAAGGCCATCTCGCGCGATGGGGTAGATACGGCGCTCAAGAACGGCGATGCCGATGGAGTGCTCATCTTTCCCGCCAGCTACGACCCAACCACTTCACCCGCGTCCATCACGCTGCGTCTCGATGGGTCAAAGCCAGGGGAAGCGCAGCAGATTCGGGCGCTTGTCTCTCAGCTTCTGACAGGTCTGCCGGGCGCCCAGGCAGTCACGCCGCCAGCGAGCAGTGATTCGCTTACCGTCAGTTACCTCTATGGTGGCCCGCAATACACCCAAACGGATGCGCTGGCGCCGCTTTTCGTCGCACTCTTTGCTTTCTTCTTCGTGTTCCTGCTGACGTCCGTTTCTTTTCTGCGCGAACGTTCTCAGGGCACCATCGAGCGGCTGATGGTTTCGCCACTCAGTAAAACTGAGCTCGTGCTGGGGTACGTGCTGGGCTTTACCCTCTTTGCCATGCTCCAGTCGCTCATCATTCTGCTCTTCGTCGTCTACGTGTTGCGCGTTCACTATGCGGGTAACCTTGGCCTCATTTTCCTGATGACCCTTGCGCTCACCATCGGCGCCGTCAATATGGGCATCTTTGCCTCGGCCTTCGCACGCAACGAGCTGCAAGTTATTCAGCTCATCCCAGTGCTGTTGGTGCCGCAAATACTCCTGGGCGGACTGTTCTTCCCCGTGGCGACGCTACCTGTCGTCCTCAAGCAGCTCGCGTATGTGTTTCCTTTGACCTACGCCAATAATGCCCTCAGGGATGTCATGCTCAAGGGCTTCGGACTCGGCGATATCTGGCCGGACCTGGTGTTCGTCGCCGGTTTCGCCGCCGTGATGGTGCTGGCGGCGGCGCTTTCAATGCGCCAGGAGCGCCTGTAGCGCCTGTTGACCGGCACGGTATTCTGTATTCTCGGTGGCACCTGTCATTCAATAGGGGGAGTGACGCCTAATGGCCGGGCTAGCCGCATCCCCCAACCTGCTGCCCGCGTGACATTCACCCCGCTGGCGCGTCGCCATGAGGAGACGCGCGTTGACCGGAAGCTCCGCGGATGGGTACACTACTTGTTGTTACAGAGTGACTCAGTCCTCGATGGCGGATAGGCGCGCTGGAGAGGACCGTATACTATGGCCGCGACCGGAGAATCTCACACGATGACCGAAGAGCCGCGCTCGCGCACACGTCAGCGACGGTCCACTTCACCTGGTGCGAGGGGTGAGGGCGCGGCGCAGGTTGCGCCGGACGAAACCGCCATGCCACCGGCGCGCCGCTCGCGGACCACCCTCCCACCCATTCCCACCGTTGATACACCCGCTTCTGTCGCCGCACCGCCAGCTTCCGATCCAGTTACAACGTCCACGCTCGCGCAGCGCACCTCGCCGCTGCGACGCAAGCCCGTTCAACGAGGACGGCCACGCGAGAGCAGCATCGTCGGGCTGGCCGAGCGCGCGCGTCTGGTTCCGGACCAGCGCTCGCTGCTGCCGCTACCTGACCCGCTGGTGTCGGTGCTGCCCGCGATGCGCGCCGCGCTGTTGAATGTCGCGCTTGACGATGCGCTGCGTGCTGTTGCGGAGGCACTAGCTGGTGCGCTCAGCCCTGCTGTTGTGCAAATCTGGATCGCCGATCCGATCCCCTGGACGAGTGAGCAGGGCCGCGTGGGTGGGCTGGAGCTTTTCCCGACACTGCGGCTTCGCGCGTTGGCTCACGCCGGGACGAATACGCTTACGGATAACGGCCTGGACGCGCATTCCAGCGACACTACATCGCGTTTGTCCGCGCGACCGGATGCGCTCATCGAAGAGGTCATGACCACACGAAACGCCACCGTGCTCGTCGCTGCTGACGACCATCCGCTCGCCGCCGATTGGGTTTTACGACTCCCTCCGGCACCTGATGCCGCGCCGGTCGCTCCGCGCCTGGGCACGCTCGCTGCGTACCCACTTCGAGCACGAGGGCAGTTTCTCGGCGTTTTCGCCGTCGGAACGGGGCAGCGGCTCGCCGTTCGGCATCTGGCCGTGCTGGCGGAGCTGGCGGACCTGGCGGCCCTCGCCGCGGACCGCGACCGGTTGCTTAGCTACTCGCGTAGCCAGGAGGCGTTGGCGCAGACCGTCGTGCGCCACGCACCAGTCGCCGTCGCTGTGTTGACGGGCCATGACCACGTCTTCGCCCTGACCAATCCCGCCTTCAATCTACTGCTGGGGCTGGAAAGCGAGATACAGCTTAGCGGGTGCCGCTTACAGGACGCGATACCGGGGCGAGCGCAGAGTTTCATCGCCAGCCTGCGTCTGGACGCCGTCTACGCGGGCGGTGAGCCGCAAGCTATGCTCGAGCTGCCTATCCACCTGGATCGCGGCATGACCTACTGGAATGTCACTAGCTCGCCCTTACCTGGCGTCTCCACCGGCGTCGGCGGCGTGCTTGTCGCGGCCGTGGATGTCACGCGGCAGGTGCTCGCGCGGCAGCGTGCGCAGGAGGCCGCCGAGGTGGCGCAGGAACGTATAGGCCAGATGATGACGCTGCATGCGACCTCGCTGGCTGTGGCGAGCCAGCTTGGCGCCGACCCGCGCGAGCTGCTGGACGACATCCTCATGCGTTCGATCTCGCTGTTGGAGGCTCACGCCGGCACTGTCTACGTCCGTGACCCCCGGCGCGACGATCTGGAAGTTATTGTCTGTCAGGGGCTGCGCGGCGACTATATTGGCAGCCGTATCCGTGTCGGCGAGGGGCTGGCGGGCCGTGTCGCGCTGACCGGACAGGGCCTTCTCGTGGACGATTACCGCGCCCATCCGTTCCGTGCCGCCATCTACGACGACGAGGACTTCAGCGCCGTGATTGCCGTACCGCTGATCCAGCGCGGCCAGGTGATCGGTGTGCTGGATGTGCTGGATGACGCCGAGCGCCGCGTTTTCACGGAGGACGATCTCTGGCTGCTGGATCTCTTCGCCGCACAGGCTGCGCAGGCTATCGAGAATGCCCGCACGTATGTGGAGCTAGATCACGCCTACCGCAAGCAGCGTGAGCTTGACCGCATGAAGGACGATTTCATCGCGACGGCCTCGCACGAGCTGCGCACCCCACTCACAGGAGTGCAAGGTTTCCTGGATCTGCTACTGGAGTATCCAGGATCGCGCGATGAGCCGCTGGCGCTGGATTTCCTGACCAAGGCGGTGGACTCCGCGCAGGAGCTGGCGGAAATTTCGGAACGGGTGCTCCATACGTCGCGGCTGGATACAGGCCGTATCGAGCTACATCTGGGGCCGGTCCGGCTGGCAACGGTAGTCGAAGAGACGCTGCGCTCGTTCCGCGAGCTCCGTCAGGCGCAGGGCGGCGGCCATGAATTGCTGGCCGAGGTACCGCCTGAACTCTATGTGCAAGCCGATCTGGGCCGGCTGAAAGAGGTGCTCGACAACCTCGTCGGCAACGCCATCAAGTATAGTCCGCGCGGCGGGCAGGTACTCGTACGGTGTGCGCTTGCCGCCTTTGACGAGATAGAACGAGCGCACATAAGTGGAAGCCTGGGCGCCCGGCCCATCGAGGATCGCCCGACAATGGTGCTGCCGCATGTCACCGACCAGACGCCTGATCCCGAGAATAATCCACTGGCGCCGCTGCCGCATGTAGTCGCCGCTGCCGCGCAACAGCCATTTCTCGTGATCACGGTGAGCGACGAGGGCATGGGTATCCCCGCCAACGAGGCGGGGCAGCTCTTTGGCCGTTTTGCCCGCATGGAGTCGGCACGCACGAGCCAGATTCGTGGCACCGGCCTGGGCCTCTACATCTGCCGCCAGATGGTGCGCGCGATGGGCGGCGATGTGTGGCTGGAGCGCAGCGAGCCGGGCCACGGCAGCATCTTCGCCGTCGCGCTCGCCGCTGCGCCTGGAGAAAGGGCATCCACTGAAACTGTCGCGCGGGTGGGGAAGGCGTGGAAATCGTAGCTCCTGCACCGGCGCTCGCTCCCTGGCGTGGGATGGCGCGATACGAGGGAAGCCCAGCCGCGATGCGGGAGGAGCGCGCGGGATGTGTGAGTCCGCTGATGCGAAGGAGTGGAAGCTGCGCTGCCGTGCCCGGCGGTATTGGCCGCTGGCTGGACTGACGCTCACCCTGCCCGGCGCATCGCGTCCCTACCATATCGCGCAGCCGGCGTTTCCCGACGATCTGTTGGACGAGCTGGCCGCGCGGTCGCATCGAGGAGCGCGCCCTCGGCGTAGCAGCAATCCGCACTTCAGCGGCCATCCAGTGTTGCGGGCCGCCGCCGTCGAGGCGCATCAGAAGGTGGATAGCGGCGGCCATCTGCCATATTGGGGGCTGCTCTGGCCCAGCGGACTGGCGCTGGCTGAAGAATTGTTGCGCGCCACCCTCACCAGCGCGGAAGGATCTCTCCATCGGGACATGCGGGCGCGGCAGGCGGCGCTCCTACCAAGCGGCTCTGAAAGCAAGCTCGCTTCCCCCGTCGCCCCGCGGGGCGATGGGCCGGGGGTAAGGTCCCTTCATTCCCTTGAGCTTGGCTGCGGGCTGGGAGTGACGGCGACGGCGGCGTTGGATTCGGGATTGACGCTTACCGCTGCCGATTGTTTTCCGGAGGCGCTGGCGTTCTGCCGCTACAATACCCAACGCAATATGGGCCGCACACCCACGACCTGGCTGGTGGACTGGCGCACCGAGGCGGGGCGCGCCGCCCTGGCCCTCGCCGCCCCGTATGATCTGCTCCTCGCCGCGGATGTGCTCTACGAAGAACCTGACATCGCCCTATTGCTCGATCTGGCGCCGCGACTCGTAGGATCAGGTGGGCAGTTTTGCCTGGCAGAGCCGGGGCGGCGTGTGTCGCTGAAGTTCGTCGAGGAGGCGCGGGCGCGCGGCTGGAAAGATACCCCAACCGTACACGAGCGCCTATGGCCACCAGATGGTGACTATGCGCGGGTCACAATACACCAATTTGTTGTAGCTTGACTCTCTCTATCTACCCTCTTTTGCGGATCGCGCTTCTTGCACCAGGTACGAACCTTGCATCGTATACAGTCAGGACGGCTATGCCGTCCGGTGACCTTTCGATGTATCAGCACCCATGAGGATACGGGCGAAGGAGCATGCGAGCGCCGTGCATATCGTACCTACCCGCAAGCCCTCTATGCCGCCATCACGACATCAGCCGCAGCCTCGTGTCCGGCGCATCGAGCGTGGATACACGACCATGCAACCGGCGCGTGTGCCAACTCAGCGATATCTGCTGGCATCACTGTGGACTCCG
This sequence comes from Ktedonobacterales bacterium, assembly GCA_035310125.1. Lineage (GTDB taxonomy): Bacteria > Chloroflexota > Ktedonobacteria > Ktedonobacterales > JADMIN01 > DATGEP01. Next base: position 24,605 of record DATGEP010000096.1, read on the forward strand.
GCGCATACAGCACAGGCGGGTACACTGAGCCGGCTTGCCCAGTCCGCATTTATCAATCCCAACTTCGCGAAGCTCTGGTGGGGGCAGGCTATCTCCAGTGTGGGAGACTATGCCTGGGATACCGCGCTCGTCTTGTGGGTCGCCACATTTCTGGCCGCGAACCAATCCTGGGCGCCGCTCGCCGTCAGCGGGGTCATTCTCGCGGCGGCGGTACCGCAGATCGTCGCCGGCCCCGTCGCCGGTGTCTTCGTGGATCGCTGGGATAAGCGGCGCACAATGATCGTCACGGCTGGTCTACAGGCGCTCGTCGCGGCACTGTTGATACTGCCTATTGGCGGCGTACCGCTCCCACTGCTTGGCACCGTGCGGCTGCCTCTCTTCTGGCGGCTCGGCATCGCCTACGCCGATGTTTCCTTGCTCGCCACGTTCGCGCAATTCTTCAATCCCGCGCAGTTCGCCCTCATCAAGGATATCGTGCCTGAGCCGAAACAGGACCAGGCAATCGAAACGAGCCAGGCCATCCAGGGGCTTTCCGTCGTCCTCGGCCCGCCACTAGCCGCCGCGCTGGTCTTTGGTCTGGGCTTCGAGTGGGCGCTGCTGCTCAACGCGCTCTCCTTCGTCGTGTCGTTCCTGGCCATTTTCGCGATTGAGGCGCCTCCGGCAGCGAGTAGCATTTCTCCCGGCGAGGCAGGCCATTTCATTCGTGAGTTCCGTGATGGTATGGGCTATGTCGCGAGCCACACGGTCCTGCGTACTATCCTGGTTTCCGAGATACTCACATGGCTCGGTTTCGGCGCGTTGCAATCCCTCGGCTACTTCTTCATCACCGAAAACCTGCGCGCGCCCGCGAGCGACTACGGGCTGCTGGGCGCCGTCTTTGGCGTCGGCGCGATTGGCGGCGCACTGCTCGTCACATTCTTCGGACAGCGTATCGGCCTCGCGCACCTGCTCTGGGTGGCCCTCGTTGCCTCTGGCCTGTTCGTCACCGTCATGTCACATCTGACGAGTCTGTATCCCGCGCTGGTCGCCGCGTTTCTCTTTGGTGTCTCCGCTACGGCGATTCTGGTCAGCGCGAGTCCGCTCGCACTCCACGACACCTCGCGCGAGTTTGTGGGACGAGTCATGGCAGTCATCAATCCGCTTGGGCGGCTGGCGGCGCTCGTCTCCGTCGTGGTGGCGGGGTTTCTGGTCAGCGAGGTTTTGCGAGGCTTCCACGCGAGCATCCTGGGTATTACCTTCGATCCAGTAAACGCCGTCTTCACTGGCATGGGCCTGCTCGCTGTCGCGGGAGGCATCTACGCTCGCATCAGTCTGCATGACCGCATCCGCACTGGCGGCCAGCAACGCTTAGCGCCGCAAGTAAGAATCGCGGCGAATACCGATCACGATAACCGGCGCACCGGTCTGAGCGCGTAAAGACCGCTTTGGTTGTATTACCGCATGCGCTTGCTCCATCTGGGTTGCCTGATTTGCCAATGACCTGGTGTTCCTCGGTACACTGCACAAAGGTCCCGATAGTATTGCGGCGCTCGAACAAGATGGACACAATCTCCTCCAACGCCCATTAAGAACATCCCATCAAGGATGACCATCGCCCGCCCAGCGTGTGAGGGGCGTGGAACGGCGGAGCCATCGCGAGGACACCGGGAGGCATTTCTTGATCGTACAAAGTACCCAGAGTGAGCAAAGCGCTCCAGCGCGACTGTGGATTGCGCCGCTGGAGCATGACGGACACGAGGAGCGGTTTCTTTCCATTCGCGGGCATCTTAGCCTCAGCTTCATGTGGTTCGCGCTCAACTTTCTCTTCGCCAGTCTGCTCCCACTGGTGATCCCCGCGCAGATATTGCTCTTTGTCTCCCCAGGCGCCCCCGGCAACGCGAACCAGGCCGTCTTCCTCGGTGGACTCGCTGCGCTCGGCGCGGTGACGACGCTGATACTGCAACCGACGATTGGCTGGCTCTCGGATCGCACGATATCGCGCATTGGGCGCCGGCGCCCCTACGTCCTCGCGGGCGCTGCGGTGCTGCTTGCCGGGCTGGCGTTGCTCGCGACCGCGCACAGCCTGATCCTTTTCATCGCGGCGCTGTTTCTTGTCGTCGTTGGGAACTGCGTTTGTGGTACGGCGTACCAGGGGTTGGTGCCTGATCTCGTCCCTGAGCGGCAGCGTGGCGCCGCATCCGGCTATTTCGGACTCATGACGATTCTCGGCACCGTCGGCAGCCTGGCGGTAGCCGCGCTGCTCCTGAGCTTGGGTGGGCAGGGACACGACCTGGCGGCAGGCATTGCTCATGGCGCTTTCCTCTTCTACGGATTGACGGCGACCGTACTGATAGCTGGCGTGTTCGTCACGATGCGCGCGGTACATGAGACGCCATTCGCCGGCGCGCGTGATGGAGCCGGCGCTCGCATGAGCCGGCGTGAGCGCATGCTGAAGCTGTGGATCGAACCGTGGCGCCACGCCAACTTTACCTGGGTGTTCCTGACTCGGCTCTGCGTTATGCTGGGTCTCGCTCTCTTCATGACCTACATTGAGTACTACTTCGCCCAGGTGGAGCACCTGACCAACTTTGTCACAGCCACGGCGATCAACGCGGTAATGGCGCTGCTCGGCGCGGTGGGCAGCTCACTCGTTTTGGGTATTCTGTCAGACCGCTTGGGACGCGTGCCGGTCGTCTTCGTCTCAACCCTGTTCATGGCGTTGACCACCACCACCTTCGTGCTGCTCCAGGGCAACTTCCCGCTGTGGCCGCTGGGCATCCTTTTCGGGCTGGGTTACGGCGGCTTCACCAGCGTAGATTGGGCGCTCGCTATAGACGCCCTGCCTTCACTGAGCGAGGCCGGCAAAGATCTGGGACTCTGGGGCATGGCATCCACACTGCCCGGTGTCTTCGCGCCAGTGGTCGGCGGGACGGTGATTTATCTCTTTACGCAGCTCGGCCAGACAGCCCTTGGCTATCGCTGCGTCTTCGGCGTCGCATCGCTGTGTCTGCTCCTCGGTGCCGTATTCGTGCTGAAGGTGCGCGTCGGCATCGGGCAAGCCGCGCCCGCGGAGTCCTGACCCCGCGCGCTGTGTGGGGAAAGGCGGCTTCGTATACCGTTGGCATATACTGTCTCCCAACGTGCTACTTTTGTGCGGGGGTGGTATGGACGGTATCTTCATTCTCAACAAAGCGGCGGGTATGACCTCGCACGATGTAGTGGCGCGCGTGCGGCGGCTGACCCACCAGAAGCGTGTGGGCCACGCGGGCACACTTGATCCCGCGGCGACGGGCGTGCTGCCAGTCTGTCTCGGCCAGGCGACGCGCGTCGCCGAATACCTGAGCGAGAGCGGCAAGGCTTACCGTGCAACGATTCGTTTCGGAGTCGTAACGGATACGTATGATGCTGAGGGCAGCGTCGTGCGCACGGGGCCAGTGGCCGTGACCGAAGAGCAGATAGCCGCCGCGCTGCCCAGCTTTCTCGGTGAGCAAATGCAGGCGCCCCCGGTATACTCAGCTATCAAGCGGGGCGGGCAGCCACTTTACAAGCTGGCGCGGGCGGGACAGGAAGTCACCGTCGAGCTACGGCCCATCGTCATCTATATTCTGCGCATCGTTGCGTGGGCCTCGCCTGATCTCACACTAGATGTTGAGTGCGGCAAGGGCACCTACATCCGCTCGTTGGCGTACGACCTGGGCGAGCGGCTGGGGCCAGGTGCGCATCTGGCGGCGCTCGTCCGTACTCGTAGCGGCCCCTTTACGTTGAAGCAGAGCATTACGCTGGAAGCACTGGAAATAGCGTTAGCCAATGGATCCTGGCGTAACTCCCTTTACGCGGCGGACGAAGCGCTCTTGGAGCGCCGCGCCGCGATCCTGGGGCCAGCAAACACGGCACGTGTCCGCAACGGGCAGCTTCTGCGCTTTGATGACGCGGCACGCCCGGTGGACCTGCTGCCTCCCACGGACGGCGAGCTGTTGCGGGCGTACTCCACGGACGGGCTATTTCTGGGTATCCTGCGCTGGGAGGCCGGCGCGGGAGCCTGGCATCCGCACAAGGTGCTCATTGGTGAGCCGGTGGACGAGTAGTTACGTCTGAGCGCTGCTCTACAGAAAGTACGGTTCGCCGCCAGATAGCGAGCTATTCCGCTGGGGTGGTGGCGATTATGTGACATACTTCCTGGCTTGACAGCAACGGCTAGTCCGGAAGGTTGGGTGGGCGATTGCCGCCGAGCCACGCGGCGCCGACGATGCCGGAATTATCACCGAGCGTACTCTTGACGACCTGCATTGCGCGTCCAGAGATCGGCAGCGCTACCTCGCGGGCGCGCAGTCCAGCACGCGCCATGAAGGAGGGAACAGCCTCGATAAGCCCGCCGCCCACGATGCAGCGGCCTGGATTGTAGAACGAGGCGAGTGAGCCTAGCCCCACGCCGAGATAATCCGCGGCTTCCGCCAATGCCTCCAGCACCAGCTCGTCGCCGCCTTCCACACACCGCGCGAGCATCTTCGAGCGGATGGCCGTATCGTCAGGCTTGAGTAAATCTTTCAGCATGGAGGGGCGGCCCCGCGCCATCTCTGCGAAAAGGACCTTTGTGATGGCTGTGCGTGAAGCGTAGGCTTCGAGATGCCCGCGCCCACCGCAGCCGCAGTAGCGTCCGTTGTATTGCACGACGGTATGGCCAATCTCGCCGGCGAAGCCCGTCTGCCCGCGATAGAATTTGCCGCCCTGCACGATAGCGCTACCCACGCCCGTGCCGACGCTGACATAGACAAAGTCGTCGAGGCCGCGCCCGGCGCCATGATACTGCTCACCTAGCGCCGCCACCTCTACATCGTTGCCGAGTGCGATAGGCACGTTGAAGCGATTGCCGAGAATCGTCGCGATATCCAGGTTAACCAGACCTGCCGCGAGATTGGGCGCTCCCAGGATCACACCGTGCGCACGGTCCACCTGTCCTGCTATGCCAATGCCGACACCCAGCAAGCCGGTGCCGCCGGGCAATTGCGCTCCGTCCAGCGCGGCGGCGATCACCTCTTGCAGACGCTGCGTGAAGAAGTCTACACCGCGCTCAGGATACGTGCGCTTGCGCGCGGTAGCCAGCACCTCACCGGTATCGAGGTTCACGACACCGGCATAGATTTTCGTTCCCCCGACATCCACGCCGGCGGCGACACGAGCAACCATTCTTCTTACTCCTCTTTCGGGCAAGCGGGATTGGCTGTATAGCTGGCGCGGATAGGATGACCGAGGATTGCGGCGGCAGTGCGCTCGAACTGGCCTACGTCACCGCTGCAGCAGAACTCATCGCCTGCGTTCGGCGTGCGCGGCTTCCTCTCCCCTTTCTCCTCGTAGGAGAGGGGCAGGGGTGAGGTCGGCGCGGGACCGGCCAAATGTCCATCGCGCTCCAGCACGCGGCGTGTCTGCCGCGCGATGGCCGCCCCCGAATCTATCACTTCGACGCCTGGACCGGCGACGCGCTCGAAGGCGGCACGTTGCGCGGGGAAATGCGTACACCCTAGCACCAGCTCGTCAATCCCGGCATCCAGCATCGGCTGAATGTAGCCACGCACCGTCTCCTCAATCTCCGGGCCATCTAGCACGCCCGCCTCAGCCAGCGTCACCAGACGCGGACAGCCGGCGGCAAGCACCTGTACGCCGTTGGCATGCTCCGCGATGAGGCGTTTCAGGTAGTCGCCGCGAGCCGAAGCCTCCGTCGAGGCAATGCCGACGCGGCCCGTGTGCGTGCGCTCCGCGGCAGGCTTGACGGCCGGCACGACGCCGACGAAATGGATGTCGTGGAAGCGCTGGCGCAGCTGCGCCAGCGCGGAAACGGAAGCGGTATTGCAGGCAACCACGATAATCTTCGCGTCATGTTCCAGCAGAAACTCGGTCGCGCCGAACGCCAGCCGCTGAATCTCGGATTCCGTGCGCACACCATACGGGCAGTTGCCTGTGTCGCCGAAGTAGATAAAGCGCTCCGCCGGTAGCTCTTGCAGGAGATCCTTCAGAATGGTCAGTCCGCCCACACCCGAATCAAAGACGCCAATTGGAGCCTGCCGCTCGCTCATGCCTGCCTCCGTGTAGAGTCCAAATGCTCTTGCCGCCACTATTGTAGCATGCCACGGACTCACCCGGCGGTAGAATATGGCGCATACGACGTATGAACGCTATCCGTATGACAGCACGGCTTCTGCAGGTGCGCGCAGGCAGAAGCCCAGGCGCCAAAGAGAGAACGAACGTGGGCTATGTTGTACGTGGCGGGACGGCCCCCGCGGACCCTCGGCAAAAAGGCTACATGCAACATCAGCGCATGCCTCACATGTACGGAGTGCCCATGTAGTCTGCGCCAAACTGGAACAAAACGCTCAAGGATCTGGCCGCTTCTCGCCGTACGCTACCACTTGCTACCACTTCTCGCGATGGCGAGCGGAAGCGGGATGTAGCGCTCATTGCTCGCGGCGAAGGCGAATTCGGCATCGGTATTCCAGCCCATACGAGCAATGGTCGCCGCTCACATGAGATCCCGTAGCGACCGCTGATTCCTCACTGTACGATGCCTCGGAGCCGCAGTTCCAACGGCATTGACGCGCGCGCAGCGGCATGATACCATCGCGAAGATGGAGTGCTCCCGTGACGTACGCGACGGATGCGTACCTCGAAGCGCTCGCCGCCGAGGCTCCCACTCATGATTCGTCTGCTCTCTCGCACGCCGCGCCGGCGATTGCCGCTGGCGCTGGCGGCGCTTCTCTGTATGTTCGTGCTGGCTGGCTGCGGTGTTTCCGCGTCGAGTGGCCCGCTGGTGGCCGCTCGCGTGAACGGCGACGGCATCTCGCTCTCGGATTATCAAGCAATGCTTACCTGGGATGAGGCGAGCGCCGCGCTCCCCAGTGCCAGTCAGGCCGCCATCTCCACTGCCTGGCAGACTCCTGATGGCCGCACCGGGCTCACCCAGACGCAGCACACCGCGCTGGATTTTCTCGTCAACCTCCAGCTCGTGCGCCAGCAGCTGCACACGCAGCATATCTCGGTCACGGCTGCCTCCCTCGCCAGCGTACATGGGCAGCTGCAAAGCGCTATCAAGGACGCCATTGCGCGCAACGACCCCGCCCTCAATGCCGCCCTTACCAAACTGACGCCGCACGTTCAGGACTTACTGGTAGAGCAACAGGCTGACCAGCAAGCGCTAATCGCCCACATCCAGGTGCCAACCATCCACGTGCGCGTCATCTTGGTCGCTTCGCAGAATAAGGCCAGTGACCTCTTGGGGCAGATTCAGAGTGGCACCGACTTCGCACTGCTTGCCAAACAAGACTCGAAAGATCTCCAGACTGCCCAGGCCGGCGGCGAGTACGGCACCGTGTACATCGGCCAGTTCGGCTCGGAATTCGATGCCAGGGTCTTCGCGAAGACGCCCGATAAGTACTTCATTCTTCCCATCAACGGCGAATACGCCATCTTCGAGGTGACGAAACCCGCGAACGCTCCGCTCAGCGCTCTCAACAACGCACAGAATGAACAAACCGTTTTTGACGCCTGGCTCCTGAACGATGTGCGGGCTCATGCCAGTATCCAGACCGACGTGGCGATTGGGTAACGCCCACGCCGCTATAATCTGGTGAGGGCAACTCGTATCGCGCACAACATCAGGATCAGGAGCGAGAGCATGGCTGGCGAGCAGGGCGTTATCGTTGTGGGGTTGGGGCCGGGGCGCTGGGAAGATCTGACGATTGAGGCGCGCGATGTACTGGCGGCAACGGATCGTGTCGTCTGCCGCACGCTGCGCCATCCCACTGTAGATGCGCTTCGCGAGCGGCGCCCTGACCTCACGCTGGACTCGTTCGACGCGCTCTACGAGAACGCCGCCAGCTTTGCCGAGTTATACCCTGAGATGGTGCGGCGGATCTTCACGCTGGCAGCATCCCAACCACGCGAGCAGCCGCTTGTCTATGCCGTCCCTGGTCACCCACTCATCGCCGAAGCGTCGGTGCGCGAGCTGCGCCGCCAGGCGCCGGAGCATGGCGTATCCGTGCGCATCGTCGCGGGCCTTTCGTTCGTCGAGCCAGTCTGCGCCGCGCTCGATCTCGATCCGCTTGAGCGGGACATGCAGCTCATAGACGCTACGCTCCTCGCCGACAGCGCTCCTGACGCGCTCATGGGCAACCTGTTGCCCACCCGTCCCATTCTCATTGCTCAGGCGTACAACCGGCGCATTGCTAGCGGCGTAAAGCTGGCGCTGGGCGAGGTATATCCCGACGACTGGGAAGTGAGCGTCGTGCGCTGGGCCAGCCTTCCCGGCGCCGAAACCGTCCAGCGCGTTCCCCTCATGGACCTCGATCGCGGAGAGCACGCCGATCACCTGACGACCCTCTACGTGCCACCGCTCGACCCGCTCCAGGCCGTCCGCGTGCCAGAGGGGCTGCGCTACATCACGGCGCGGCTGCGCGCGCCGAACGGCTGCCCCTGGGACCGCGAGCAAACACATCAATCCCTGCGCAAGTATGTCCTCGAAGAGGCATACGAGGTCGCCGAGGTGCTGGATGACTGGGATGGCAGCCCGGAGCTGGCTGAGAAGCTCGCCGAGGAGTTAGGCGATCTGCTTCTCCAGGTGTACTTGCAGGCCGAAATCGCCAACGAAGAAGACTTCTTCCACCTTGGCGACGTGTACCAGGCCGTGTCGGAGAAGCTCATTCGCCGGCACCCGCACGTCTTTGGCGAGGTCACGGTTCGCGACGCCGCGCACGTTATCCGCAACTGGGAGGCGATCAAGCGCGAGGAGCGCGCGGCGAATGGCGAGGATGTTCGCCAGGAGAGCCGCTTGCGCGGCGTGCCAAAGAGCGCGCCCGCTCTGTATCAAGCGTATGAGCTGGGTCGCAAAGCCGCGAAAGTGGGCTTCGTTTGGCCCGATGTCGCGGGCGTGCTGTCCAAGATCACCGAAGAGGCACGCGAGCTGGCGGAAGCCATCGAAAGCGGCGACAAAGTCGAGCAAAGCGCTGAGCTGGGCGACCTGCTCTTCGTGCTGGCGCGCCTCGCGGACTCGTTGGGTGTCCAGCCAGAGGATGCGCTGCACACCGCCAATCGCCGCTTCCGCCGCCGTTTCGAGGCGATGGAGGAGCAGATGCGAGATCGTGGCCGCTCACTCGAATCGCTGTCGTTGGACGACTGGCTATCCTTGTGGGCGGACGCCAAAGCGACGGTAGGGTAGGCTATCACAAATCTGGAATCTGCCAGTGCATCTCCGGCTTGCCCGCCGCCCGCAGCGCCGCATTGATCGCGGAGAAGGGCCGGCTGCCGAAGAATCCGTTGCGCGCGGAGAGCGGCGAGGGATGCGTGCCCGCGACGATGGTGTGCCGGCGTGTGTCAATCAGCGGTATCTTCTTCTGCGCGTACGCGCCCCAGAGCACAAAGACTACCGGGCTGTCCTTCGCATTCACTGTGCGAATGATGGCATCCGTAAATGTCTCCCAGCCGTGGTTCTTGTGGGAGTTCGGCATGTGGGCGCGCACGGTGAGCACCGCATTCAGCATCAGTACTCCCTGGCGCGCCCACGGCACCAGATAGCCGTTGTTCGGGATTCGGCAGCCCAGGTCATCGCGCAGCTCCCGGTAGATATTGGCGAGCGAGGGCGGCGACTTGATACCGGGCCGGACGGAAAAGCACAATCCGTGCGCCTGCCCGTCGTCGTGATAAGGGTCCTGGCCGAGTAGCAACACATTCACCCGTTCATATGGCGTCAGCGCCAGCGCCTCGAAAACGTGCTCCTCCGGCGGAAAGACGGTGTATGTGCGCCGTTCCTCCTCCATGAATCGCTCTAGCCGTCGAAAGTACGGCTGCTCTAGCTGGTCGGCCAGCATTGGCTGCCACGTGGCAGGCGGACGAAGCGGCATGCGGTGCTATCCTTTCAGGTGATTGTAGATGTGGTGTACATGTCACTATCCTGAAAGACATTCCGTCTGCCTGACCGAATAGCGGAGACATCGCGATAGATGTCACTCACGGTCGCGCGTTCACGCACTGGCTCCTCGCGCCGCGCTTGACGCGTGCGTTACCCTGGGAAGCGAGCCAGTGTGCCTCATTACGCCTGCGGGGTGCGTGCTGAAAAGGAAGAAAAGCTAATGGAGCCGATGTCGCCACAAACAGATTTCGTCGCACTGCTGCGCCGGCCCGCCGTGGAGCTGGCCGGGCTCATCCGTTCAGGACAGATCCGCTCGCGTGAGCTGGTGGAGGCCGCGTTGAGCCAGATCGAGGCGCACACGCACCTCAATGCCTTCACGCTGGTGGATGCCGAAGGCGCGCTCGCTGCCGCCGCTGCGATCCAGCCCGGCGATCCGCGTCCCTTCGCGGGCGTTCCCATCGCCATCAAAGAGCTGAACAGTGTAGCGGGTCAGCGGCTGACCATGGGATCAGACATTTTTGGCGAGTTCGTCGCGCCCACCGACGATTACGTCGTGCGGCGCCTCAAAGACGCTGGCTTCGTGCTCATCGGTCGTACCTCAGCGCCGGAGTTCGGTATCGTGCCCGTTACGGAGCCACGTCGCTTCGGTCCCACCCGCAATCCCTGGAATCCGGACCGTACTCCCGGCGGCTCTTCCGGTGGGGCGGCGGTCGCCGTCGCGGCGGGCATCCTCCCAGTGGCACAGGGCACCGATGGCGGTGGCTCCATCCGAATCCCCGCCGCGTGCTGCGGTCTAGTCGGCCTCAAGCCCAGTCGCGGGCGCATCTCCGCTGGCCCGGATCTCGGCGATAACTTTCTCGCTACGAACAGTGCGCTCACCCGCTACACCGCCGATGCCGCCGCGCTTCTGGATGTCATGGCTGGCTACGAAGTAGGCGACGCCACCTGGGCGCCTCCGCCGCCAGAACCGTTCGCCGTTGCCGCCGCGCGCCCGCCGCGCCCGCTGCGCATCGCCTTCACTACGGCCTCGCCCATCGGTTCGCCCGTAGACCCCATCTGCATTCAAGCCGTTGCCGACGCCGCTAAAGCGCTCGAATCCTTGGGTCACTCAGTCGAGGAGGCCACGCCGTCCGGCTGGGTCGCGCCGGAGCTGGAGCCCGTCTTCAGCGTGCTGTATGCCGCCGGCATCGCCGCGACGATCCGCTACGGCGCCTTCGTCACGGGCCGCGCGCCGTCGCCGGAGCTGGTCGAGGCGCTGTCCTGGGCGTTCTACACCCACGGCACCACCCTTAGCGCCGCCGACCATATCGCGGCGCAGACGCGGCTCCAGGCGCATGGCCGCCGGCTCGTCTCGTTCTTCTCGGCGTATGACGCGCTGCTCACGCCCGCCCTTGCCCAGCGCCCCCTACCCATCGGCACTATCAATACCGAAGCGCCCGACGGCATGGCGGAATTCCATAAAGCCGCTGTCTTCACGCCCTTCACCGCCGTCTGTAACTTCACTGGCCAGCCCGCCATCTCCCTCCCGCTCTTTCATGGCGCAGACGGTCTGCCGCTGAATGTACAGGTGGTTGCGCCACCTCTGGGCGAAGGGATGCTGCTTTCCCTCGCCGCGCAGCTTGAGGCGACCCATGCGTGGACGGATCGCCGGCCATAAGAACTCGGTGAAACCGTTGGGACCCGCGTGGCCCGCCGTCGCGACGTGGTTTAGCGCCGTACCAGTGCAACGGCGCCTCCGGCTGCGCCGGCTCGCGGTCTCCTACCGCATCTGCGCCCGCACCGCTTGCAGCTCGGCAAGCCGCGCCCGCGCCATCTGGCTGGTCGGATCCACTTTCGCCAGATTGCGATACACTCGCGCTGCCTGCTCGTACTCGCCGACAGAGTAGTATGTCTGCCCAAGCAGGTCGTAGGCTTCGTAGTTATGTGTGTCCATCCCAATGAGCTGTTGCAGCGCGGCCACCGCTTCCTTTGTCTGACGGCTGGCGAAGTAGTAGCGCGCGATCACTGTCTGCTGCTCGGTCGCCTCGCGCATGCGCACGGGATCCTTTGGTCCCAACACCAGGCAATACTGCACGAGCTGCTGCCGGATGGACATATCATCCGTCGCGTACTGGACCGCCTGCTTCAGCAGGGTCAGCGCCTCATCGAAGTTGTCCATACCCCAGGAGATTTCTGCCATGCGTTGATATACCAGCGCGGCGTCGCGCAGCTGGCCTCGGCGCGTGTGAATATCCGCAAGCTGGCGCAGCTCCGTCACTCCTTCGTCCAGCAGTCCCCGCGATACATGAATGTCGGCCAGCTCCGTATGCACGGCGGGATCATCCGGCGCGACGCGAGCCATCTCCTTCAGCACCGTTACGGCGTTTTCTACCTGCCGGTTGCCGCGATAATGCCGCACAAGCTGCGCGTACTCCTGAAGCGTCGCTTGCGGATCGCTCTGCCGTGCCTGTACCTCCGCCAGCGCCTGGTACACCTCGCCGCTCCGCACGGGCGCCTGCTGTGATGTGCGCGGCATCGCTTGCTGCGCCTTGGCGACCTGGCCTGATGCCTGATACGCACGGGCCAGCAACGACGAAATTTCTATGTCCGGCGGCAGCGCCTCCTCGCCGTTCAGTCGCGGGCGCGCCATCCAGAGCATCGGCTCCGGTGGTGAGATGCGCACGGCCGCCGCCGCGTCTTCCAGCTCGTGCGCCGCGCTTGTCGCGCTCGCCGCATCGCCGGCTAACAACAGCGCCTGCGCCGCCGCCACCCGCGCCAGCACCTCAAAGCCCGGCGTCGCCGCGACCTGCTGGAAGCACGTCAGCGCCTCCTGTGTATGGTTCGCCGCCAGATGGATCTGCCCCAGCGCATAGCGAAGATCTGGATTGACCGGACCCTGTTCGAGCGCCTGCATGTACTCGCGCGTCATGTCTTCATAGCCGCGCATATGTTCCGAGCGCAGCACGCGCAGGAGCCGTGTCAGCACTTCGAGCGCCGCCACACGGGTAGATCCGGTTCCCGGCATGCTCGCCGCCGGGGATGCTCCTATTCCTGTCGCCAGTGCGATCTGCCACTGCGTCAGCGCCTTGACATTGCCTGGGTCCGTCTGCAAGATGCGCTGATACTCAGCCACCGCCTGCGCCGCTCGCCCTGCCTTCATCAGCGCCTGCGCGTAATTCAGCCGCAGTGCCGTATTGTTGGGATTACTGAGCAATGCCTGCTCGTATTCCTGGATAGCCCTGTCGGCATAACCCAGTCGCAGATACGAGTCCGCCGCCGAGAGTCGCTCCTGCAACACCTCATCCGTCCGGCCCTGCTTATTCAGCAGCTCGATCAGCTTCACCCGGAACGTCAGGTTGTTCGGCTCTAGCTGCAAGATGCGCCGGTAGGTGGCGATGGCGTCGTCGAGGCGCCCATTCACCAGATACGTATCAATCAAGATCGTATATTTGGCGATGGCCTGCTCGATCTTACCCTGTCGCACGTAGATCTCACCCAGCATCAGGTGGACATCGAGGAATTGCGGCGCGACCTCCATCACGTGCAGGCAGCCTTCGATGGCCGCCGTGAGCAGCCCATGGGCGACGTAATTCTCGATTTCGTGGATCGCCTGCGCCACCTGCGAGCGCTGCGGCTCTGGCAGGCTGTTCACGCCGATGCGCGCGCCGCCGATGCCGCCAGCGGCGAGGTTGGATATCAGCTGCGAGAGTGGATCGCTGGCCGTCGCGGGCGGAAGCTGCGATGAATAATACTGCGCCGCGCCTGCCATCGCGCCCATGCCCCCGCCAGGCACCATTGGTGGCATGCCGGCAAGACCCATACCCGGCACCATCCCATTCGAGAAGCCATTCGTGGGGGACGCGGGCACATATCCCGCCGCAGCGGCCATCTCTGGTGTGATAACCATCGGTGCCTGCGGCGGCATCCCGGGCGCGATGGGCATCTGTCCCGACATTCCCGCTGGAGGTGTTTCGCTCGGCGCCACTGGCATGTGCGCGGAAGGTTGCGATGCCGCCGGATCAGGAACGGGCGGAGGCGCTTCCATATCCTGCCCACCGGCGCCCTTGGCACGCCCACCGCGCTGCGGAATATTGCTGCCGACCGGACGCGATGGGTCGGCGTTGCGGCGGCGGCGCTGTGGCGGTGGCGCGGTGCCCAGCGTCTCGCGCATCTGCCGCTCCACTTCGACCACCTGGTCCTGCCAGCCCTGGCTGCGTAGGAACCCCAGCAAGGCGGTATAGACCGTCTCCGCGCCTTCCAGGTCGTTCATCTCGCGATGCGCCTCGGCGGCTTCCTGGCAGAGCTGAATGAGCTGATCGGATTCGTCGTGCGTGAGCGCATCCAGATTGACCCGGTCCACCGCTTCATCGAAATAGTGGGCGGCGTCCTCGATGCGCCCTTCGGCGCGGGAGCATTGGCCCAGCGCGTAATAGCATGAGAGCGCGTAATCGGGGTCGTTCAGCAGGAGCTCGAAACGTGCGGCCGCCTCATCCCAGCGGTCGGCTTCCTGATAGAGCCAGCCAAGAAAATAGTGCACATCGGAACGGTCCACACCGCTATCGAGCAGCTCTTCGCAAAGCTGAATGGCATCCTCCAGGTGACCGTCTTGCTGGAGCTGCTGTGCCTCGCGCAGGGCGGACGCGACCTGCGAGCTACTCAGGCGCGAGCGCCCCCGGCCATCGTCGTGGCGCCGCTCGCCATCATCGGGAGTGCCGCGCCTGGAACGTGGCCCACTGCCATCCCTGGCATCGTCCCATTCACTGGACGAACCCATTCTGCCCATGCTGCTGCTCCCCAACTGGCCGCCTACTGTATACGCCTACCGGGAATACCAGATCGCGCGAAACACGTGCTCCGATCACGCACGAACCCGTGCTCAGCCCTGAGGATACGCTACTTTCCACGAAATATGCGACAAAACAGGAAAAATGGGCAGGCAATTGCCCGCCAAACAGGCTACGCGGCGCGCTCCACACGCACGCGTCCCGGCTCAGTATAACACGACGGACAACCGGCAAGCAGCACACTCAGCGATAATTGTCGAATTGGAGCGGCACCGGATAGTCCTTCTCCTTCAGCGCGGCGATCACCGCCTGCAAATCGTCGCGACTCTTCGCCGACACGCGCACCGCGTCGCCCTGGATCTGCGCCTTCACTTTGGGAAAGCGATCGCGAATCAGCTTTGAGATGTCCTTCGCCAGCTCCTGGCTGATGCCTTGCTGGAGCTCGAAGGTCTGGCGCACCATCATGCCATGCGCCTGCTCCACCTTGCCTGGCTTGAGGATCTTCAGCGAGAGGTTTCGCTTGACCATCTTGCCTTGCAGCACATCCATGACGCTCTTGAGTGTGAACTCGCTGGCTGTTAGAATCGTAATGCCCTTCTTGTCTTGCGTGATCTCTGTCTTCGTATCTTTCAGGTCGAAGCGCGTGTTGACCTCGCGCCGTGTCTGGTCCAGCGCGTTTACCAGCTCTTGCTCGTCGTATTGAGACACCACATCGAACGAATTTTCGGTTGCCATAAGGTCATACTCTCCTTCGAGCACGCGATGTATGGATACTGTCGTCGCCACCCGCGCACTACGCTGTTGCCACCGCGCGCCCGTCATTGTACTCTAGCGCACGTGGACCTTGGCAAGTCCACACATCCATCGCACCCTACTCTGTTGGCACGGTATGGTACACTTGCCGCGACAGAGGCAACCCAGCGATTAGCGCACAGCACCAAGCGATGTGGGGAGATGCCGGAGTCATACTGTGGCGTGGCGGCGCGGAAGCCGCGGGCCACACAGAAAGGATCCACTAGCCCATGTATCCGCCACAGCCATCACAGCAGCCGTACCCTCAGCCTGATCCCAACCAGCAGGGGTACGCGCCGCCACCCAATGCACAGCCGCCGTACGCACAGCCGCCGAGCGGTCAGGGAGCATATGGCTTTCCGCCTAACCCGTATGCGCCACCATCCACGCCCATGCAGCCGCCCTACGCCGCGCCGCAACCGCCCAATCCATATTACGCGCCGCCGTCCATGCCTATGCAGCCACCTCCCCCCATGCAACAGCCGATGTATTACGCGCCGCCACCCATGCCTGCTTCCGGCTCGCTCGACTTCAACGCCTTCACGCTGTCCCAGAATCGTGGCAGCCTCTTTGCCGCCATCGGTGGCGTCGTCGCCCTGTTGTCATTCTTTCTCTTTGATTTCTGGGGGGTCTCCGGCGACGGGATCTCCTTCAACTTCAAGGCGTCCGACCTGGCATCCGGCCACTTCGGCTCTATCCCGCTCGATCACTCATACCCGTTGCTGTGGCTTGTGCCTGTGGCAGCGCTCGTGGCGGCAGCCGTCGCTGTCATCATCGTGCTTGGAATCCGCTCAATCCAAGGGCTAACATCACGCAACGCCGCCGTGAGTATCACCTCCGCCAGCGCGGTTGGAATCGTCTGCCTGTTGATCAGTGTGTTGCAGTTCAATGGTGATCTCGGCAGCAGCCAGAGTAGTGCGACAGCGGGCATCTCATATGGTTACGGTTTTGGATTCTGGCTCACGCTGCTCGCCCTCATTGCGGCGCTGATTGGCGGCATCCTCAACCTGCGCCAGATGCAGCCGGCCTACATGCAGCCCCCGCCCTACATGGGTGGTGGGTATCCGCCGCAAATGCCCCCCATGCAATAGCTCTGACCCTTCGCCCCATCTCGCTCTGGCGAGATGGGGCACTAACGACCGGGGACCCGCCAGGCATCAACCGCGCGCAAGTGGGTCCCCAGCCGTCCCTCCGCGACGTTTCATCTCATCCGACCTCATGCCTCCTCTGGGCTGTTCCGTTCTTCTTCGTTTCCTCCGTTCTCTCCGTGTTTTGACTCTTCTGTTTTTTTCCCTAGCGCATATTCGGCCAGACAGGTATAGATCGCCGCCGGGCGTGCCAGCTCACTCTTCATCACGCTCAGCCGCTCCACACGCATTCCCAACTCCGCGCGCCGTCTCGCGCTCCGGAGCCGCGATTGCCCGCATCAGCGTCTCTAGCATTTGTGGCGCTAATCGCTCTTTGAGTCGCGCCAGTGTCAGGTGTGGCGCAAACGGACGCTCCTCGCGCGCGAATCCATGCCGCTCAAGCTCGCGTGCCAGCGCTCCCTGGATCGCCAGCAGCTTCGCCGTCTCGCCACCTAAGCCTGCCCAGACCACCCGTGGCGCCCACGCTGGCCCAAAATATCCCAGCTTTCCTATCGCGATGTGAAACGGCTGCCCCAGCCGTGCCGCCGTCGCCGTTGCTTCCCGCGCTGCCATCAGCCGCTCGTCGTCCAGCTCGCCCAGGAATGCCAGCGTCAGGTGCAGCCCTGATGGATCGCTCCAGCGCACTCCCGGCGCCACGCGACGCAGCCGGCCAATCAGCCGTTCCAGCTCCGCTCGCACCGCGGCATCCAGCTCCACGGCGATAAACGTGCGTGTCATGGGCCGGCTCCTCCTCGCCGAAAGATGGCGACCAAGTGCGGCAAAGGCGGCCTGGCGATACAGGCCGGCGCCATGTTTCATACACCGCGCACCGCCCCTGCAGCGCAGTGAACGCTGCGCTTTTCTGTCGGCAAGGCGGACAGGGCGCCAGTAATTGCGCCCCTTTGCCCGCATGTCATTTATGCGCCGCCAGTTGATTCGGCGGCCTCGATCTTTTGACGGAAACAGTCGAAGAATTGCGTCGTGAGCTTATTGGCGGTGCTTTCCATCAGGCGCGCGCCCACGCTGGCGAGCGTGCCGCTGACGTTGACATCCGCTGTCCACACCATATTCGTTACGGCATCGGATTGCGCGGTCAGATCCATCGCCGCCTTCATATTGACCGAGCTACCCGCTGCTGCGCCTCGGCCCTCCATTGCCGCATGTGTCGGCTCATGCACGTCCACCAATTTTACATCGAGCGTGAAGGTTGCCTTGACCGGCCCGACACCGACGGCGAGCGTCGGCTTGAAGTGGTCTGGCGCGAGAATCTCCATGGTCTTGAAACCGGGCGCACATTCCGCCACTTTGTTCGGATCCACCACGAACGCCCACACCGTGCTTGTGGGCGCGTTGATCTGCTGCTGACCCTCGAAGTGCATTGCTCGAACCTCCACGAGCTGTATGCCTCCGCCGTACTGCGCACCAGCCGGACGGAAGCGTATCAGCGGCCGTCACGTGTATACCATATGCTACAGGTGCGGGATGGACTCGTGCCACTCGGTCACGCTTTCACCCGCATGCTCCGGTATCCGGCCGGACGGCTCACGATCCACCCTACAGACCTCGCAAATCCACCCGTAGGACGATGCCCCGCCACACGCCTCCCGCGCATACTCGCCATGACCGATCAAGGCGCCCATCGAAACGTCTCAGGCAGACGCCGGAATGCGCCAATCTGCGACGTAGTGGGGTTGTGAGACAGGAAGGATTGAGCGGCATGTGGCAACACGCGCTTTCGCAGTCACCCTCGGAGGCAGTAGCATCCGTCGCGCTCGTGCGCGCGGAAAATCTCACCCGCGTCATCGCGACGGGCGCGCGCAAGACGGTCATCCTGGACGGCGTCACGTTCAGCGTTCCAGCGCGCAGTCTCTTCGCCATCAACGGCCCCTCCGGCAGCGGCAAGTCCACACTCCTCAACCTGTTGACGGGCATTGACCGGCCAACCAGTGGCCGAGTGGTCTTCGGCAGCACAGAGCTGCGCGCCAGGAGCGAGAATCAGCTTGCCAGATGGCGCGGCAAGAACGTTGGCATCATTTTCCAGTTCTTCCAGCTGCTGCCCACGCTGACGGCACTGGAGAATATTCTTCTGGCGCTGGAGCTTGGTGGGGGTGGGGGGCTGCCTCGTCGGGCCTGGCGCGAGCGGGCATTGACCTGCCTGGAGGCGGTGGAGCTCCGCGAGTATGCGCGCCGGCTGCCGAGCGAGCTCTCTGGTGGACAGCAGCAGCGCGTCGCCATTGCCCGCGCGCTCGCCAACGATCCGCCGGTCATTATCGCCGATGAGCCGACCGGCAACCTTGACTCCAAGACTGCGCATCAGGTCTTCGAAACGCTGGCGAGCCTCACCCAACGCGGCAAAACGGTCATCTACGTAACGCACGAGCCGGCGCTGGCCGCCCGCGCGAACGCACGTATCGAGCTGCTGGATGGCCGTATCGTCGGCCAGGAGGCGGAACGATGACACCATTTGGACGGGCCAGTCTGCGCAAGTCGTTGGCCGACGTAACACGCCGCAAGGGGCGGACGCTTCTGATGGTGCTTGGCATCTTCATCGGCGTCTTCGGCCTCACTGGCATCAATGTCACCCAGGACACGATACTCGATGCCTATGCCTACACCCTGGGCCTCCATACGGTCCAACCGGACATCTTGCTGCGTGTAGACTCGTTTGACTCCGCTCTGCTTCCCGCGCTTCGTGCCGTGGCAAACGTCAAGACCTTGCGCTACCAGGAAAACTTTCTCACGCAGTGGCACATCGCCGCCGCTCCCGGCCACGTTGCTATGGCGATTGACAGCTTCGACAATCTCCAGCAGGCGCCGTTTCAGTTGACGAGCGGCCGCTATCCCGGCGCGGGCGAGATCGTGCTCGAATATGGCGACACGGGTATCCAGCCGGCCGGCATCGGCGCTATCGTAACCGTGGATTCGCCGCATGGGCCGGTCAATCTGCGCGTGGTCGGACTCGCCCGCAGACCCGGCGAGAATCCAGCGTCCTCTGGACTGGCAATCGGTTTCATGAGCCAGGTCTCACTCGAACAGCTGGCCGGAGGCGCGGACCCCCAAGCCCTTCAGCATGTCATTCAGGTCTACGTCACCAACGGTAGCCAGGTGCATACGACCGCCTCCGCTCTCCAGCATCTGCTGCAAGCTCAGCATGTCTCAGTCCTGAGCGTGAATTACGCGCACTCGCCTGATCCCGCTGTTTTGGCTGCGATTGACGGTGCCTTCACAATGCTACGAATCCTCGCGATCCTGGCGCTGGTTCTGAGCGGCCTGCTCATCCTCAATATGGTGACGGCGCTTATCGCGGAGCAAACCGCCATCATTGGCACCATGAAAGCCCTCGGCGGCGGGCGCGGCACGATTCTGCGCGGCTACCTCGTCTCTGTCGGCATCTACGGTCTGTTGGGCACAGTATTTGCCGTGCCGTTGGGATGCGCCGCCGGTTACGCGCTCGCCACCGCGCTCGCCCCGCAGATACCGCTTGATGTTGGGCCGTTCGCTATCGCGCCGTGGATCGTGCCGCTCGGCTTGGCTGTTGGTTTGGGTGTGCCGATCCTGGCCGCGCTCGTGCCCCTCTTGAATGGCACTCGCATTAGTATCCGTGATGCGCTGGCGGCCTACGGGGTCAGCGCGAGCAGCGCCGGCTGGACGGCTCACCTACCGGGCATGACGCGCGTGCCACAGACCGTATGGCTCGGGCTGCGCGGACTCTTTCGCAAGCGCTGGCGCGCCTCACTGACACTTGTCACGCTGATTGTAGCTGGTGCCAGCTTTCTCGTCGTGCAGACCACTGCCAGCTCCATCAACAGCACCATTGCGGCGTCGCACAATCTGTTTGACTACGATGTCTCGCTCTTTCTCCGTTCACCACAAGCATACGATCAGGTGCTCACGACGCTGAGCGCAGTGCCCAACATTGGGCGCATCGAGCCCTACGCGAGTACGAATACCTCAACGCAGTGGGGAACAGTCGGCGTGGAGGGCTACGCGCCGGACACACAGATGTATCACTACCAGCTCACCGGCGGGCGCTGGCTCCGCTCAGGCGACACAAACGTTGTGCTACTCAGCGACGACGTGGCCGCGAAAACGGGACTCCATGTTGGCGACACATTGTTTGTCAACAACATGGCGCTCACAATCGTCGGCACCGTCCATCAGCACATTGATACGCTCGGCTGGATTGGCGCCGTTGTCACGACGGTAGACACGGCCAACCTGCTCGCCGGTCTCCCCGCATCTCTACGCCTCGCCGTCCAGGCGCGCGACCGCTCGCCCGCCGCCATAAACACGTTGACCGATGCGCTGGATACGCTGCTCAGCTCGTCTTCACCTGATCTGACAAAGAGCGGACTGGATACCGGTGCGCAGGTCGAGACGCGCCAGTCCTACACCGCCCGGCGCCAGCAGAACTGGTACGTCCTCTACTACCTGCTCTACGGCGTGGCGATGGTCGTCGGCGTAGCGGGAGCGCTCGGCCTGGCGAATGCGCTGGCCGCCTCAGTGCTGGAGCGCCGCCGCGAGATTGGCATGCTGCGCGCGATGGGCGCGAGTGGCCGGCGAGTGGCACAGGTCTTCTGGGTTGAGGCACTGGCGCTGGGTGCCGTTTCATGGTGCTGCGGCGTTGCTCTCGGCCTGCCCCTGGCCTACGCCTTCCTGCGCGAGCTGAGCCGGCTGGTTCTGCCAATGGATTTCTACGTGGACCCGCTGGCGTTCGCCGTCATGCTGGCCGCTATCATCGCCATCGCGTCACTGGCGAGCCTCGTCCCCGCCTGGCGGGCCTCGCATGTACGCATCGCGTCAATCCTGCGCTACGAGTAAACCGCGTGCGACGTATACTGGATGCATCGCTCTTGCTGACAACCCCGGAGACGGCCCATGACGAAGAAGAGTTTACGTGAGCGCTTCGGCGGCCTCTATGTGCGTCTCATCGCTTCCTACGTGCTGGTTACGCTGGTCACGATGAGCACGCTCATTCTCGTTGTGGGTGTCAGCCAGTATCTTCAAGGCAGGCGGTCGCCTTCCAACCAGAAGATGGTTGTTCAAGTGCTCAGGGAGCAGGCGCCGCAGCTTGTCGGCTATCTCGATGGTACGCCGCCTGACCAGCAAGACCTTCAGAGTCGCATCAGGCCACTACTCCTCGATCCGCTCCTGACCAACGCGAACAGAGTCATCCTCTTCGTCGCCGTCTGGGGGCAGAATGGCCAAATAGTGGCCTCTGCTGACTGCGGCCAGGTGCTGCGCATCACGAAAGAGTGTACGACGTCGGTTTCGGCGTCCACCCTCGATACACGTTCAGCTCCGGGGATGCAAACCGCTCTTCACAGTGTGCTGGCCGGGGATAGCGTAGAGGCGAATGTACCGGATGCTCTGCCAAACGGCGGCTCATTCCTCGCGCTTCCGGTTCGTGGCTCCTTCCAAACCATCGTCGGTGCGGTTGGTGTCGTCTACGGCGGGCGCGTGGACGATGATACGTCGTTTGGTGGTTTTCTCGCGGTATATCTGCACGGCCTGCAACAGAACAACTGGCAATACTTCTTGCTGCTCGCGACGATCATCGGCACCCTCGCCGGTGTGCTCATCTCGCGTGGACTCCGCAGCCGCCTGCGGCGTATCACCCGCGCGGCGGAGGCCTGGAGCCAGGGAGAGCTGGCAGTTGCCGTCCACGATCCCACCTCCGATGAGCTTGGTCAGCTCGCCCGCGATCTTGACCGCATGGCTTCCCAGCTTCAGACGCTGCTGGCGTCGCGCCAGGAATTGGCGGTGGTGGAGGAGCGCAACCGGCTCGCCCGCGAGCTGCACGACACCGTGAAGCAGCATGTCTTCGCGGGCGCGCTGCTGGTACGCGCGGCGCGCAAGCTTGCAGCGAGTGAGCCGGAAAAGGCGCAATCCTACCTGGCGGATGCGGAGACACTGGCGGGCGAGACGCAGCAAGAGCTGATCGCGTTGATCGCGGCCCTCCGGCCCGCCGCCATCGCCGATAAGGGGCTGGTCGCCGTGTTGCGCGATGAAGTAGCCGATTGGTCGCGGCGCACGAGTATCCTGGTAGATCTGCGCATTCAGGGCGAGCGCACGACGCCGCTGGATACGGAGGAGGCGCTGTTGCGAGTCGCGCAAGAGGCGCTGGCCAACGTCGCCCGGCACAGCGCCGCGCGGAATGTGGATGTGCGGCTGTCGTGGGTGGACGAGCGCGTT
The DNA here is from genome assembly GCA_035310125.1 of Ktedonobacterales bacterium. Classification (GTDB taxonomy): domain Bacteria; phylum Chloroflexota; class Ktedonobacteria; order Ktedonobacterales; family JADMIN01; genus DATGEP01. Next base: position 47,353 of record DATGEP010000096.1, read on the forward strand.
CGCTTGCTGATTCAAGACGATGGTCACGGGTTCGACCCGGAGCAGGTAGCAGGCAAAGGTGTCGGGCTGGCAAGCATGCGCGAGCGCATGGATGCGCTGGACGGCGTGCTAACGATCGCCAGCGCCCCCGGCGGGACCATCATAGAGGCGTCGGCGCCCATGCCCGCTGTGCTACCTGCCGCACAGGTGGTCCCGAACACGAGTAATGTGCAGGAGGTGCGCAGATGAGCGAGTCCATCACAGTGCTCATCGTAGACGACCACGCCGTCGTGCGGCACGGCATTCGCGCGCTGCTGGAGGCCGAGGGAGACTTCGCCGTCATCGGTGAAGTCGCATCCGGCGGCGAAGCCGTGTTGCTGGCGGCGGACCTGGCACCGGATGTCGTGCTGATGGACCTCGTCATGCCGGAGATGGATGGTGTGACGGCGACGCGGCTGCTCAAGCAGCAGAGTCCCCACTCGCAGGTGCTTGTGCTGACCTCATATCACGATGATGAGCACATTTTCCCAGCGATCCGCGCCGGTGCGCTCTCCTATCTCCTCAAGAGTACGGGGCTGGACGAGCTCACTGAAGCGGTGCGGCGGGCGGCGCGTGGCGAGGCGACACTGCATCCGCACGTCGCGGCGCGCATCGTGCGCGAGCTGAGCGGCGCGTCTGGCGAGACGGCGGCGCTCTATGCGGCCCTCACTGAGCGCGAGCGTGAAGTGCTGCGGCTGATCGCGGATGGCTTGCACAACGCGGAGATTGCTGAGCGGCTGGTCATCAGCGAGCGTACCGTCAAGAGCCATGTGAACAACATCCTGGCAAAGCTCCAGGTGGCCGATCGGACGCAGGCGGCCATCTTCGCCTGGCGCGAGGGCATCATGGGACGGTGAATGCCCGATGCTCATCCCATTGTGCGCCGCCAGCCGCCGGGATAGTCCACGACGAGGCCATCGTTGTCTACGGTCAAGTCCGCCGTGAAGCTGCTCTCCAGGCTCTCATAGCGATAGCGATGAGGGGCGAGGCGCGTATACCGCTGGTGCAGTGGCTGCACGGAAAGATCGGGGAAGCGCACCCAGGCGGCGGTCACCTCCGCGCTCTCGCCCGCGCCGAGGTTGAGCCTGCGGATGGGTAGGGTGTTGGTGGATGGTGAGCAGCCCAGGTCCACATCGAGACAGCCTTGCAGATCAGGCCGTTCCCGCTCGTTCATGCTCCAGTTACCCATACCGTCCGCGGTCAGCGTGATAAGGGGCTTCACGTCCGGGAAATCCACCAGCTTCAGAGGGTTCGTCGCCGTGGCCAGCAGAACTCGCCTCGTCTGCCAATTGGCGTCACATGCTACGAGGTAGCGCACCCACAGCGCCTTATCATCATCTACTGGGAAATCCACGAGGCCCTGTAATATCCAATGCGGCGCGCTATCGGACTCAAGAAGACCAAACTCCTCTTCGCCTTCTTCATCCACTCGTCGCCACGTAATGCGCCTGGTGAATCGAGGAGCTTCCTCTGCTCTGGCCGCCTTTCCGTTGTTCATTATGCCCTCGATTCGTTCATCACTCGCTGGTACATCGCAAACGTCTCGTCGTTATAACACACGAAACGTGCAGTTTCGGGTGCCGCGTGCGACTCCAGAAACTGCCGTACCTCGCCGACGGCGATGCGTGTGGCCCGCTCCAGCGGGAAGCGGAAGATGCCGGTGCTGATGGCTGGGAAGGCGATGGATTGGCATTCATGCGAGGCAGCAAGCTCCAGGCTGGTACGGTAGGCGCTGGCCAGCAGCTCATCTTCGCCAAAATAGCCACCTGACCATCGCGGGCCAACGGCATGTATGACGTACTTCGCCGGTAGGTTGTAGCCACGAGTTATCTTCGCGTGCCCCGTCGGGCAGCCGCCGAGCATGCTACATTCCGCGAAGAGCTGCCGCCCCGCCGCGCGATGGATGGCGCCATCCACGCCGCCTCCACCCAGCAGAGACGAGTTCGCCGCGTTCACGATGGCATCCACCTGTTGCTGTGTGATGTCTCCCTGGACGACCTCAATACGCTCGCGCATGGCTCCCGCTCCTTTGCATAGATGCCACTAACGTCTTGCGCGCTCAAGCTTCACAGTACAGAGTATGTACCAGCCGCCCCATCAAAACGACCACGATCACGAGTGAGATGACAGACTCGCTCATTAGCAGCAGTTTCCTCAGTGCCGCGAGCGGCATCGTGCCGGTTCGACTGAACGCCGTAGCTGTATTAAACGCCAAATACAGGTAATCCACAAATCCCCGTCTCCAATGCGGCGGCTCGCTGTCATGCTCCTGTATAGGTCCGTCCCCGACCGCGCCTGAGCGTGCCTGTCTGTGGCGGCGCCAGCCTTCCTCCTGCTACAGCGTTTCGTCTCATCGCCCGAAGTAGCGTTGCGTGAAGGTTGCGATGAAGCTCAGCTCGATGATGAGGCCCACGATAGCTTCCACTGCCGCCGCGATGGTCACCGGATCACCCGGTGTGACGGTGCCGGGAAAGAAGCCGCGCCCATGAAAGCTATTGATGCTGAGCGCGGCGGCGCCGATCCACGAGAGCGGAGTTCCAGCGGCACGCCCCAGGACAAAGAACACGACGCAGAAGACCACGAGAGTCAGCACGTATGCGGCAAGGCTGCGCCCCGGCCGGTAGCCGTACCCGGAGAGGCCGTCGAGAAAATGGGAAAAGAGATAGGCGCCGAGCTTTTGTGCCCGCTGCCCGACACGGAGCCGCCGCCGCGCTCCCTGGCTCTCGGATATGCCCCAGAGCGCCTGGCGCCAGAGGACTTCGCGGTTGAGCTTCTGGGCGCGGTAGGAGTAGCGGTCCGCCTCTTCGCTGAGGCCCTGGTCGCGGAGCGCGACGGCGAGCTGGCGGTTGGCCCGCACGGCGATGCGGAAGGCTTCGAGGAGCTCGCGCCGTAGCTCCGGTAAACGCGAGGCATCAGCCTTTGCCTTCTCAAAGTGCTGTGCTTCCCGCCATGCCGCTGCTTCATCGCCGAGGATACGCACTGCCACCCAATCCACCACCGCGAGATTGACGCCGCCCCAGTGCAGATCTGCCAGCGAGACGCTTTCGTTCTCATCGCCGCTTAGGATAGCTTCATCCAACGACGTGACGGGATCGAGAAAGGCGCCGCCGAGGAACGCGCCCGGCAGCGTGTCGGGGAAGTCAGGCCGCCAGCGGCGCAGCCGCGCGAGATCCGCCGCGGAGAGCCGCTGGCCGGCCAGCGTCGCATCCCGCAGCTTCGCCCCTTCCAGATGGGCCGCGAAAAGCTCGGCGCCCGAGAGGACGGTATGCCGCAGCGCAGCGCCTTCCAGATGCGCGTCATTGAGGTTGGCGCCAGCCAGCGACGCACCGACGAGAGATGCGGCTTCCAAGTGCGCTTCCGGCAAGTACGCTCCTTCGAGCATTCCGAAGCTGAGGTTCGCTTGTTCCAGGTGCGCACCTCCTAGTTTCGCTTCTTCCAGATGCGCCCCTTCGAGGATCGCTCCTTCCAGGTGCGCGCCGGTCAGGAGCGCCCGCTCCAGGTGCGGACGCGCCGTGGCGAGCTGGTCCGCGGGAGCGTTACGCCATGCTTCTTCTGAAAGGCCGCCACGCAGCCGGGCGAGGGGCAAGCCGGAGAGGTCCACATCATGCAGGTCCGCACCGCGCAGGTCGAGGCCGTCGCGTCCACGCTGCCTCGAATCGCTCCAATTTACTGGGCCGCGCCCACCATCGTGCGTGGCGAGCAGCCATTCCACGTCGGCGCGACTGAGGCGCATGGCGGCGAAAGGATAAATACCATGTGCGATGTCTGGATGGATGTCCCGCGCGCGGGCAAGCTCGCGGAGCCGGGCCTCGGATACTTCCGGCTCGCTGCGCCAGGATTGCCCCTGCGCTCGCCAGAACGCTCGCCACGTAGCAGGGTCATCTCCATCTGGCCGCGGAACATCCGCTTCCCAGCGCTCTGGCTCATCGCCCATGTGTGTTTCTCCCGCAACTACCTGACGACATTGGATGCCAGCGCTCAGCTCCTGTGCCATTTCCGCTGTCCAGCCACCCGACACAGTATACCGGAAGCGGTCCACCGGAGTGGCGCCCGGCGATACAACGTGTGATTTCCCACACGAGCAGCCCCTGGCGAGGGCCTGCGCTTGAGAAGGCGCGGCGAGTAGGGTAGAATGCGGCGGAAGCCTAACGAGGAGGACGCTGTTGTATGGGAGGCTTCGTACACGTGGCGCGGCTGGACGACATCGCGCCAGGGGAGCTGTTGCGTGTGGAGATGGAAGGGCGGCTGATTTGTCTCGCCAATGTAGACGGGCGCATCTATGCCGTGGACGACGACTGCACGCACATCAGCGGTCCGCTTGATCAAGGCGAGCTGGAAGGTTGCGTACTCACCTGCCCGCTGCATTTCGCTCGCTTCGATGTCCGCACCGGCACAGTGCTGCGTGGCCCCGCCCGCGAGGACCTGCCGACGTATCGTGTCCGTGTCGAAGGGGAAGATATTCTCGTCGCCACACCAGAATGGCCGTAGGGGTGTCCGGGTGGACGCGCTCCGCCCGGCAACGATACAGTCTGCCGTACACACTATCGTAAGAAGAAGGGGTGGCTCGGGTGGAGGGACCGTCTCACGTCGTCTTCGGCTTGGCCGGCGCCGTAGTAGTGGACAGCGTGTTCCACGTCTCCGGTCCACCGCTCATCGGGTCGGGCCAGCCGTTGACCACGGATTTTCTGGCGTTGAAGGTCATCTTCTACGCCTTCGCGGCGCTGGGTGCGCTGGCGCCGGATATAGACAACGCACGCAGCACGATCGGCAAGCGCGCCGGCTTCGTCAGCAAAGGCATTCAGCACCTGGCTGGGCACCGCACTCTGTTTCATAGTCTACTGGGCCTGGTGCTCGTCGGCATCGTCGTCTGGGGCCTACAGTACGCGCTTGGCCTGGGATTATACCAGTTGGGGCTGCACACCACCGGCGAGTATCTGGCGCATGGTGTGCAGCCGGGGGGGAATCTACAAACAGGGCCGGGCGTCGCGCTGATCGCGCTGCTGGTCGGCTACTTTCTGCATCTCGTTGCCGATAGCCTGACGGTTGGCGGCGTGCCGTGGCTGTATCCCAACCCCGCGCGCTTCGGCTTCCCGCCAGGTCGTAGTTGGCGTTTCAAGTCCGGCAGCGCGGCGGAACCGGTGGTCGTGGTCGCCGTAGCGGTCCTGGTGATCGTCGGAGTGGTGTTTCGCTACCTCACTATTTGAGATTGACGCCCCGGCTTCTTCTCACGCGGACGCGGAAGGGGCATAGCAATAGATGGTGGCTGCGGTGAATATCGCGACTGGAGCAAGAGGCATGCGGGCATGAGTGAGCAAACGGGTACCCCGGATATAGCGCCGCAAATACCCGAGGTGGCGGCAGTCGCAACCAGCGCGGAGCGACCGGTGCGTAAGCCGAGCATGGCCGCGCGCGTGCTGGCGGCGAGCGCACATCTCGCGACACTGGTGAGCATTCCCGGTCTGCTCGTGGCGCTCGCGATCTGGCTTGTCAACCGCAAACGCTCGGCGTTCGTCGCGCATCATGCGCGCCAGGCGGTCGTCTGGCAGATACTTTCGAACGTGCTCTTGCTCGTCTTCGTCGTGTTACTGATCGGTACGGCGCTTCGCGAGCTCGGCGGCACCCTCAACGCGAAAGGCAGCGCGGGGCAAGCTGACCTGGTGAAGCTTCTCGGCTCGCTCGTCGGTCTCTATGTCGTGCTGCTCGGCGCGCTCATCATGTGCTGGATCTCGGCAATCCTGGGCGCGTTCGCGGCGTTGCGGGGCCGCGGCTTCCGTTACCCTTTCATCGGGCGCAAGCGGCGCGGATAAGAAAGCTATCCGATGCGGTAGAGAGGACACGGCGCAAACGGAGGAGTGCGGTGGACAAGAGCGGCGTCTCTGCCTCCTCGTTCGTTGATGGTTGAGAACATGAAACGGGAGAGATAGGGCATGACGACCGAGCAAACGGGGTTCGCGGCGACGTTCGAGGATGTGCTGGCGGCGGCGGAGCGGCTACGCGGCAAGGCGCACCACACGCCGGTTCATACGGCGCATAGCCTGGATGACGCGGCGGGCATGGGCGTATGGCTCAAGTGCGAGCAGTTCCAGCGCGGCGGCGCCTTCAAGTTTCGCGGCGCCTTCAACAAGATCGCGACTCTTCCCGCGAAGCAGCGCGAGCGTGGCGTCATCGCCTTCTCATCGGGCAACCACGCACAGGCAGTAGCCCTCTGTGCCCGCATCTTCGGCGTTCCGGCCGTGATCTGCATGCCCACGGATGCCCCCGCCGTGAAGGTAACGGCGACCCGTGGCTACGGCGCCGAGATTGTGCATTATGACCGCATGAAAGATGACCGCGAGGCGCTGGCGCGGCGACTGGCGGAAGAGCGCGGACTGACCCTTGTGCCGCCGTACAATGATCCCGCCATCATTGCCGGGGCCGGCACTGCCGCGCTGGAGCTATTGGAGGAGCAGCCAGAGCTGGATGTCATCGCGGCGCCCGTTGGCGGTGGCGGTCTTATCTCCGGCACGAGCCTCGCGGCGCGGGGCAAGCGGCCCGGCATCCATGTCGTCGGTGTGGAGACAGAGGCAGCAAACCACGCCTATCTGTCAAAGGTCCGCGACGAGCGCGTCACCATCTCGCCGCCAGACACGATTGCCGATGGCATTCGCACGGTGGCGCTTGGTACGCTCACGTGGCCTATCGTCGAGCGCAATGTGGACGCGGTGGTGCTGGTCAGCGATGAAGAGGTGAAAGAGACGATGCGCTTCCTGTTGCAGCGTCTCAAGCTGGTGGTTGAGCCGACGGGCGCCGTGGCCGCCGCCGCCGCCCTCACCGGCAAGCTGCGTCGCTTCGGGGGGCGCGCCGGCATCATCCTCTCCGGTGGCAACGTGGCGCCGGAGGTGCTGTGTGATGTGTTGTCTTAGCGCTCGCCGCGCTGTCTTTCCTCAGTAGCCGAAGGTCCGGCCGGCACGCGCAACGCCACAGTGGGAAGCCCATCCATGCCATCGGAGACGCGGCGGGCGTGCTCCGTGAAGGTATTGGTGGGGAGCGCATCTGGCGGGAAAAACCGCACGTCGCGCGTTTCGTCGCTCGTGGCTAGCGCGCCACCCGCGACGGTGCACGCGAAGACGAAAATGAGATCGTTCTTGTGCGGCCAACAATAAACGCCAGTCAGGCGCTCGACAAGCACATCCAGCCCGGTTTCCTCACAGACTTCGCGGACGACCCCCTGCCAGGGCGTTTCGCCCGCCTCGACGCCGCCACCGGGCAGGCCCCAATAATCACAATCGCGACGGTAGCCCAATAATACGCGCCCTTGATCGTCGCGGATGATGGCAAAGGCGCCGATGCGAAACGTATGCTTCATCGGGCTTCCCGCTCAACTGCCGATTGGGACGGGCGGCGTTGGAGACGGGGTGGTAGTGGTATTGGCCGGCACCCAGTCTACATCGGCCTGGAGTGACTTGAAGACGTTCTGTAAGTCGCTCTGCGACTGGCGCGAGGCGATGGCGATGCTGGTGTTCGCGATGACGCCGAGGCAGATGGAGGTGTCGCTGCCGGGTGTCTGGGTGGCGGGCGTCGCGGTCTGCGTCGCAGAGCCGCTCGTGCCCTGGACGCACGTGAGCTTATCAGAGACGCCGGATCGCTTAGGCGCTTCGGAGAAGCTGATAGGCACACCGTTCGGAAGATCATACGTGATCTTGAATTGACCGCCAAAGATGGGATCATGGATGGAGCCACCAGCCAGCACGAGGCATGAGCTCTTGGGCAGGGTCGTGGGCAGATAGGTGGTGAAGCCAAGCTGACCCTTCACGTCGTCCCATTTCGTGAGCGTGGCCTGATTTGTGGTGCTGTTATCCTGAAAGTTGATCAGTGGCTTGTCACACCAGGCGAGCTGGCTGAGTGCGACGTTGTTGGTGTTGTTGCCGGAGCTGGAGCCGCCACCAAAGAGGTCGCATCCCGCTAGCGCGACCAGCAGCACCAGCACGAGCGCACTCAACGAGACCAGCGCCGTTCGCCGCGAGCGCTGAATCGAAGATGCCTGCGTCATATCGTGTAGTTTCCGTTCTCTCTGCGTGTCCCGTGCCGCTGGGCATCCCCACTATCGGGCGAGCGGCTTCCGCGCGGCTGACTCCACCGCAACAAGTATAACGCACGGCGGTTGGCGGAAGGTTTCGTTAGGCGAGACGAACACGTCGCGCCAGGCGGATAAGTGGTCCCAGCGCAGGCTCGGCGATAGGACGGACGGCGGCGGCGGCGCCACCAGCGATGGCGCCTGACGCGGCGCCGCCAAGGATGTCGCCAGGATAGTGGACGCCGACGTAGACGCGAGAGACACCGATGTACGCTACGGCGAGCAGGCCCAGCACAGCGAGAATAGTAACAACCGCGGCGAGACGACTCAGCACGGCGAATTCGGGCGAATTTGCGCTAGCCATGCGGCGCAGTGGCAGAATGACGGTCATGAGATAAAGCACGAGAATGGTGGCGACGGCGGCAATGACCGTTTCATGGTCGCTGGGAAATGCCGCATCGGCGGGGTGGGGCACTAATTGGTGCACGATGCCAGGATGCGAGACGAACGGACGCGGCTCGAAGAGCAGGTTGCCGATAGTGAGGGTGAGAAGAATGCCAAGGACGACGGCGAGACAGCCCAGCAGCGCAAACCGCTGCCCCTGCGCACGCGCTTGCGCCACGAAAGATCCGCCCGTCCCTTTGCCGGTGGGAACGCCTTGCGCCCGCGACAACAGGCTGAGCCAGAGCATGAGCAGCAGCAGGGGCGCCAGAAAGATGACGTCATTCGCGCCGAAGATCATGAGCTGCCCCAGAAGAGAATGCGAGGAGGCGGGTTGATTGATGGCCTCGAAGAGATTCCAATTGACGGTGAGTATCTCGTTCATAACCTGTTCCTTGGCGACGCTCTCGTAACGGAAGCCGCGCCTGGTACGGCCAAACCGCGCACGGGCCTTCCCCGGTATCTCGCCCGCATATGTTAACACAGCGTTAAAGGAATGTAATCATCGGTAGCCGTGAGCGTGCGGCGGACAGAGATCACAGGTCGAGGACGCGACGGCCCTTGATGGCAAGCTGGAGAGCAAAGCGCAGCTCGGGGTCGTCCAGGTCGCGGCCAAGGAGCGCATGGGCGCGGTTGAGGCGATAGAGCAAGGAGTTGCGGTGGAGATTGAGGCGGGTGGCCGCGCTGGAGAGGTTGCCATTGCAGGCGAAGACGACATCGAGCGTTTCAACCAGCTCGGCGCCGAGGCGCTTTTCGGCGAGCAGGGGCGCGAGAGTGCGCTCGACGAAGGGAGCGAGGTCGCCGCTGTCGCGCAGGGCGAGCAGGAGCCGGTAGACGCCCAGATCGGTGGGGCGAGCGATGCGGCGCGGACCGAAGATAAGCTGGCCAAGACGGGCGGCGTCGCGCGCTTCGATGGCGGCGCGGTGGATCTGGCTCGGCGCGGTGGCGGGATCGCTGAGGCCGCCGGCCCATGCGGGCGCGGTGGCGTCATCGCCCAGGGTGCGCGCGAGGAGGAGCGCGGCGCGCTCCGTTTGCTCTGGCAGGCCGCGATCCTGGCGGCCTAGCGGAAGGAGCGCGGCTATCTGGGAGTCGCGGGCGCGCGCCCAGGCTCCCATGCCCGCGGCGACGGATTCGGCGACCTGTGTGGCAAGCGGATCAGGGGATAGAGACGGTTCGCCAGCAGGTTGCGTTTCCGGTGTGGGGAGCTCGATCCAGAGGACGGCGTGCGGCTGGGTGAGGTCGTAGCCGAGCTGGAGGGCACGGGCACGCATGGCGGCATCTCCGGCGTAGGTGCCGGTGAGCAGCGCGTCGAGCGCCTCACCGCGCAGGGTATCGCGGAGACGAGCGGCGTAGCGTTCGGGTGGCTCGGCGACGGGCAGCGGGCGGTCGCGCTGCGTGATGATATACGCAATGACCGCGCGCTCGATCTCGGCAAGGGGGGCGCCGGACGGCAGGGCGATAAGGGCGACGCTCAGGTCGTCGGCGCGCGCGCGCGCTTCATCCAGGGCGAGCGTGTCCGCGGATGGGATCGCGCCGCTGTCGAGGCCGGCGACGACGATGGCGGAGACGCCAATCTCGGCGAGCTGCTCGACGACGGCGGGCAGCGATAGCTCAACGAGCTGGGTGCGCAGGGCGCGGAGCGTGGCGAGCGAGAGAAGGGCTAACTCGTCGCCCTGGAAACCCTCGAAAGCGGGGAGGCGGGCACGCATCGTGCTGGCCCAGGTGACGAAGCGCGTGAGGCCGCGCTCACCGGCGAGGAGACGCCCCCGCCAGCGCTCAAGCAGGTTGAGCACGTCGCGCACGGTGACGGCTCCGGTCGCGGTCACGGGCACGCCTCCTGAGAATAGGGCAATGAAACAGGGACTCAGGAATGGAGGAACGGAGAGAGTTGCAATGTCCTGAGTATACGACAAGGCGCCGCTCATCCGGGTGGAAGTACCGGGATGGCGGCGCCAGCGTTGCGCGAGCTAGCGGCGGGATGGCGCTGGCTTGACCTGGGCGGCGTGCGCTTTCTCGTCGCGCTTCTTTGCTTTCTTGAGATGCTTGTGCCAGGCGACCCGTTTGGTTTTGTTCATCGGTACTACTCCTGAATAGGGCGCCCACCGGACGCCCCTACACGGTTGTGAGAAAAGCTGGCTGGCGGTGGCTACTCCTCGGATTCGGTGAAGCCGGCCTCTTCGAAGTCGGGTTCGTGCGCATCGTCGTCTGAGTCATCGTCGTCGCTATCGGTGTATTCGCCTTCCTCGTTTAGCTCGTCCTCGTCGTCGAGATCGCGCCGGAGCATCGTGTCTTTGATGTAGCCACGAACCATGTCGCCGGGAGCGACTTGCTGCGAGGAGAAGCTGACTTTGCCGAACATGCTGGGATGCTGGAAAGTCTCGCGGATGATGATGCGGACCTGGCGCTCGTTCAGCTCGGAGATACCGGCGGCGTACTGGTTGCCGGAATCCATGAACTTGATGAGGCGATTAGCCAGGCGCGCCTCAACGCGGCCGATGCGGACACCGGCGCCGTTGCGGACGTAGAGCAGGTTATCCTCGCGGTCCAGGTAGACCTGATCGCCAGCAGTGAGGCGGGCGAGCACATCGCGACCGGCGACATCTACGAGATCGGTGAAGCCGGTCTTGCCGGTCTCTTCGATGAAGAGCCGGGGATCAATGCGTTCGTGCGCGGTGGGCGCGGTCTGTGGAGCTTCGCCGAGGTGAGACAGCCGCTCCAGGTTTTTCCGCGCAATGTTGTTGGTAGGATCTATCTCCAGCGCCTGCCGGTAGGCATCTTTCGCCGCGCCATAGCGACCAAGCTCGCTGAGCGCTTTGCCCAGACGATTGAGCGCGCTCAGGTCGCGCGGGACGGCGCTGAGCAGACGCTGGTTCGCGTCCGCGGCCTCTTCCCAGTTACTTTCCAGCGCCAGCCGGATCGCCCGCTCGGTCAGCTCGCGGGTGAGGCGTGCCTTCTCTTCCGGCTGGTACGTTGCTTGGGTCATCTCCCTGTATTCTCCTCCTCAATGCCCGCCTTCAGGTGGGTCAGTCGCATATATTACCGTGAAAGTAGACGACCCTGCAACGACCATGGTGTCGTTTTCTCAATTTGTACCGGAACGAGATCCCCTGGACGCACATCGGCGCGAGTTGCGACTCTAGTTTCGCCTCTTGTCGAGGTGGAAGACGAGAGCACGGCAACTCCTATGTCAGAACCGGCGTGTTCGTTACGCGGCGCTTGAGATGTCGCGCTGGGTTTCGTGGCGGGGAAAAATACCAGCTTATTGGTGCGCGTGCGCCCGCGCCATTGATGCTGGCCGCCGGCGACTTGATGTGTCTCGATAAGCACCTCTTCGACGCGACCCTGATACGGCTCGTTCTGTTCGCGGGCGATGTGCTCCTGCACCGCTTCGACCGCGTGGAGGCGCTGCTTTTTTACCTCCAATGGCACGTCGTCTTCCCATTTATACGAGAGGGTGCCGGGGCGCGGTGAGTATGCGGCGACATGGACGACATCGAAGCGAATCTCTTCGAGCAGGTCCAGTGTATGTTGGAACTCCTCCGCCGTCTCGCCGCAGAAGCCGACAATGACATCCGTAGAGAGTGAGACACCGGGCCACCAGGCGCGGAGGCGCCCGATGAGCGCGCGGTACTCGGCCAGCGTGTAGCCACGCCGCATGCGCTGAAGGACGTTGTCGTCGCCATGCTGAACGGGGATGTTCACATGCTCGCAGACCTTGGGCAGCGACGCCATCTGCTGTATCATCTTGTCGGTCATGTGGCGAGGATAGGAGGTCATGAAGCGTATCCGCTTGAGGTCATCAATCTCGCTAAGGCGCTCCATGAGATCGCCAAGATCGCCGTTGGCAGGCAGGTCAAGACCATACGCTTCGACGGTCTGACCAAGCAGGGTCAGCTCGCGAGCGCCGAGCGTGACGAGGTCGCGCGCCTCTTCGAGCAGCTCGTCCATGGGGCGGCTGCGCTCGACGCCCCGCCGCGACGGGACGATGCAGTATGAGCAGACTTTGTTGCAGCCGAGAACGACGGGCAGGAACGCGGCAGGGCCGCGCATCCGCATGCCGGTGGCTTCGGCGGTGGGGTAGTGCAGGTCGCGTGCGGCGGGGCGCGGCGTGATTTGCATGGGAGATTTTATGTCCGAGACCGCTGGGCGCACGCGGTGCGCCCCTACACCATCGCTATCGGCGGGCGCAGCAGGCAGCGCCCCTACAGCGCCGTCGGGTGTGTCGGCATCACCGTCGTCGGGGAGATATTCGCCGTTGCGGCGGAGCGGCGTGACTGGCAGCGCGGCCATAGGGAGCATGGGGAGGCGCTCGGAGACGCCGATGGTGCGGGGCGCGCCGAGGTCGGCGAAGTCTACGCAGCCTTCACCGGCGATAGGGGTCCAGCGCTCTTCGAGGAAGCGCGGGAGGATATCGGCGCTCTCGACCTTGAAGAAGAGGTCTACGGTGGGATAGCGCTTCTTGAGGTCGTCAATGGTGCGCTGGTTGCCGATCATGCAGCCCATCATGGCGACGAGCAGATCTTGCCGGCGCTTCTTCGCGTGGCCGAGCAGGGAAAGCTGACCGTGGGCGCGCTTTTCAGGTTGCTCGCGAACGGAGCAGGTATTGAGGACGACCAGGTTGGCGGCGTCCATATTCGGAACTTCTTCCCAGCCGAGGCTATCGAGGATGCCGGAGACGCGCTGAGAGTCGGCCTGGTTCATCTGACAGCCGACGGTCCAGATGTGATATTTGCCGGTGGCGATGCTCATGCGCGCTCTCCCACTGTGCCGGCGGTGCGGCGGTTGCCGTTTTTGCCGCGATTTGATTTCGCCTCTCGTCCCGCAGCTACACTGCGCGTCCGCTCCGCTGCTCCACCAGCGCCGGGCGCATCAGGCGGCGCCTCTATCGAGGCGGGGGTATCTCCCGCCGGGCGAGGAGAGTGAGCGGAGTTGCCGTTTTTGCCGCGATTCGCGATTTGCTCGGAATCCCGGTTGCCGTTTTTGCCGGAATCTGAAATGGCAGCGGGTGCGCTCCGCCGGATAGGCTCGCTTTCGCCGGCGACGGTCTCTGTGATGCGCACGTGGCGCACTTCGGCTTCATCGGCGATTTCGTCCGGCTCGACTTTGCGGACCTTTTCGGGCGGTATGTGGTCAATGTAGAGGACGCCGTCGAGGTGATCCATCTCGTGCTGGAGGACGCGCGCCCACCAGCCCTCGGCCTTGAGGCGGATCTGTTTGCCTTTGGGGTCGCGGCCCTTCACGGTGATGGCGATATGGCGAGGCACATCGTCGCCGACGAGACCGGGGATGCTGAGACAGCCTTCGGTGCCGTATTCCACCTCGTCACTGCGCTTGAGGATCTCAGGATTGACGAGGGCCACGGCGTTCTCCTCGTATTCGGCGACGAGCACGCGAATAGACTGACCGATCTGTGGCGCGGCAAGGCCAACGCCGGGGGCTTCGCGCATGGTTTCCCACATATCGTTCACGAGGCGTTCGAGGAAGTTGTCGAACCGGGAGACCTTTTTGGCTTTGGCCCTGAGAACGGGCTGATCCATTGTGAGAATCTTACGAAGCGCCATAGCAAAAACCTCAATGCTGTGTTGTGGGCGATGTGTCCTCTACTAAAGAGTAGTACGGGGCAAGTCCTACATAGTGTGCGCCACCAGCCATTCTTTCGGACCGGGCGCGGATCGGGCATCGTAGCGCGAAAACGCGCACGTACTATAGGCATGCGCCGCACGGTATGTCAAGCGAGATGTGCGGCGGCGAAAGAGGCACTTGCGGCGCGCCATGCTGCCAGTGAACAATAGCAGCAGAGGTTGTTGGTACGTGGAGGAGGTTGTATGCCGGTCATTTTCGTCTCCTATCGTCAGCAGGACAGCGCCGACATCTGCGAGCGCATTACCGAGCATCTGGAGCGCCGATATACGAAGGGGCGTATTTTCCGCGATGTCTCCACGCTGCTGGCGGGAAGCGACTTCTCGAACGCCATACGCCGGGCACTCGCCGAAAGTCGCGTCGTGTTCGTGCTGATTGGTCCGCGATGGCTGGACATCCGCAACGAGCGGGGCGAGCGGCGTCTGGACGATCCCGCGGACTTCGTGCGGCTGGAAGTGGCGACGGCGCTGCGCGAGGGGAAGACAGTACTCCCGGTGATGGTCAAGGACGCTCGTATGCCAGGCGCTTGATGCGCTGGATCCGCCGGAGTGCGCCTCTCTAAGAAATCTCACATGTAGTTCCAATGGTCTTCCTATTCGGCCGACCTACCCTGTAGGCGACGGAACCGAACGGAGCGTCCGTATCGGGCAGCATCCGCCAGGAGGAGAAGACCATGCACACCTCACCTGTGTCATCCACGCCATCATTCCACGGCGACAATCTCAGCGCACGCGAAATCCAGGGGCCGCTGATGCCTCCCGCGGAGGCGGCGATAGTCACGCAGCAGACGCCGGAGATACTTCCTCCCCAAGCACCAGGAGACGGCCAATCATTCGAGTGGCAATCCTACTTCGCAAACATCCCGCCTATGCCGCCGTTTGTTGATGGCACACCGCCGGCCGGCCGGCCACGGCGACGGCGCTGGTCCGCCGCGCTGGTGGCGCTCGCGCTCTTTGTCGTCCTGGGCGCGGGAGCCGCTACGGGCGCGGCCATTGCCAACGGCAGGGGTGCCTCCGCGCGGACCGTCGTAATCGGTGCGACTTCCGCGCCTGCCATTACGCTGTCCTCCAGTGTGAACAGCCTGCAACAGAGTGTGGTGAGCGTCACCAAAGCCGTGCAGCCCTCGGTGGTCGAGATCACCAGTGTCGCGGGGAGCCAGGAGGCGATAGGCTCTGGTGTCATCGTGACGTCGGACGGCTATATCGTGACGAATGACCATGTCGTGAAGGGCTACACCAGTTTTACTGTCACCCTCTCCAATGGGACGAGCTACGTTGCGCGGGTCGTGGGCCAGGACGCGCAGGACGATTTGGCGGTGCTCAAGATCGCGGCAACCAATTTACAGCCCATCGCGTTTGCCGACTCCAGCAAAGCGGTTGCCGGTGAGTTTGCCGTTGCCGTGGGCACGCCGCTCGGCCTACGCGAGACCACCACATTCGGCATCGTGAGCGCGCTCAATCGTACGGCGAGCGAGGCACCTTCCGGGCCGGCTGGCGAATTGACCGGGCTGATCCAGACGAGCGCGCAGATCAATCCAGGGAACAGCGGCGGGGCGCTCGTCAACTTGCAAGGGCAGCTGCTGGGCATTCCGACGCTGGAAGCGACTAATCCCGAGACAGGCGCCGCGGCGGACGGCATCGGCTACGCCATTCCCGCGAATCGTGTCGAATACGTCGTCAGCCAGCTCATTCAGTATGGGAAGCTGACCGCCACCAAGCAGGGATATCTGGGCATTCAGGGCGAGGATGTGACGCCGCAGATCGCTGCCGCCGGGAACCTCTCGGTTTCGAGCGGTGTGCTGGTGACGGGCTTCGGCCAGGACACCGCCGGGCAGAGCCCAGCACAGCAGGCGGGGCTAAAGGTTGGCGATGTCATCACGGCGGTTGACGGCCAGGCGGTCGCCAGCAACGACGACCTCGCTGGCGCGATTCTGAGCCGGTCGCCGAACACACCGGCGACGGTCACGGTGGTGCGCGGCACAAGCCAGCTCACCCTGACGATTACGCTGGGCGAGCGCCCGGCAAACGGATGAGCAACGATACCTGACTGGAGCGATACATGAATACTCACTTGCAGATACCGAATCCGCCGCCGGAAACGTGGCGACAGCCGCCGCCGGAGCGCGCGGCGGTTCCGGGTGGCGCCCAGCGGCGCCCCACGCCAGCGGCGGCGCCAAGGCGCTCGAAAGCCGACGCGCTACGAATCGTGCAGCGGCTGAAGCGTATGGCCGCTATTGCCGCCATGCTGGGCTTCGGCATGTTTGGTATAGCGGTGGGCAGCCACATCGCGACCAGCAGCGCGACTGCCGCCGCCCATACCTCGACGACGACGAGCACCACGGCAACGAGCACATCCTCTACGACGTCAAGCGGCGGCTCCGTGACCCAGCAATCCGGAGGATCGAGCTTCAGCAGCGCTAGCTCGGCTTCTACGCCGGTCACGAGCACCGGTGTCTCGTAAGGGAAATGGAGAGATGGGTATGAGTGTTTGGGAAGCTGTCACCTGGGATATCGCACGCGCGGGTGGCCTGACCGCGTACCTCTTGCTGACGCTGGCCGTCGCGCTGGGACTGATGCTTTCACTGCGCTTGCAGTCGCCCCGGTGGCCGCGCATCATCAACAACGAATTACATAACTTTCTGACCTTGCTGGCCGCTGTCTTTACGGGGGTGCATGTCCTGGCGGTCTGGATTGACCCGTTCACGCACTTTGGCTGGAATGAGATCTTGCTGCCGTTCGTCAGCTCGTACCGGCCGTTCTGGATGGCCTTTGGCATCGTTGGGTTGTACCTTGGCATCGCGATAGGCATCAGCACGTGGCTGCGCCCGCGCATCGGCTACGCAGTGTGGCGGCGTCTGCACGTCCTTACCCTGGCACTCTATGGGCTGGTTACGGTCCACGGGATCGCCACCGGCAGCGATACACGCACCTGGTGGGCGCTTGCGCTATACCTTGGCAGCCTCGCCGTCGTAGGGACGCTGTTCGTGTCACGGATGCGCAAGCGCCCCGAGGCGCGGAGCGGGACCACAACTCGCGCGATGCCGGCCAGCTCAGCAGGCACGGCGCAGCGCGGGCCAATGGCTCCCGGAGCGCGGCGGGCGGTTTCGCTTCCCCAGCAGCCGCGGTCCGTGCAGTACGGCGTGTCTCCGGCAGTGGCGCCAGTGCGCCAGGATGGAGACCCGTGCAGAGTGTCCAACTCTCCCAACACTCCCAACGCACAGGGATATCTAAGAAAACTCACATAATGTTCCAACCGTGCTCCCATGCGGGCCGCCTATGCTGTGGGCTGGGGGAGGCTGAACGAAGCACCCAGTCGCAATCTGCCTCCCATTGTATTCCCTGGCTGTGGCGAGTGAACCGCGTCACAGCCAATCAGTCTCCGTGAAGGAGGTAGACCGTTGGACAATTATGGGAACGTGCCGGCGATGTGGCAGGCTCCGCCGCTCGCGCCGCGCCCACGCGGGAATGGGCGCCGGTGGCTGCTGGTTGCCTGCCTGGCTCTCGCGCTGACGCTCGCTCTGGGCATAGGCGCGCTGCTCGGCTCGACAATCGGCACCACCCAGGCGGCCGGCGTTACTCCCGGCGGCGCCAACAGCGCCCAGACACAGCCAGGTGGACCAAGCCCGCGCGGGCAAGGGCAGTGTGGTGTGCTGACCGTGTCCAGTGTGAGCGGCCAGACGATCGTCGCCAAAGCGCCAGATGGCAGCACGGTGACGATCCACACGACGGCGAGCACGCAGTACACGCATGCGGGCCAGACTGCCACCGCGAGCGCTGTGACGGTGGGCAGCTCGATACACGTTGACGGCACGCGCAACAGCGATGGGAGCATCGCCGCGACGCGCATAGACGTTCGCTGACAGCTCTCCACGTGCCAGCACGTCGGGGCACGCAGCCGATTTCTTTGGTCGTAGAGTCCCGCTGCCCATGGGTGGCTTCATCACCTCCTGTGGGCAGCATTTGTCGCGGCGGCAGCAATCTATATATTCAATCCTTTCAGTGGCACGACCTCCGCGAGCGGGTCAGGGACGACCACCGCGCCGACGCTGGCGCCAGCGACGAATGGAACCATCTACACGATTGATTTATCGGCCGCTTCGACGTCTAGTATGGGCAAAGCCAGCGTGGCCGTCGTGCCCTTATTGGGGACGCTCGCCAGCGTGAGGGCGCCGTGGTGCGCGGCGGCAATGCCGCGAGCGATGGAGATGCCCAGACCGGCGCCACCCATCTGGCGCGAGCGCGCCTTATCCACGCGGTAGAAGCGCTCGCCGAGGTGTTGCAGATGTGCGGGGGCGATGCCCACGCCGGTATCGCGTACCTCGAACACGGCCTGGTGCCCGTCGCGGTACGTCCGAATCGTCACCGAGCCGCCGGGGCGGTTGTACTTGATGGCATTATCTACCAGGATTAGCGCGACTTCGCTAAGGCGGGCGGAATCGCCCAGCACCAGGAGGGCCGGGGCCGGCTCAACCGCGAGCTGAATGCGCTGCTCCTCGACGAGCGGGCGCACGCGCCGCGCGACATCCTCCGCGACGGCGGAGATATCCACAATCTCCTGTTCGAGGTGGGAGCTGCCAGCGTCCAGGCGCGCCAGGGTGAGCAAATTTTCGGCGAGCGCGCCCATGTGCTCGGTTTCGGTCACAATATCATCGAGGAGCGGCGCGTCGTCTGGGTCCAGGCGGCTCCGTCCACGGAGCAGCACTTCGGCGTTGGCGCGCAGTATGGTGATGGGAGTGCGTAGCTCGTGCGAGGCATCCGCGATGAACTGTTGCTGGCGTGTGAAGGAGAGCCGGGCCGGAGCCAGGGCGCGAGCTGCCAGCAGGGCGCCGCCGATGCCGCATCCCAGCAGGGTGAGAGCGCCGACTTCGAGGATGAGGCGCAAGAGGGTTTGCAGCGCTTGAGCTTCGCCGGTGATGTCGAGTCCAACTTGCAGCACACCCAGCACGCGATGGTCGGTTGGGTCGAATACGACGATGGTGTAGCGCTGAAATGTCTCGGTCAACGTCTCAGGGCCGACCCGTACCTGCTCCGAGACCATATCCATGTTCGGCTGCGAGGGATTCGCGAGGGCGGTCTGCGCGAGCGAGGGCGCGATGAAACTGGGATAGGCGCTCGCCAATTGATTGGCGGCCAGCAGTGCGCCGTGGGTGTCGTAACAGGAGACGAGATAGGGGAGCGGCTCGTGTCCCTGGGGCCCCTGACACTGCTGTGGGAGAGCACCGAATTGCTGCCACTCCTGGGTTTCCTGCTGGGCTTCTTGCTGTAGCCGGCTCGCCACTGGGTCCAGCAATTGATGCTGCATGCCGGCGTAGAGCAGGGCGCCCGATAGAATGAGTGTGGCCGCCAGCACGGCGGCATATTGCAGCGTCAGGTGGCGGCGGATGCGGGCGAAGAGGCGCGTCGAGGGATCCAGGCGCCGCGTGGCGTTCGGAGGCCGGACCAAGAGGAGCCGCTCCCGAAGCGCGGAGCGCGCGGACCGGTTCCACCGCTTGATGGAGTGCACAGCGTTCTGGGCGGTCTGGTTGCTCAAAGCGCTCACTGTCCGATCTTGTAGCCGACGCCGCGCACCGTCTTGATGAGCGGGTGCGCGAAGCCGCGATCCACTTTGTCGCGGAGGTAGTGGATGTAGATATCTACGACGTTGGAGAGCGCGTCCATATCGTACTCCCAGACGTGATCCACGATCTGTGTGCGACTGAGCACCTGGCCGGGGTGGCGCATCAAGAACTCGAGGAGGGCGAACTCCTTGGCGGTGAGCTGGATCACGCGCCCGGCGCGCTGAGCCTCGTGGCGCAGGAGATCGAGCGTAAGGTCGCTCACCTGGAGCTGCGTCTCCGCCACGGGGGAGCGCCCGCGGCGGAGCTGGACCTTGACCCGCGCCAGCAGCTCCTGCATGGCGAAAGGCTTGGTAAGATAGTCGTCGGCGCCGACCTCCAGGCCAGAGACACGATCCTCGACGGCGCCGCGCGCGGTGAGCATCAGGATCGGCACATGAATGTTGCTGGAGCGCAGGCGGCGGCAGATTTCCAGGCCATCCATGCCTGGCAGCATGAGATCGAGGATGACGAGGTCGTACGTATCGGTCGCGGCTAGCGTCAATCCCGCTGGTCCGTCGCTGGCAACGTCCACGACGTGACGCTCCTCCATGAGCACGCGCCGCAAGAGCGCGGCGAGCTTCTGCTCATCTTCGACGATCAACATGTGCATGTGCATGGCTCCTACGGACACGCTGGCTGGTAAGTATGGAAGCATTGTATGCCGGAATCGTGTGAGCGGCATTGGAGCGTGCGTCTACCAGGCGCGTCTACCGGGCAGGCTCGGCTGGTGCGCCGAGCGCGTCGCGATGACGCTCTCCATCTTCGCACACAAGCAGCAGATTCCATAGCCCCGTTAGCCCCGTATCGGCGTCCGTGCGTGTACCTCTCACGCTGTCCAGTGTAGGAGCGGCGAGTGAGATGACTATTGGAAGCAGATGTGAGATTTCTTATGCATGATAACGTGTCCCAGCAGCCGGCAGCCGCGGCGGCGCTTTCGCTCAGCCAAGCGAGCATCTGGCAGCGGCGCGCGATGCCCCGAAAGCCGGATTTCTGCGGCCTGCGGGGCATCGTTCTGTACACGAGTGCGAGGTATTCGCCAGGATGTTCCTTAACGCGCATCCCGCGGGACAGCTAGGCGGGAACGGACGGCTTCACGCGACATGCTCGACCAGATGCGGCGGCACAATTCTCGCGCGGCAATGGTGTGGCCATCGCGTGCTACGGCAGGCTCCCACCTTGACTGGCTGTGCGTGCGAAACCTCACGACCGATTACCGCGTAGTTCTGAACAGGGTCGTGTGATAGGCGGCTTGCCCGGCATCTCATGCGTGTTCCTCCGGGATAGCCATGTCGGTACACGCAACCAGGTTCCGAGAGGAGTAGCTGCCTATGGGAGGTATGACACCTCAGCATTCCCACACCTTCTTGTGTGGATCGTGGGCGGCCAGTGGCGCCTATGCCGCCGGCACCGAGCCAGGTGGTACACGTTTGGCTAGTGCGTGTCACGGGCAAGCGTGCTTTTTGGCGGGCTGGCATGAGTTGGACTGCGGCACGGAAATTACGACACCGGAGGCAAAGCCATGGATCTCAAGGTGATCTCGATCAATAAGCCGGAAGACGTGAATCTCATCCTGGGGCAGGCGCACTTCATCAAGACGGTGGAGGATCTGCACGAAGCGCTGGTGGGCAGCGTGCCCGGCATCAAATTCGGACTGGCGTTCTGTGAATCGTCCGGCCCGGCGCTGGTGCGCTGGAGCGGCACCGATCCCGAGCTAACCGAGACCGCGCGGGCCAACGTGCGCGAGCTTGGGGCGGGGCATGCATTCCTGATCTTGCTGCGTGAGACGTTCCCGATCAACGTGCTGCCAGCGGTGCGCGCGGTGCAGGAGGTGTGCAGTATCTATTGCGCGTCGGCCAATCCCGTGCAGGTGATTGTCGCGGAGACCGAGCAGGGTCGGGGCATCCTCGGTGTCATAGACGGCATTCACACCAAAGGCATCGAGACAGAGCAGGACATCGCCGAGCGCAAGGCGCTGCTCCGCCGCTTCGGATACAAGCAGGGGTGACGCGCAGCTACTCGCCCACTGGCACCCAGATGTTCTTGACCTGTCCAGCCAGTCGCGCGGGTACGGTGGCGCCCAGATCGCGCGGTGGGAGTTGTAGCGGCAAACGGGGCACCGCTTAGTGCTTCGGCACAAGCTTCCAGACGCCGGTATCCCAATTGGATGAGTACACCGTGCCCGTTGCCGGGTCAATGGCCATGCTCATGGGGCCATCGCGAAAGGTCTGGCCGTTGTATGCCTGCCAGTGGATGCCGTCATCTTCGCGCGAGAAGATGTAGGGCTGCGGACTTCCCGCCGTGTTTCCCGCCGTGTTGGCTTCTTGCGCGTACAGATATGTGCCGTCACCGATAACGGCGTTGTACCCGTCGTGGCCGGTGGGCGCGACCGCCGTCCATGAGCGTCCATCGTCGGTGCTGCGCATGAGCGCTCCGACGGCTCCAACATAAAGCGCTCCGTTGCGCGCCCGATAGACTTGATTTGAGCCATGCTCGAGCAGCGCGTCCGATACTTTTGCCCATGACGCCCCGCCATCAGACGTTCGATAGTATCCCTCTCCCTCGGTGAGCAGCCACGTTTTGCTGTCATCTAAGAAGAAGATGTAGGACGCCGAGGCGTCGCTTCCCGCTGGCGGCTGATGAACGATCCAGGTCTTGCCGGCATCAAAGCTCTCCAAGAAGCCAGCGGCCGACCTTCCGGCGTTCCACCCGGTATGAAATGTCACCAGGACATGATTTGCCTGGTACGGATCGGTGGTATAGGAATAGATGTCGTTACTGATTGTTTGCCCATTGACCGTATTAACGCTGGTGTAGCTCCAGTCTACACCGCCATCGGTTGATTTCCAGATTCCTTGTGCTCCCCCGGCCCCATTGGCGGCCCATACGAGCTGGGGATTGATCCGATCCAGAGCCAGTCCCCAGATGCGCCCGTTTAGCTGGTCGCCATTTTGGCCAGTGTTGATTTTGCGCCACGTGGTGCCCCCGTCGGATGTTTTCCATATGCCTTGATAGCACGTCCCAACATAGACGGTTCCTGAATGCTGGGGGTCCGTTTGGATAATCTGCGTTCCATAATTATTCGGGGGATTGTTGAAGTCGAGCGAGACGCCTGGAGGCGTGATGTTGACCCAGGTTCCAATGGCGCCGCTGGAGTTGGATGTTGGCTGTGCAGTGGGTTTATTGCTTGTCGCCGAGGGAACCGGGCTAGCCGATGCGCTGGACGTGGGTGAATGCACGCCGGCGGAAGGCGAATGGGAGGCTGACAGCGCAAGACGAATGACCACAATTCCGATCACCAGCGCAAGCATGGCCCCGGCAGCCACCGCGATCTTGACGTTCCGGCTCGCTGGAATGCGCCTCATAGTGTTCATTCCCCTCCCTCGCCTCGCTCATTGAGGTTCATTCGCCCACCGGCACCCAGATGTTCTTGACCTGGGTGGCCTCACGCAAGAACTCATGCCCCGCGCCTTGGCGGCTGTCCAGCCAGTCGCGTGGGTGCGGCGGCGCCCAGGTGCGCTTCATGTTGCCGGCGGAGGCCAGCTCCACGAGGCGGCTAGTATCAGGCGAGCTGAACGACCAGATACCGCCAACATCGTCGTGCTCGGCGAGGACTTTGGCGAGCGTATCGCAGGGACCAGTGATAATGTTGACCACGCCAGCAGGCACGTCGGAGGTTTCCAGGATGGAATAGAAGTCGGTGGCGCTCAGAGGATGCGACGCTGAAGGAACGGCGACGACGGCGTTGCCCATCGCGACAGCGGGAGCGACGAGTGAGACGAATCCCAGCAGCGGATATTCGGTCGGACAGATGAGACCGAGGACGCCGACCGGCTCATGGATAGCGAGGGTGATACCGCGCATGAGAGTGGAATGCACGGCGCCATCATACTTGTCGGCCCAGGCGGCGTAAGTGAACAGGCGCTCGACGGAGCGTTCGACCTCGGTGTCCGCGTCCGGGCGTCCAGTCTGCGCGGTGATGCGCGCGGCGAGCTCGGCGGCGCGGCCGGAGAGATTTTCCGCGATGTAGTAGAGTATCTGGGCGCGTGCGTGGCCGGTGGTAGCGGACCAGCCAGGCAGGGCGGCATGCGCGGCCTCGACGGCGTTACGGATGTCCTTGCGGTTGCCCTCGCCAACTTCGCCGAGCGGCTGGCCGGCAGCGTCGAGGATGAGGCGGCTGTAGCCAGAGTCAGGCCGGACCTGCTTGCCGCCAATGAAGAGCTTGGGCGTGCGGTCAATCGGTGGGATGACGATGCCGCCGTCGTATATCGCCGCAGCATTCGCATGTCCGTTCGCGTGCGCGGAATCGCCGGTGGGCGCGGCATGCGGCGCGGCGGCTGAGGCACGGCGGGCGGTGCGGGTGTGGCCGTTGGCGGCAAGGGGTTTTTCGCGCACAGCTGCCACGTGTTCGTCAGGCGTTCCCGCCGTTTCGGTGGCATCCGTGTGGGCGGATTCCCAGGCGGGCTGGAGATATTCATTGAGACCTTCGCGGCCACCTTCGCGCCCGAAGCCGCTCTCACGGTAGCCGCCGAAGCCGGAAGCGGCGTCGAAGAGATTGGTGCTGTTGACCCAGAGTGTGCCCGCCTGAATCTTGCGAGCGACATCGAGGGCGAGGTTGACGTTCTCGCTCCAGACGCTGGCGGCGAGGCCATACGCGGTGTTGTTGGCGAGGGCGACGGCCTCGGCGGGCGTGCGGAATGTCATGCTGACGAGGACCGGGCCGAAGATTTCCACCTGCGCGATGGTGGAGGAAGGCGCAACTTCGGTGAAGAGTGTCGGGGGATAGAAGTAGCCGTCGGTGGGACAGGACCACGATGGCTGCCAGCAGTGCGCACCCTCGGCGACGCCCTGCGCGACGAGGCGCTGGATCTTTTCGAGCTGGACGGGCGCGATGATGGCGCCGATATCCACCGCCTTATCCAGTGGATCGCCCACACGGAGCTTCTCCATACGGGCGCGGAGCTTCGCGAGCAGCGCATCGGCGATCGTTTCCTGCACGAGCAGCCGCGAGCCGGCGCAGCAGACCTGCCCCTGGTTGAACCAGATGGCGTCTACGACGCCTTCCACAACGCTATCCAGGTCGGCATCGTCGAAGACGACAAAGGGGGACTTTCCGCCCAATTCAAGGGAGAGGCGTTTGCCGGTGCCGGCGGTGGCACGCCGGATGGCGCGGCCTACGTCGGTAGACCCAGTGAAGGCGATCTTGTCCACGTCGGGATGGTTGACGATCAGCTCGCCGGTGCGGCCGTCGCCGGTGATGATATTGACGACGCCAGGCGGCAGGCCGATGCTCTGGACGATCTCGGCGAAAGCGACGGCGGTGATGGAGGTGAACTCGGCGGGCTTGAGGACAACGGTGTTGCCCGTGGCCAGCGCCGGGGCGATCTTCCAGGAGAGCATGAGCAGCGGGAAGTTCCAGGGGATGATCTGGCCGACGACGCCAAGGGAGCGCATATCCGGCAGCTCGTCGGCGAGAAGCTGCGCCCAGCCGGCGTGGTGATAGAAGTGGCGCGCGACGAGGGGGATGTCTATGTCGCGGGTCTCGCGGATGGGCTTGCCATTGTCGAGACTTTCGAGGACGGCGAGCAAACGTGAATGCTTCTGGATCTGGCGGGCGAGGGCATATAGATAGCGAGCGCGGACATGGTCGGGGGTGGCGCTCCAGGCAGGGAAGGCGGCGCGGGCGGCGGCGACTGCGGCGTCCACGTCATCGCTGGCGGCCTGGGCAACCTCGATGAGCGGCTGGCCGGTGGCGGGGTTGACGCTGGGGAAGTATTCGCCGCTGGATGGCGCACGCCACTCGCCGCCGATGTAGAGGCCAAGGTGTGGGCCGTGCGCGGCGAGCCAGTCGCGCGCGGGAGCGGCGGATTCGGGCGCGGGTCCGTATGCCATACTGTCAAACAGGTCCACGATGGTGGTCGTGGTACTGGTCGGAATGGTGGTGTCACTCATGGTGGTTGCTCCCCTTGCCGCGTGTGGATTAGCTCGCTGTGCATTCCTTCTATTTTATCGCATGGATGAGGAGGGTTGAGTGAGGCGAGGACTAGGCCAGCCAGGGGCGAGCATATTGCATTAGGAAACAGGCAAATGACGCGCCAGCGCAGAGGATACCCACACTAACCATTCCGGCTTGGAGCAACGAGGCACGCGGAAATAGGAGACCGGTGCTATCTGCCACCAACAGAACACCACACGCAATGGCGAGAAGGAAACGACTGAGACGCATGCGGTGCGCGTCGAAGCTGACCGACGACGCGACAAATTTACCCGCTTGCCGCATCTTCGTCTCAATTACAGATCCCTGATGCAGCGTGCCCACGACCATGAGCGCCAGTGCCGCGACGAGGTACAGTATCGGCGTATCGGTCGGGAGCGCGCGCCCTATCATGAAGAATGCCGTACCAAATGTGAAGACGACTACGGCCATCGCCAGGAAGCCCACACGCTGACCACGCCGGTGGAGCGGCACGACAAATATGGCCAGCCCTAGCGCGGATATCATGAGACCTACCGCACCGGCCCATGGGTAGGTGGAACGGTCTAGGACGTAAGTGGCCGCGAGTCCCAATCCAGCGAGGAACGAGGCGATGAATACGAAAGTTCCTACAGCGGTGCGCGAGCGAAGCTGCTCGTGGCCGCGACGCACAAGCAAGTATTGAAGGCATGCAACCGCTATTCCGCTGAACAGCAGACTGGCGACGGTGATGAGCGCGATCACTTCCGGCATGACACGGTTCCTCTCATGATGTGTGGCCAGTATCATGCGCGCCAGTGTCTGCGTCGGCACGCTCTCCACCATTCGGGTCCTCGCGC